>JBLNCE010000129.1:0-22828 GCA_050260415.1 Bacteroidota bacterium | reverse complement strand
AAAAGAACGTCCGCGTCATGGGCGAGGAGATCGCGGTGCGGGCCGCCATCCACGAGATCGACGGGTACTCGGCGCACGCGGACCGGCAGGGGCTCCTCGAGTGGCTCGGCGCCTTGCGCGGCAAACCGCGCGCCCTCTTCTTGATCCACGGCGAGGACGACACGCTCGGCCGCTGGTCGGAGACCGTGCGGCGGATCTTGAGGCTGACGCCCGTGGTGCCCGCCGCCGGGGAGACCTATCTCTTGGCGGACAAAGCCGTATTGAAAGGCGCTCTGCCAACCGCCGCGCCCAAGGACGACTGGTCCGTGCTCATGGGCGAGGTCGAGGCCGCCTACCGCAGTTTGCGAACCCGCCTGCCCGGCAGTGTCTCCGGCGACCCCGCGGTGGCCGACAGACTCCGCCGCCAGCTCCGCCGGGTCATAAAGGATATGGGGAAAGTCAGTTAAGTGCCGTAATACGAGGCGTGAGGCGAGAGGCGTGAGGCAAGAGTAGTGAGGCGTGAGGCAAGAGGCATGAGGCGTGAGGCAAGAGGCATGAGGCGTGAGGCATGAGGCAAGAGGCGTGAGGCATGAGGCAAGAGGCGTGAGGCATGAGGCAAGAGGCGTGAGGCATGAGGCAAGAGGCGTGAGGCAAGATTGTCCACCGTGGTTTTAGCGAAAGTGGGAGGCAATACGTAAAGCGTTACGCTGTCTCCGTTGGGACGGACGGCTTGTGGTGCGCCCCGGCAAGATGAATGCGCTTAAGAGCATCTGGCGGTCCCATGAAGGGGCGAGGCCTGCCTCTCCCCGTGTTCCGCGCCTGGCGCCATACCCAGGCCCTGATCCCCGCGCCCGGGCCGGCCCGCAAAAATCGTTGACGAAGCCTTGGCGCGCGCTATCCCGGGCACATAGTATAGATCATCTTCGGGCCGGGGGCGGAACACGTCCGGGAGGGCGGGGCATATGGCGATCGGCCGCCATCTCATCGCCGACTTCTATTTTTGCGAAGGCTCTTTTCTTGATGACGCAAGCTCTCTGGAACGGGAGATGGTGCACGCCGCGCGGAGCGCCGGGGCGGAGGTGAGGCAGACCTGCTTCCACCGCTTCCAACCGTACGGCGTGAGCGGTGTGGTCATTATTTCCGAATCGCACCTGGCAGTCCATACCTATCCGGAACTGGGGTACGCGGCCTTGGATTGCTTTACCTGCGGCCGCTCGATCGATCCGCGCATGGTCTGCGAGCTTCTGGTGGCCTCGTTCAAGCCAAAGGTCGTCGCCACGGAATGCTTTACCCGCGGCCAGCACCTTAACCCGGACGCGGACCTCTCACCGTCGGCGCCGCCACCACAAGTCATCTGAGGCCAAAACCTATCCGGCATTGCGCCCCAAGGGCTAAAGCCCGTGGCGCTTGGATTATGCTTACTGCGTCGGGATCGGACAACCAGTCGCCATCCGCGGTAGCCTCTGTAGAGAGGCGTCAAAACCCGGCAATCGATCTCCGTCGAGTCTTTTGGCCCTCGCCCCTTTCCCTTTCTCCGCGATCGCGGGGGAGGGGAATCGAAGGGGAGGCTACATCTTCGAACCACGAGAAAACCGATCTTTCGCGTCGCTTTAACTCTGGTACGTTCCCCGAGCGACGAGCGACCGGCGACGCGCTGCGTTCCGTTCCCCGGGCGACGAGCGACCAGCGACGAGCTGCGTATTTATCGGTATATGCCACGGCCAATTAGCCATGCTTAGTTCTGGAGGGTTGCGGGTGAGAAAGAGTAAGATTGTGATCATCGGCACTGGTTTTGTGGGCGCCAGCCTGGCGTACAGCCTCATCCAGCGCGCGCTGGTGGAGGAGATCGTGCTGCTGGACGTCAATCGCGACAAGGCGGAAGGCGAGGTCATGGACCTCAATCACAGCCTGCCGTTCGTGCGTCCCATGACCGTCAGGGTCGGCGACTACCGGGATTGCGATGACGCCGCGGTGGTCGTGATCACGGCCGGGGTGGCGCAAAAGCCCGGCGAGACCAGGCTCGACCTGGCGGCCCGCAATATCGCCATCTACCGCCAGATCATCCCCGAAGTGGTGGCGGGTGGGACCGAGGCGGTGCTGCTGGTCGCCACCAATCCGCTTGATGTGATGACCTATGCCGCCGCCAAGTTGAGCGGACTCCCGTCCAAGCGGATCATCGGTTCGGGTACGTTGCTCGACAGTTCCAGGCTGCGTTTCCTGCTCAGTCAGCACTGCCGGGTCGACCCGGCCAACGTCCATGCGTATATCCTGGGCGAACACGGGGACAGCGAGGTGCCGATCTGGAGCGCGATCCATATCGCAGGCGTATCGTTGGACGAGTATTGCGCCGCCTGCAAGCGCCACTGCGGCCGGCCCGAGCGGGAACGGATCTTCGCCCAGGTCCGGGACGCGGCCTATGAGATCATCAAGCGCAAACACGCGACCTATTATGCCATCGGCCTGGCTCTCCTGCGGATCCTGGGGAGCATCATCCGCGACGAGCATTCCCTCCTCACGGTCGCCAGCGTCCTGCAAGGCGAATACGGCTTGACCGGCGTCGCCCTGAGCGTGCCCACGATCGTGGGGCGCGAGGGCGTGGAGCGGGTGGTGGCGATACCGCTTTCACCCGACGAACACGAAGGCCTGCACCGGTCGGCGGGCGTCATCCGCGCGGTGATCGAGGGGACGGGACTGGCGTAGAAGTATCCATGGATCCAAGATCCGATGCCCGGCATGCGGACAACGGCGCAAAGCTTCCAGCCCGGAGTATACTGTAGAAAGAATTCGGGCCGGGGCGGCCCGGCCGGGTGGAGGACACTACCGTGCACGGAAAATGGCAAGAGCTTGAGCTGGAAGAACATAGCACCATAACCCGGACCCAGATCGCGGTCAGACTGGGTGAGGAGATTGCTCTTTCGCGGACGGAAGGAGCGAAACTGACGGTCCGGGGGGTCGGCAAGCATTTCAGGGTGCGGGGCGGACGCTTGGAGGCGCTCGCCAACGTGACCTTGTCGGTATATCGGGGGGAGTTCATCTGTCTCGTGGGACCGTCCGGATGCGGGAAATCGACCTTGTTGAACATCGTGGCGGGTTTGGAAAGCCCCAGCCGCGGCAGGGTGTTTGTCGACGGGCATCCCGTCGAGGGACCGGGTCCCGACCGCATCATCATGTTCCAGGAGCCCGCCTTGTTCCCATGGCTGACCGTACAGGAAAACGTGGAATTCGGTTTGCGCATTCGCGGGCTCGCGCGCGCGGAAAGGGCGCTGCGCGCCCTGGACTGCCTCAGACAGGTGGGGCTCGGTGATTTTGCCCGCTCGTACGTACATCAGCTTTCCGGCGGCATGAAACAGCGTGCCGCCCTGGCCAGAGCGCTGGTGCTCGATCCGGATTTGCTGCTTCTGGACGAGCCTTTTGCCGCCCTCGACCTGCAGTCGAGGGATCGGCTGCACAGGGAGTTGCTCCAGGTCTGGGCCGGGACCGGGAAGACGATCCTCTTCGTCACCCATCATGTCCCGGAAGCCTTGCTCCTGGCGGATAGAATCCTGGTCTTCTCCTCCCGTCCGGGCAGGGTGGTCAAGGAATACCAGGTGCGCGCGCCGCGGCCGCGCCTGTTGGAACAGGGGCTCTTGCGCGAACTCGACGAGGAAATCCGCCGCCAACTTCGGCTGGTCTTCGCGCCGCCGTCCGAAGGGGGTGGTAATGACGATGCGTGGCGGTCTGAGGAGGACTATCTTCTTCCTGGCGTTGATCTCCCTTTGGGAACTAGCGGGTAGAGCGGGATTATGGCCGCCGTACCTGCTGCCGCCGCCGAGCGGCGTCTTGCGAACATTGCTCGGTGGGCTCGGCAACGGCTCGATTCCCTTGGCTGTCTGGGTGAGCATGCGCCGCATAATCATGGGTTTCGGCTTTTCCTTAATCTTTGGCACCGCCCTCGGCATGGCCCTTGGGCGTAGCGATCCGCTTCGGCAGACGCTAGGCTCCCTGGTCCTCGGTCTGCAGGTCTTGCCGAGCATCTGTTGGCTACCACTGGCGCTGCTCTGGTTCGGGCTGAACGAACGCGCCATCCTGTTCGTGGTGATTATGGGGGCCGTCCTCGCGATCACCGTCTCGACCGAGGATGGCATCAAGAACATCCCGCCGCCGTTTCTGCGCGCGGCGACGAATATGGGCGCCAAAGGTCTCAGACTCTATACGGAGGTCATCTTTCCCGCCGCGCTGCCGTCCATTATTACCGGGATGAAGCTGGGCTGGTCGTTCGCCTGGCGCTCCCTGATGGCCGGTGAGTTGCTCTATGTCAGTATGGGGCTTGGGCATCTCCTGATGATGGGCCGTGAACTGAACGACATGTCTCAGGTTCTGGCGATCATGACCGTGCTCGCCGTCTTGGGTTCCTTCTTTGACCGGTTGGTCTTCCTTCGCCTTCAGCGCATGGTGGCGGAGCGGTGGGGCGTGGCGGGTTGAGCCCGCTGCTCTAACCCCGGTATTCTGCGGGGACAACAAAGGATGAAAATGAGACGGCTTCTGCGTTTGTCAACTCACCCCCGCCCTGCGGGCACCCCCTCTCTAAGCTTAGAGAGGGGGATGGGGGGTGAGTTTGATGCCATTTTCTGACCAGTGGTGCGATTAAGTCTTCGATTCGTATTTTGCACTCACCCCCTCGGCGCAAAAAGAGAGGGGGCGCTGCCATCCACCCCAGGATGCCCTAGCGGGTTACAGGAGGCTGGAACGTACGCCGTGATGGATCATATGGATTACGGGGACGGACAAGCGGGTAGGGGCGCGTGAGGTTCGGCCGGTTCAGATTGCGTGACCTTGCCCTGGCCGTGGTCTTCGGCGCCATCGCCATCCGGGCGGCGACGGCCGCCCTGCCCGTACCCTTGGGTACGGAACCCCGCCAGGTACACATCACCTTCTTCATTAAGGATGTATCGGCCGGCTTGTTGGGCGCGCTGCCGCCGGGCGAGACCGTTCGCCATGCCAAAAACGGCGCGGCACTGGGCCGGATCATCAGCGCGCAGTCCCGCCCGGCGCGGGAGCCCGCGTCGGGTCGCCACTGGTCCGAAGCGCTGGACGTGTTGGCGGTTGTTGCGGGCAAAGGCCGTTTCCGCGCCGGGAAAGGGCTCTACCTCGGGCGCAATCTTCCGGTCCGGGTCGGGGAGTCCTATCCGCTCCGGACCACTCTGGCCTCGTTCTGGGGGCGTGTGGAACGAATCAAGGTTGCTGGCGGACGCTAGCCGCCGTTCGCTCGCTCCGTAAATGGGCGGCGCCGGCCGCGCGGGTGTTGTGTTTTGCGCTCCCGCTGGCGCCGGCCGCTGAGACCCCCGCGCTCTTGGCGTTGTCGTTCTGGCCGGTCTTGACTGCTGACCCGGACGGCCTCTGGCCAAAGGCCGCGCCGTTGGTTTGGGTGGCCGCCGGTTGGTCGGCGGCCTGGCCCTGGCGGGGAGAGCCGGCGCACCTCATGACCCTGGTCGACCTGGCACTGGTCGGCCCGATCCTGGCTCTCGGCATGGCGCGCGACCAGCCGCGCCGTCTCCAGGAGTCCCTCCTGCTGGGCGGGCTCACCGCGGCCGCGGCGGCCGTGCTCCAGATCTTGCTGGGCTTGGCCACACCCGCGCATTGGGTGGGCTACACCTGGCCTTGGGGGCGGGCCTACGGTACCATGGGTAATCCCAACGTATTGGCCGCTTACTGCGCCGGGGTGGCGCCGCTTACCCTGACGGTGGCGTGGCCGCGCTATCTGCGCCGTTTGAGCCTGGCCCTGCTTGGCGCGGCCTGCCTCCTAACCGCCTCACGCGGCGGCTGGTTCGCGGGCGCGGCGGGATTGATGGTCATTCTGTACTTCCACCGGCCGCGGGTTCTACCCGTCCTGCTGCTCTTTGGGCTGGCGGCGGCCATCCTTCCCTGGACGCCTGGGGATCGCCTACTCGCCGCGCTTGATGGGACTGATCCTACTGTAGCTGCACGAATTGATATATGGTGGCTTGCGTTACGCGCATGGGCCGCCAAACCCCTGGCAGGTTGGGGGATGTCGCCGCCACTGCCGGGATCGCATCCCCATAATCTCCTGCTCGAGATCGCGGTCCATGGCGGTCTCTTGGCCCTGGCAGGCTTCGTGCCGCTGATCGTCTTCGGGGTCCGCACCGCGATGCGAGGCCCGCGCACACCGGCAGCCGCGGCGGCCATGGCGACGCTCGCGTCCCTGTTCGTGTTCGGTTTCGCCGACGCATTTCTCACCCACCCGGCGCTCGCGAGCCTTTTCTGGTTGAATTGGGGCATATTGATCGCGGAAGGGGAGCCTCTCAGTTAATGGCATCCAGGAAATGGTTGATGAGCATACCTCTGGATCTCGTAACGATGGAACGTGCCGTGGAGATCTGCCTGGCCCGGATGGACGGGACGGGAAACCGGCCTTTGCGCGTGATCACGCTCAACCCGGAGATGGTAATGTATGCCCGCCGCGATCCGGCCTTCTCGGCTTGCTTTGAGGGGGACACCTTGGTCGTGCCGGATGGGACGGGCATCATGCTGGCCTGCCTACGGCGGGGCTGGCGCGAAGTACGCCGCGTTCCCGGGGTGGAACTCTGCCAGCGCTTGGCCGCGGAAGCCGCCCGCCGGTCGCTGCCGGTATTCCTATACGGCGGCGAGCCGGGCGTGGCCGAACTGGCAGCCAGGGCGCTCGGTGAACGCTACCCCGATCTGATCGTGGGCGGGACCGCCCACGGCTTTCTCTCCCAGGCGGAACTGGCTGGTCTCCCGGCCCGGATCGCCGCGAGCGGGGCGAAACTGGTCTTTGCCGGTCTGGGAGTACCGCGGCAGGAATACTGGTTGCTGCGGAACCTCGAACGCACGGGCGCCGCCGTCGGCATGGGCGTGGGAGGAAGCTTCGACGTGCTCTCCGGCCGTACGCGGCGTGCGCCGCAAATCATGCGTCGTCTGGGCATCGAATGGCTGTACCGGGTCTTGCGCGAGCCGCGCCGGCTGATCAGGCTGCGTGTTATGCCCGGCTATATATGGCTTGCGCTCAAGCCGGAGGCAAGAAGGAGGTGTTCCGAATAACCCGGAGCCAGGTCCACGGATGGCGGGCGAGCCTGCGGGATTATGTCTTGATTACGGCGGGTGTGAGTCTTACGGCCCTCGGTCTGGTCTGGCTGCTGATTCCCAATCGGATCGCGGCTGGAGGCGTCAGCGGTCTGGCGACGATCGTCCACTATCTATGGCGCCTCCCTGTTGGACCGGTCATGCTCGCCGTCAATTTGCCGCTCTTCCTCGTCTGCCTGCGCGTCTTCGGCCACCGCTTTGGCGCGCGGACCTTGTACGGGACGGCGATCCTCTCATTGATGGTCGAAGTATGGCGTTCTCTAATCCATCGACCGCTCACGGAAAATCCCCTATTGGCGGCGCTCTACGGCGGTGTCTTGACCGGCGCGGGCATGGGTCTTGCCTTTAGGGCCAGAGGCACGACGGGCGGCACGGATCTCGGCGCGCAACTATTGCACCGTTGGACCGGAATCTCCGTCGGGCAGGCCTTGCTTACGATCGACGGCGCCGTAATCGCGCTGGCGGGCGTGGCCTTTCGCAGCCCCGAGGCGGCCCTGGTGGCCATCATTACCGTCTTTGTGGCGAGCAAGGCGATCGATGCCGTCTTGGTCGGGGTGGACTATGCCAAAGCGGCGATCATCGTTTCCGGGCAAGCGCGGGAAATTGGCCATGCGCTCCTGCATGAACTGCAGCGGGGCGTCACAGGTCTGGAAGGCCGGGGGTTATACTCGGGCGCAAAGCGGGAGGTGCTGCTCTGTGTAATCTCCAGATCCGAGGAGACGAAACTGAGGGAGATCGTAAACCGCATCGATCCGCGCGCTTTTGTGATCTTGACGGGAGTGCACGAGGTACTTGGCGAAGGGTTTAGAAATGAATAGGGTAAGATTCACCATCTTTGAAGGATCTAGACATATTGGGTAGAATAATAGCATGACGAAGTATGAATGCTTGACCGTGGGGCTTCCCGCGGCCGCATTCCAAAGAAGACGGGAGGTGAACGTAGTGCGTCGTACGATGATGCTCGCGGTGCTCGTGCTTATCCTCGGTTTGACCCTTGGCCAGGCAGCCTACGCTCAATTTGATGACCAGCCGGCGGTGAACAGCTGGGTCTACCAGTCATTCAAATTGGTCTATGACGCCGGGTTGATCAAGGGATATCCCGATGGGACGTTCAGGGGCAGCCGTCCCGCCACCCGCAACGAGGTGGTGGAGTTCATGGCCAGGCTCATGAACTATTTTGACGAGAAACTGGCGGCGCTCCAGTCCTCCACCGATGCGCAACTGGCCACGGTCAAGGAAACCCAGGCGCCGGCGCCGAAGCCGCAGCCAACGCCCCAACCGGCGGAGCCAAAGAAGATCCTGTCCGAGGAAGATGTCAAGGCAATGATCGCAGAGGCCCTTGCCGGACAGGACGAGGGTGACTTCGCCACGCAGGAAGACCTGATGGCGCTCTCCGATGATATCTATGAGGCCATTCAGGATCTGGAAGCCGAATTCATTGAGGAGCTGGACGCCCTGGACGTAAGGGTGACCACCCTCGAAGAGCAGGTCAAAGAGATCCAGGCCAAGGATAGCCAACAGGATCAGACGATCGCCAAGCTCCAGGCGGATCTGGCGGCGGCCACCAAGTCGCTGGAAGATTTAAAGTACCAGACCACCCAGGACAAGACCACGGCCGAGGCGGAAGCGAAGAAGGCCAAGACCATAGGGTTAATCGGTACCATTCTGGGGATTCTTGGCATATTCCTTGGTCCTTAGGCGAGAATCTCCCGGAGATGATAGAGCCCCCCAAAAGGGGGCTCTTTTCTTGACACAAGCTTTGGCGCTGTGGTAGAGTATTCCTAACCTGCCAGACCGCTTTGGAAATAGGCCGGTATCAAAGCCATTTATCGTAGAAGAGCCATCTATGGAGGATACCAAATGGATTGGCGGATCTTGACCACCGGAACGGACGATGCGGCCATCGCGGCCCTCCTGGACCGCCGGCGGCTGCTGCCGGGAGACGCGGGGGACCAGCTAAGCGGGCAAGTACGCGCCGTCATTGATCGGGTGCGTGCCGACGGCGACGCGGCCCTGGTCGCGTTTACACGTGATTTTGACAGGGTGGCGCTCGCCCGGGAACGCCTGCGCGTGCCCGCGGCCGAGATCAGAGCGGGAACGGCCCAGGCCGAACCGGCGCTCAGAGAGGCCATTGGCCGCGCGGCGGATAATATAAGGCGGTTTCACGAGCGCCAGCGCCGCCAGGACCTGCTCCAGATGGACCCCGACGGCGGTTTTCTGGCATATCGCTACCTCCCTATGGCGCGCATCGGCGCTTACGTGCCTGGGGGCGCCGCCGGCGCCACACCCCTCATCTCCTCCGTGCTCATGAACGTCATTCCCGCGCAGATCGCGGGCGTATCTTCCATTGCCGTCTGTTCCCCGCCGCGTTCCGATGGCTCGCTGGCGCCGGGGTTGCTCTGCGCGCTCGACTGCCTGGGCGTCGATGAAGTCTACCGGATCGGCGGCGCGCAAGCCATCGCGGCCCTTGCATACGGGACCGAATCCATCGCGCCGGTCGACAAGGTCGTCGGCCCAGGCAACAAGTATGTCACCGAAGCCAAACGCCAAGTTTTTGGCCGGGTCGGTCTCGATATGCTGGCCGGCCCGAGCGAGGTGGCGATCATCGCCGACGAGACGGCCGACCCACGCTGCGTGGCGGCGGATCTCCTGGCGCAGGCGGAGCACGACACGTGCGCCGGAGCCATTCTCCTGACACCCGGACGAGCGCTGGCCGCGGCCGTGACGCGGGAGATCGACGCGGCTCTGGCGGGGTTGTCGCGTGCCTCCACCGCGCGCGCGAGCCTGGCAACGCACGGAGGCGCGGTGATCACCCGGGATCTGGAGGAGGCCCTGATGCTCTCGGAGCAGCTTGCGCCGGAGCATCTGGAACTCATCGTCGCCGAACCCTTGGCGCTGGCGGCGCGAGTGCGCAAGGCGGGCGCCGTCTTCATCGGGCCTTATTCGCCCGAGGCTTTGGGGGATTACGTCGCGGGCACCAACCATGTGCTGCCGACCAACGGCACCGCCCGCTTCACTTCCGGTCTGGGCGTCGACGACTTCCTGCGGCGCCTGAGTCTGGTCAGTTATTCACGCCGGGGTTTTGCGGCGGACGGGCCGTTCGCCGTGAGATTAGCCGAGGAGGAAGGGCTGACGGCTCACGCCCTATCCCTCCTGCGCAGGCTTGAGGGGGAAGGAGCATGAGCAGGCAGGCGAGGGTCACCCGGCAAACGGAGGAAACCGCCGTCGAGATCCTGATCGAGCTCGACGGTAACGGCGACGCCAAGGTCGATACGGGTCTGGGTTTTTTCGATCATATGCTCAGGTTGCTGGCAAAGCATAGTCTGATCGATCTTACCGTCGCGGCACGGGGAGACCTTCAGGTGGACGGGCACCACCTCGTGGAGGACGTGGGCATCGCGCTCGGGCGAGCACTTCGAGAAGCGCTCGGCGACGGACGCGGACTGACCAGGTACGGTTGGGCGTTGGTGCCGATGGATGAGGCGCTCGCCCAAGCCGCGGTGGATCTCGGCGGCCGGGCGTATCTATCGTATCAGGTCGACTTGGGTCCCGGGCGCTGCGGGGAATTTGAACCGGAACTGGCGCTGGAATTCATGCGCGCGCTGGCCAATAACGCGGGACTCAACCTGCATCTGCGGCTGCTCTCCGGGGGCAACACCCACCACTGCCTGGAGGCTTGTTTCAAGGCCGTGGCGCGCGCTTTGCGCGCGGCGCTGGCGCTTGATCCCCGCCAAGCGGGCATTCCCTCGACCAAGGGGGTGCTTGGGTGACGGCGATCGTGGATTATCGCGCGGGGAACTTGGCCAGCGTGCAGCGGGCCCTGGCGGCGATCGGTCACCCCGCCGAGGTTACGAGCGACGCCAGACGGATTGCCAGGGCGGATAGGCTCATTCTTCCGGGCGTGGGTGCCTTCGCGGCGGCCATGGCCAGTCTGACCGCATTGGGACTGGTGGAACCGATCCTGGCGCATATATCCGCCGGCCGACCTACCCTGGGCATCTGTCTTGGCTTGCAGTTGCTCATGGAAGACAGCGAAGAGCTTGCACCCGATGGCACAAGGCCGCTCGGGCTTGGGATCTTTGCGGGCACGACCCGGTTGCTGCCTGGTCCGGGCAAGGTCCCGCAGATCGGTTGGAACAACTTGTCCGTCAAATCAGGACACCCCGTCCTGGCGCAGGCCGACGGACAGTATGTCTACTTCGTGCATTCATACTACGTCGATCCGGACGACGAACGCTTGGTCGCGGCGGAGACCGACTACGGCCGAACCTTTGCCGCCGCGCTGGCGCGCGACAACGTCCTGGCGGTCCAGTTCCATCCCGAAAAGAGCGGCGCGGTCGGCTTGGAGTTGCTGCGCAGGTTTTGCGAGGTATTATGATGCGCACGATCTTGGGCCGCGGGTATTGAAACACACCGATAGAGCCCGGGATGGCAGGCCGGAGGGGCCGAGTTTGGCGGGCTTAACCACGACCTGCGCGCGTCGGTGCTCCCGGCCGTCGCCGGCAAAGCTCTCCATGGGGTCCGCCTCGATCCGCGGCAAGCCGTCCCATAGATGAGATCCCGGCTGGGGGGGTGGGGCACATGTTGGCCAAACGCGTTATTCCTTGCCTCGACATATGTGATGGACGCGTGGTCAAAGGCACTTCGTTCTTGAATCTGCGCGACGCGGGCGATCCGGTGGAACTGGCCGCGTATTACGACGCGGAAGGCGCCGATGAACTGGTTTTTTTGGATATAACCGCCTCGCACGAACGCCGGGGCATTGCGGCGGAACTCGCGGCCCGCGTCGCCGAGAGCGTATTCATTCCGTTCACCGTAGGCGGCGGTATCGCCAGCGTCGATGAGATGCGCGCCATTCTTCGCGCCGGAGCGGACAAGGTCTCCTTGAACACCGCGGCTGTCCGCGACCCCGAACTCATTAAGAAGTGCGCCGCGCTCTTCGGCCGCCAATGTGTGGTTCTCGCGATCGACGCCAAGGCACGGCCGGGAGGCGGCTGGGAGGTATATACCCACGGTGGCAGGCAGCCCACCGGTTTGGACGCCGTGGCCTGGGCCGAGAGGGGAGTGTCCCTTGGCGCCGGGGAGATCCTATTGACCAGCATGGATCAGGACGGCGCGCAAACTGGCTATGATTGCGCGTTGCTTGCCGCCGTATCCACCCGGGTGCCGGTCCCCGTCATCGCCTCGGGAGGAGCGGGCGAACCGGCGCACGTCTTGGCCGCTCTGACCGAAGGCCGCGCCGATGCGGTACTCGCCGCTTCCATCTTCCACTATCGCCAGCATAGCGTGGGTGCGGTCAAGGATTTCCTGGCGGCCCACGGAGTGCCCGTTCGATTCCCGCGCACGCCGGTTAGCCCGGCGTGACGATCAGTGAGGAGAGAGAGACGATGAACCCTGTACAGTTGAAATATGATGAACGCGGATTGATCCCGGCGGTAATCCAGGATGTCAAGACCGGCGCGGTGCTCATGGTGGCTTATATGAACGAGGAGTCCCTGCGCATCACGATGAAAACGGGCCGCACCTGCTTTTTCAGCCGGAGCAGGCAAAAACTGTGGGTTAAAGGCGAGACCTCGGGTCATGCCCAGTACGTCCGAAGCATAGACACGGATTGCGACCAGGATACGCTGCTGATAAAGGTGGAGCAAGTGGGCGCGGCTTGCCACGAGGGGACATACACCTGCTTTACCCGCCCGCTCCTGGAGGATGACGGTCAGGAACGGTCATAGAAAACCGGTATTGGGGTCGCGATCCTTACTCGCACAAAACGCAAGGTGCCGCACTTGATGGCATTGTTCGCGGGGGGTGACCACGTGGCGGCGCAGGGACTCGTCCTCGCTCTCGGCGGCGGGGGGGCGCGTGGCCTCGCGCATCTGGGGGTCCTCCAGGTCTTGACGAAGGCTCGGGTTCCCCTGGCGGGGCTGGTCGGTACCAGCATGGGAGCGGTCGTGGCGGCGTTATACGGGGTCGGAACCGACCTGAAACGGCTCGAGGAGTTTACGGTCGCTTTTCCCTGGGAGGAACTCCTAGACCTGAGCTTCAAGGGCCTCGGTTTCAGCGGCGGCGAACGCGCGTTCACCATGCTGGAATTGCTGACAAAAGGAAGGACTTTCGCGGAATTAACCCTGCCCGTCTGGGTGGTGGCCACCGACCTTGAGCGGGGGACTTCCGTGGTCCTGCGCGAAGGCCCGCTCGCGACCGCGCTGCGGGCCAGCATCTCCGTACCGGGATTCTTCGCGCCGTGGGTGGTCGAGGGGAGAACATTGGTCGACGGCGCGGTGGTGGCCGGTGTTCCAGTTGAGATCGCGCGGGAAATGGGCGCAACGGTGGTGGCGGTGGATGTCGGCTTCGACTTTCAAACCAGACGGGCTAGGCATGTCGTGGATGTGTTGACCAGAGTGGTGCAGATCATGGGTTCGGAACTCGATCGTCACCAAGTCGCTCAGGCGGACTACGTCATCCGCCCGGAAGTCGGTTGCGTCAGCTCCGCCCGTTTCGATCAGGCCGGGGAATGCGTGGCGCTGGGACGGCGCGCGGCGGAGGAGGCTCTGCCCGAACTGTGGAAGCTGGCCAAACAGGTGAAAGGGGCTTGAACGCCTCGGGGCCCGTGCTCGTTGTGGGCGGAGGTCCGGCGGGCATCATGGCCGCTCTGGCCGCGGCGCGGACGGGAGCCCGGGTGGTCTTGCTCGAAAAGAATCGCGACCTGGGGCGTAAACTGCTGCTGACCGGCAATGGGCGGTGCAACCTTTCCAACCAGGCCGGGCTTGAGTCGTTAATCGCCAACATGCCCGGCAACGGGCGTTTTCTTTATGGCGCCTTCAGCCGTTTTGGGCCGGAGGCGCTTATCCGCTATCTCGGCGACCTCGGTCTGTCAACCAGGATCGAGGCGGACGGCAGGGTCTTTCCCGCCGGCGACCGGGCGCAAGACGTGCTCGATAGCCTGCGCGGCGCCCTCGCGCGGGCTGGAGTATCAATCAGGACGGGCATCGACGTTGCCGAACTGATACGGGAGGAGCAGCACGTATCCGGGGTGCGAAGCACTTCCGGGATCATGCGGGGCAAGGCGGTGGTCATCGCCACTGGTGGGATGTCATACCCCCAGACGGGCTCGACCGGTGACGGGTATCGCTTGGCCGCCTCCGCCGGGCATCGGATCGTCACGCCCCTACCATCCTTGGTACCGCTGGAGACGGTTGAGCCCTGGACGAGGGATCTGCAGGGGCTCGCCCTCCCCCGCGTAGGGGCGGCTGTCTTCGCCGGGCGGAGGAAGAATGCCTCCGAAACGGGCGAGATGCTTTTCACGCATTTCGGGGTCTCGGGGCCGCTGATCCTTAGGCTCAGCCGCGGCATCGTACGCGCGCTGGCGGCCGATGAGACGCCGGTCGTTCTGCATCTCGATCTACATCCCGCTGGGCCGCGCGAGGCCCTCGAGGCCCGCGTCCTGGAGGCCCTGGCCAACAAAGGCAGGCGCCTGGCTGTCAACGCCCTCGAAGGCCTACTCCCATCCAGGTTGGCGCCGTTGGTCTTGGCCTTTGCCGGGATTTCGCCGGCGGAACCCGCGCATCAGCTGACCAGGGATGCGCGCCGCAGGCTCTGCAGACTCATGAAAGACCTCCCGCTCACCGTCAAGCGCGCCAGGCCCCTCACCGAAGCCTATGTTACCGCCGGCGGCGTGGCGGTCGCGGAGATCGATCCGCGCACCATGGCCTCCCGGCTTGTCCAGGGGCTGTATTTTGCCGGCGAAGTCATGGATGTCGACGGGTTTACCGGCGGTTTCAACCTGCAGGCTGCCTTCAGCACGGGTTTCATTGCCGGCGAGGCGGCGGGGGGGTACGGGGAGTGGAGGAGAGCGGGAGTGGAGGAGTAGGGGTGAACGGGTGAACGGGTGAACGGGTGAGCGGGTGAACGGGGTATGTCTCTTGGTGAGAAGTTCCGGGCCGCTGGGGCGTCGAGAATGAAATGAAGCCGTCCGGGAGATGCTTCCTCGCATGAAAGAAAAACGCATGCGAGGAGATAGGGACCCGTTCGGCAGCTTTCTGGCGGTGGTTCTCCTTCTGTTGCTGACCGGGCTGATCGCGGCGCAGACAGCGTTATCCGACCCCGCGTGGCGGGCCAGATATAGCCTGGTGGATATCCTTGAAGGCACGCGGCTGCAGGATTATTAGCTCCAGGATTAACGAAGTCTTGCCATCGGCGGTGGGTTTGTGGTAGATTAGTCACAAGGCGGACGCCGTCACGGAAAATGTGGCACCCCTCCCCGGGTGCCTTTTTGTTAATGCTTGCCGCTTCCGCGGGAGAATTCAGGTTCTGAACAACGCCAAAGAGGGTGACCGTGGTGTCGGAGACCGGCAGCAAAGAAGTGGCGCGGGCCGCGATCGAGATGGCGCTTTCGGCGACCCGCGACGACGAACGCGCGCTCAAAGAAAAGCTGCGGCGGAGCGAGATCAGAGCCGCGGCGGTTGACTACGGCGGCGAGTATTTGCTGGCAATCAAGTCCATCGTCGAACGCGCGGTCGTGGCAGCCAAACGTGAGTTCATCATCAAGGATTGCCACGCGGAGGAGGGCGCGATTGCCGGCGCCACGCGGGAAGCGCTCTCACAGATCATGACCAAGGCCATCGGCCTGAACATCGGAGGCAAGGTCGGCTTGGCCAGGCGCGGTGACCACGTGGCGGTCGCGGTCTTCTTCGGGATCGGTCTGCTGCATCTTGACGAGGTGGCGGTGGGCCTGGGCCACCGGGCGATCGGCTGATGTTGCGCGGAATCAGGGGGGCGACCACGGCGGCGGCCGATACGCCGGAATGCATTCTCGACGCCACGCGCGAGCTTTTACAGGCCATGGTGCGTGCCAATAATCTGGCGGTGGACCGGATCGTCAGCGCGATCTTTACCGCGACGCCGGACCTGCGGGCCGAGTTCCCGGCGGCGGCGGCCCGGCAGATCGGGTGGCAGGCGGTGCCCCTGCTTGACGCGGTTGAGATCGATAAGCCCGGCGCCCTGCCGCGTTGCATACGCGTTCTACTGCACATCGAGATGGCTTCGGACGCGGAGCCGGTCCACGTTTACCTGCGGGATGCGGTCACGCTGAGGCCGGATCTAAAATAGGAGCGTGTTTTATTATTTCATATCATACTGACCCATGCGTTCTCCGGGAGGTGACAGAGAGTGATTGATTGGCAGCGGCTGGCCCGTCCGGCGGTCTTTGCGATCCCGCCGTATACGCCGGGCAAGCCCGTGGAAGAAGTCCAGCGCGAACTGGGGCTCACGGATGTGGTCAAGCTGGCCAGCAACGAGAATCCGCTCGGACCGTCCCCAAAAGCGATGGCGGCCTTGGCCGCGAGCACGGCCCAGGCGTCGGTCTATCCTGATGCCGGCGCCATGGAGTTGCGCGAGGCAATCGGCGCCGGGCTGGGCGTGCCAGCCAGCCAGATCATCGTGGGCAACGGTTCGGACGAGATTATCAAATTGGCGGCCGAGGCCCTGCTCGGGCCGGGAGACGAGGCGGTCATCTGCGAACCCACGTTTAGCGAGTATCTCTACGCCGTGCAGTTGATGGGGGCGACACCGGTGCGTATCCGGTCCGAAGGGGGGCAGGATCCGGACGCGATCCTCGCCGCGATCACCCGTCGCACCAAGGTGGTTTTCCTCTGCAATCCCAACAATCCCACGGGCACCATGATCACCCGGGAGGAGTTCTCTTCTTTTCTCGGGCGGCTGCCCGGGAACGTCCTGGCCGTCTGTGACGCGGCTTACCAGGAGTACGTCGCCTCGCCCGAATACCCGGAGCCCATTGACTATCTGCGCGACGGCGCCCCCGTGCTCGTCCTCCGCACATTTTCAAAGATATTCGGCCTGGCCGGTCTGAGGGTGGGTTATGGTGTCGGCCCGCAAGGCCTGATCGACCTTCTCTATCGGGTCAAGGAGCCTTTCAACGTGAACCGTCCGGCGCAACTCGCCGCCCTGGCCGCCCTTGATGACCATGAACATGTGGCGCGGAGCAGGGCGGTAAACGCCGAGGGCAAAGAGCAACTCTACGCGGGACTGTCCGCCTTGGGCTTGTCATTTCTGCCGACGCAGACCAATTTCATCCTGGTCGACCTGCGCCGGGAGGCGCAGGATGTATTCCGCGGCCTGCTCCGCTTGGGGGTCATCGTCCGTCCGGCGGGCTCATTCGGTTTACCGGAACGGATCAGGGTCACCGTGGGCACGGCCGAGCAAAATGCGCGTTTCTTAGCCGCCCTTGACGTTGTTCTGGGCGGAGGCGCACAGTCCAAGGAGGTGGCGGTAGGTCAATGATTGTCGTTATGGGTACGGAAGCGACCGAAGCACAGGTCCAGCACGTCCAAGACCGCTTGCGCGCGTGGGGTTTTGATATCCATCTATCGCGCGGCGTGGAACGCACAATCATCGGCGCGGTGGGAGCGCAGAAGCATGCCTCCATGGCGCCTTCGCTCGAAGCCATGGGCGGGGTCGAGCGTGTCGTGCCGATCTTGGCCCCGTACAAGCTGGCGGGCAAGGAATTTAGTCCCGCGCCGTCCGAGATCCGCGTCGGCCCGCTCAGTATCGGAGGAAAACGGGCGGTGGTGATCGCCGGGCCGTGCGCGGTTGAGAACGCCGAGCAAATCGTCAATACGGCCAAGGCCGTCAAGGCGTCGGGCGCCGATATGTTGCGGGGAGGGGCGTACAAACCGCGCACTTCGCCCTATGCCTTTCAGGGCCTCGAGCAGGAAGGCTTGATACTGTTAGCCCAGGCGCGCGCCGAGACGGGGCTGCCCGTGGTGACCGAGGTGGTCAACCCGCGCGATGTCGAATTGGTGGCCCAATATGCGGACATGCTCCAGATCGGCGCGCGCAACATGCAAAACTTCACGTTGCTGCGTGAAGTCGGCCGGAGCAAACGCCCCGTCCTCCTCAAGCGCGGGCTGGCCGCCACCGCCGAGGAGTGGCTCATGGCGGCGGAGTACATCCTCTCGGAAGGCAACTACGAGGTCGTCCTCTGCGAACGGGGTATCAGAACCTACGAGACGTCAACGCGCAATACCCTTGATCTGAGCGCCGTGCCTACCATCAAGCATCTTTCGCATCTGCCGATCCTGGTGGATCCCAGCCATGGGACGGGAAAGCGCGCTCTGGTCGCCCCGCTGGCCCGGGCCGCTTTGGCGGTGGGCGCCGACGGCATCATGGTCGAGGTGCATCCCAATCCCGAGACGGCGCTCTCGGATGGTCCCCAATCGCTGACCTTTGCTGAGTTCGCGCTCATGATGCGCGACCTGCGCTCGGTCGCGGCCGCGGTCGGCCGGGAGATGTAGGTGCGCACCCGGCGCGTCGGCCTGGCCGGGCTTGGATTGATCGGCGGCTCCCTGGGGCTTGCCTTGGTCGGCAGCGGACGTTTTGAGGAAGTATGGGGCTACGATCCCTCACCGGGTGTGGGCGAGGCCGCCTTGGCGGCCGGGGCCGTCACCAGGGTGGCGCCCTCGCCGGCCGCCCTCGCCGCGGCGGAGGTCATCATCGCGGCCACACCGGTCAAGGCGGTGGTGCCGACGATAACCGCTCTCTTGCCGGCTCTGCGTCCGGGGACGATCGTCACCGACACCGCCAGCACAAAAGCCCAAATTGTCACCGCGCTCGCCCCGCTCGTGCCGGAGGGAGTGTTCTTTATCGGAGGGCATCCCATGGCCGGATCGGAACGTGCGGGCCTAGCGGCGGCGGATGCCTACCTTTTTGAGAATGCCGCGTATATCCTGACCACGGAACCCGCCGCGCCCGCGGCAGTCCGTGAAGAGCTCATGGCCGTCCTCTCCTGCACCGGCGCCAGGTTTCTCTTCCTCGCCCCCGAGGTCCACGACCTGATCGCGGCGGCCATCAGCCACCTGCCGCACTTAATCGCCGCCGCGCTTGTCAACGCGGTGGCGGCGCTCGATGCTTCCCACCCGGGCACCCTGGCGTTGGCGGGAGGCGGTTTCCGCGACACAACACGGATCGCGGGCGGAGATCCCGGGCTATGGACCCAGATCCTCTCCACAAACCGCGGGCCGCTGCAGCATGCATTGGACCTTTTTCATGCCGAACTTACGCGGATGCGCCAGATGTTGCTGGCAGGCGATGACGCCGGCCTCGAGGGGTTTTTGCGCGCGGCCAAAGTATCGCGGGAAGACGTGCCGGCCAGGGGTAAAGGCCTTCTTGGCAAGGTCGAAGAACTTGTGGTCGCGATCCAGGATCGGCCTGGCGCGATCAAGCAAGTCCTCGACGTGCTGGCGTCCGAAGCGGTCAACGTAAAAGACATCGAGATCCTGCGCCTCCGCGAAGGCGAGGGAGGCACCCTCCGGGTGGCGGTCGAGGATGAAACGGCGCTGACGCGGGCACTCGACTTGCTGAATGGGGTCGGTCTACGGGCCAGGCGGAGATAGAAAGCCGTGAGACATGGCGGCCTATGCCGCGTGGCTCGACATCCATATCTGCGCCGAGGGTTGCTTGGATGATTGCTTAAGATGCTGTGGGGCTATAAACATAAGCTCTATAACTGCCGTCAGTACTGCCCGCCTTGTTGCCACTGCTTGATGGATGGATGTGTAGGATCAACCATACAGAACAGAGCCAACAGGTTAATGAAGTCTTCGATCCCCGTTTGCAGTCACCCCCGGCCCCCTTTTGAAGAGAGGGGATGGGGTGGCTAAAGGCCGGGGATGAGTTCACGACCTGGATCCGGGTTTTCTCACATTGCTTGCATTTTTCGAGGTGGTGAATCCAGTTGAGGGCGCATGTCTCTCCTTGCTCCAACCTGTCCGGGGTGGTGGCCGCGCCGCCGTCCAAGAACTACACCACCAGATATCTGCTTGCGGCGGCGTTGGCCGACGGCGAAAGCCTGGTGGTCAACCCCGCCGCAAACGATGACGCCATGGCGATGCGCCGGTGTCTGATCGCTTTGGGCGCGGAGATAGAGCCCGTGGGGAATGATCTGGCCGTGCGCGGTTTTGGCCGTCATCCGCGCGCCAGGGCCGACCTGGATGTCGGCAACGCCGGCGCGGTCCTGCGCTTTCTCCTCGCGGTCGCGGCGCTCGGAGAGCGGACCGCCTTTCATACTGCCTTCCCGGAGTCTCTCGGCCGGCGGCCAAACGATGATCTGCTGGCCGCCCTCGAGACGCTCGGATGCGGGATTGAGAGCCGCGGCGGATGCCTCCCGATCGTGGTGCGCGGCGGCCGTCCGGCGGGCGGGACGCTATGCGTGAACGGCGTGGTGAGTTCGCAGTATCTGAGCGGCCTGCTTTTTCTGGCGCCTCTATTGCCGGAGGGTCTTACCGTGCGTGTCGCCGGCGGACTGCGCTCACAGGCCGCGGTGCGTACCACCATTGAAGTCCTCGGCCGGGCTGGCGTGGAGCTCGCGGCCGACTGGGAGCAACTGCTTTTCCACGTGCCGGGAGGCCAATCATATCGGCCGGGCCGTTTCGTGGTCAACGGCGACTACCCGGCGGCGCTCTCCATTTTGGCCGCGGCCGCGATCCTGCCGGGCGAGGTCACGGTCGAGGGGCTCCTGCCCGACAGCCAGGGCGAACGCGCGGCGATCGAGGCCCTGATCGCGATGGGAGCGCCGGTTGCGTGCGGAACGGATCGGGTTACATTGACCGGAGGCCGGCCGTTGCGCGGCATCTCCTTTGACGGCGACCGGGTGATCGATGCCGTCTTGAGCCTGTCCACGGCCGCCGCTTTTGCCGATGGCACCTCGATTTTTAACCGCGTGGGACATTTGCGGTACAAGGAATCGGATCGCTTGGGTGACTTTGCGGCCGAGATGCGCCGCGCCGGTCTGGAGATAACTCCTGCCGGGGAGACTCTGATCGTGCGGGGCCATCCCGGCCCGCTTGCGGGCGGCGTGACTGTCTCCGCCCACCAGGATCACCGTCTGATCATGGCCTTGACCGCGGTCGGCCTGCGTGCCGAAGATGGCCTCATAATCGAGGGCGCCGAGCATGTCAGCAAGTCCTATCCGGGTTTTTTCGAGGATCTAAAGCGCTTGGGCGCGTCGATCGTCTGCGAAGACCAGTCATCATCTTCCCGTGGAGCTGATGGCCATTAACGAAAAAGGATTCGATCTGCATACACATTCCCGTGCTTCGGACGGTTCTCTGGCGCCGGCTGCCCTGGTGACAAAGGCGCGTTCCATGCTGGCGGGGATGGCCTTGACCGACCATGATTCGGTGCATGGCCTGGTGGAAGCCCTGACCGCCGCGGAACGCCAAGGATTTCCCGTGATCCCGGGCGTGGAATTCACGACCGATCGCGGCCGCCATGAACTGCACATCCTGGCTTATTTCGTTGACCATCGCCGGCCGGAATTGAGCGTGAAACTGGCAAAAGTGGCCGAAGCGCGGCTGGAGCGGGCCAAGGAGATGCACCGTCGCTTGGTCGCGCTGGGCTTCCCTCTCCGCTGGGAGACAGTCTCTCAGCAGGCACCGGGACCGTACGTTGGCAGGCCGCACATCATGCGCGCCTTAATCGCACAGGGGCTGGTCCAACGACAGCAGGCGGATAAGTTCTTCCAGGCTTACCTCGCGAGGGGCGCGCCGGCCTACGTGCCCCATCAAGAACTGGAGACGAAAGACGCCATTCATCTTGCCCTGGCCGCGGGCGGCGTACCTGTCTTGGCCCATCCCGGACTGGTGGGGACGGATGATTTCCTCCCCGAACTGGTCGAAGAGGGATTGGCCGGGTTGGAGGTCCATTATCCGCGCCATGGACCGCAAGCGCTGGCGCGCTATAGCGCTTTGGCCGCGCGGTACGGACTCGTGGCCACCGGCGGTTCGGACTTTCACGGCGAGCCTGGCGGGGTGCAATTGGGCCAGGCGGTTGTGGATGCGCGCGCCGTCGAAGCCTTGGCCGGGAAGGCCGCCGGCGGGACTGGCCAGGCCTTCCTTGCCACCCTGCATATTCCGAACCAAGCCAGGGAATGATCGAGCTATAGGATCTATTCCTCCGAGGGGGGGCAGCATGTGCCTCGCAGTTAGGGAAGGGATGGACATGGCCGATTGTATCCTTGGCGAACGGATTCGGCGCCTGTTACACTGGTATAACAGGGGTTTTCTGACAGAGATCGAACTCGTGCATCTGGTGGGCAAGGCTTGTTTGTGCTGGGCCGAACAGGTCAGACTCCCGCGCGCCGAGCATGGGTTGCTGGTGGAATCAAGGGACGCAGTTTGACGGCGCCCCTTTTTTTGAGTATAATATATTACGCGAGTGGGCGGATAGCTCAGCTGGTAGAGCATCTCCTTTACACGGAGGGGGTCGTCGGTTCGAGCCCGGCTCTGCCCACCAGAAAAAAGCAGGCCATAGGCCATCGAAGATAGGCAACAGGTGGTTTTCGTCTCGGCAGGGGCGCACGGCCTGTGTGCCCTTGGAAGGCGAGCGGCATCAGGCGCGTGGTACGCGCAAAGGGCGGCTGGTATAGGATAATAGGGGCGGTTGGTACCGTCTAGGGCTGGCTGGCTGTACCAGTTGACAAGGGCGCCGAAGTATGGTAATCTATCTTTTGCACCGGGCGGAAATAGCTCAGCGGTAGAGCATCGCCTTGCCAAGGCGAGGGTCGCGGGTTCAAATCCCGTTTTCCGCTCCATTGACAACTTTCGATGCCGACCCCATCCTGGGTCGGCCGTTTATCAATAGGCGGCATAGCCAAGTGGTAAGGCAGAGGTCTGCAAAACCTTCACCCCCGGTTCAAATCCGGGTGCCGCCTCCAGAAAGCCAAGACACGACCCGGATG
>JBLNCE010000128.1:0-5919 GCA_050260415.1 Bacteroidota bacterium | reverse complement strand
CCTACGTTGTAAAGAAACAACAAAGTCTCCGTCTTGGGAAAACGCGGTGATTCATCGCGTTTTCCCGAGACGCTAAAGTAGAAGTTTCTTTACAACGGGGATGGTCGTGCAACCGCGCCGGGTGCGCCGGCTCATCTTCCTCGACATGGCTTGCGGCCTCAGGGGCAAGCAGCTCTAGGCGGAAGGACGTTTTCGCGCGCAGACGTACTCGCGTCCGTCGAGCACGAAAACGGCCGACAACTATGCGAAATGACGCCTTCAAATCACCGGATGGTCAAACAGCGATGAACCACCGCTGTTTGACCATCCGTATAATCAAGGTTGGCGTCAATTCGCAGAGATGCGCAGCCCATCTCAGGCCCACGATGGGCCAAAGCCTGCGACGACCAGGATGGTCCAAAGCAGGCAGGCCGCACCGGCGCACCCGGCGCAGACCCGCAAATCGACTAGAACGGTTTGTCATATGAAAGCTTATACGACTCTGCAAACTTGATGTAGTAATATTATTCCTTTATGAATCAAACCATCTCATAAATACTCGCTTTTCGGCCTTCATCCAACATGGCCAGATAGTTTTCCACCGGTAGATAATTCGCCACGCTGTTGCTCCGTGCCCAGGGCATATCCCCCGCCGGGCATACATCGCGCAAGCACCTCGCGGGTGCGCGCCCGGACTTCGGCCGGCGTCGCGAGGCATAGAAAATCCATATCCATCCCGCCGAGCATGGCCAGGGATTTCCCATACTCCTTCTTGGCCTCCCAGACCGGCAGGATCTGATCCTCGAAGGAATACTTGGCGTCGATGCCGCAAGCAACGAGATCGTCCATGATCGCCGCCAGGTTTCCACAAGCATGGGGAATCACAGGCTTTTTATTAGGTCTTGTCCAAAGGATGCGCCTTGACGTACTCCTCGATCGGCATCTCTTCGATGTAGAGTTCCTCCAGCACCGCGGCATCGCCCCGGATGCGCACGGCGACATACGACTCATGCGGCTCGCGCCGGGCCGAATCACGGTAAGCCTCCTCGGCCTTCGCCGCCATGTGCTCGGGTACGTAATAGCGATCGAAGGGCAGCCTGGCGCCGACCTGCCCACCCTTTACGTACCAAACCTTGACCACCAGGTATTTACCCGCGGGCCGCCGCGCGTGGACCTTGTCCACCACCGCGAAGCCGTCGGAATCCAGGGTCAAACTCGCATAGGCCTTACCGCCCCGCTGCAAGTTCTCCCCGGGGGCCGCGGTGAATTCGGTCTGGTCAAAGCCAAGGGCGATATACCGGCCGCGAAAGGCGTCGTACGGATCCACCGGCGCGGTACGGAACTTGAACAACGCACCGTGCCTGAGCGCCAACTCACGGCCGACGATCGGCGAGAGACATGCCGTCAATTGCACCAGGGCCACGCAACAGAAAAGGGCCGGGCGGAGCCATCGCTCCTTCATGCTTGCACGGCACCTCCTTTTTTTGACCGGGCCAGCACCAGGTTGGTCGTGAGAAATCCCAGACCCACGGCGATGAAAGCCAGGCCGCGCACCAGAAAGCTGATCTCGCCATCAAAGAAGCGGAAGACGATCAAGACACCCAGGATCGTTACGCCGAGGTTGGCCAAACCCCGATGCCCGCGGCGCATGCCGCTGATGAGCGCCGCCAGGCCCAAGCCAAGCAGGTAAATATTGGCGAGCAACTGCGGGCCAATGGGATTGACCACTGCCGCAAGGACAAGTGCCGCCACGGTCATCGCCGGCGCCGCCCCGAATAGTACCCGCACCGGCCCGGACCGGCGCCGGAGAGCAGCCCCGAGTGATGCCACGGCCGCGATGGGCAGTCCGGCAACGGGCAGCAAGGAGCCGAATGATGCCGGATCGGAAGGGGTCAGAAAGGAAAAGTAGTCGCCGAGATCCGCATACTGCCAGGTTCCGGCGTAGGTCTGCGCAAAGGCGACCACGCAGACGCCAATGGCGCCCAGGATCACGAAGGGTAGTCCGTACGGCCGGGTTTCTCCGCGCGCGCGAGATCCGCCGAGGTACATCCCGCTGAAAAGACAGACATAGGGAAAGAACCACAGGGTATTGTCGGGTGACATCGAAAAGCAGACCGCGAAAGGGAGCCACGCCGCCGAGGCCCAGAATAAGGGGTACAGACGCGGTGAATCGGGCGATTTTCTTATTTGCCCTAAAAATAGGGCACGAGCAACGCGCCAAGCAGCCAGATAAAAAGCGCCCGCTGGTTGATTGGCGGGGTCTGGACCGCCCAGAACAGGGTCCCGCCAAGGTAGATGACGGCGGTCAGGATGGTCTCAAAGAGGTAGGTCAAGGGCAGGCTCAGCAAGAGGCAGATGAGAAGGAACGCCGCTCCGTCGGCGGGTATGGCATAGGTCTGATGGATGAGGGCCATGGAGGCAGCCACCATGAGCGTGAGGAACGTCGCCGCCCCCTCGCGCCAGGGCAGGGAATCCTTGCGCCGCCACAGTACCCAACCGGCCAGTGCTTGCGCGCCGAGAAGGAGGGCGAAGGAGACGGCCGTCCTGAGCGGGCGGGAGAGGCCGTACCAATTGTACGCCACCAATAGGATGATCCCCAGTCCGACCAAGACCACCCCCAATGTGCCGCAGATGAGCAAGGCCCAATTCCGCCCGTCATCGACGTTCTTTTCGTAGTGGCCGCGTAACCGGCTGGCACACTCGGCCTCGATCACATCCTGGGCGACCAGGGTGGGCAATTCCTGCAAGAGCCACCGCTCATGCTTCATCAAGCCACCTCCTCCGAAGCATCGTCTGAGTGACATTCTCCAATTCTTCGCGGAAATGCTTGGTTCTCCTGCCGCAGAGGCCGGGGTCGAATGGCCGATAAAAAAAGGGCCCGATTCAGGCCCCCCTTTTCTCTGCTTGCCGAAGTGATCTGCAAAAGGTCAACTCACCCCGGTCTTCGACCACCTCAGACCCAGGAAGGATCAAAGTCGCGGAATCCAAGGCCTGCTCTAACTCTAACGCGGCTACCTTGCCAGCCACCCGCCGTCGACCGCGAGTGTGTATCCGTTGACGTAGGCTGAGGCTTCGGAGGCCAGGAAAACCACCGCTCCCTGCAGATCCTCGGGCGTGCCCCAGCGTCCGGCCGGGATCCGGGCCAGGATCTCGGCGCTCCTTTGTGCGTCCGCGCGCAAGGGGGCGGTGTTATTAGTGGCCATGTAACCCGGAGCGATGGCGTTCACGTTGACGCCGTGCTTGGCCCACTCATTGGCGAGCAGGCGGGTCAATCCCATGACCCCGCTCTTGCTGGCGGTATAGGACGGCACCCTGATTCCGCCCTGAAAAGAGAGCATCGAGGCAATGTTTATGATCTTGCCGCCCGTTCCCTGCCGGACAAACTCCCTGGCCACGGCCTGGCTCAGGAAGAACACCGCTTTGAGATTGAGGTTCATCACCTCGTCCCAGTCCTTTTCCGTGAACTCCAGAGCGTCGGCCCGCCGAATGATCCCGGCGTTGTTGACCAGGATATCGATCCGGCCGAAGGCATCCAGCGCCTGCCGGACGAGGCCGGGGATCGGTTCGGTCGTGCCCAGGTCGGCGGTGAGCTCGAGAAACCGGCGCCCAAGCGCCTTCACTTTCTGCCCGGTCTCGGGCGCGGGCACATAGTCCACCCCGACGATATCCGCGCCTGCCTCGGCCAAGCCCAGGGCCATACCCTGCCCCAGCCCGGTGCTGCATCCCGTAACGATGGCGACCTTGCCCGCGAGGTTGAATTTATCGTGGATCATGTTTTGGTCTTCCTTTCTGATATTTGGGTATTCCCTTAAATCAGGTGCGAAAACGCTTTTGTTTTGCGCTTTCAACTCACCCCCCGTCCCCATCTCTAAGCTTAGAGAGGGGGTGGCCGAAGGCCGGGGGTGAGTTGACCGGCCTGAATCCGGGCTTTTATTACCTGAGTAAAAGGGATACCCAACAACGATAAGAACAGCCGGCCCGCTCGTCAAGCCCCAATCCACCCTCGGGTCTCGCTATTTTCAGGTTAGCCCCCACCCCGGCGTGCCTCCGGGACAACAAAGAGAATCCGAGCCCGTTCCCCGAGCGACGAGCGACCAGCGACGAGCTGCGATCTAACTCAAGCCATCTCGGCCGCCGCGACCGGGTCCATGTCGGAAAAGGCCTGGTTCTCCCCGGCCATGCCCCAGATGAAAGCGTAATTCCTGGTTCCCACCCCGCAGTGGATCGACCAACTCGGGGAGATGACGGCTTCCTCGTTGCGCACGATGATGTGCCTCGTTTCGCCGGGCTCGCCCATGAAATGAAAGACGTTCGCGTCCCGCGGCAGATCGAAATAGAAGTAGATCTCCATGCGCCGGCTGTGCAGATGGCATGGCATCGAATTCCACATGCTGGTGGAGGCCAGGATGGTCAGGCCCATGACGAGCTGGCAGCTCTTGACGCCTTCAGGATGGATATACTTGTGGATGGTGCGTTCGTTGGATTCGGCCGGTGCGCCCAGGCGCACGGATTGGGCTTGGTCGAGGCCGATCTTCACGGTGGGATAGGCTTGATGCGCGGGCGCGCTGTTGAAATAGAACCTGGCCGGATTGCCCGGCTCGTCGCTGGCGAAAATGACTTCCCGGGCGCCCATCCCTATGTAGAGACCGTCCTTGGCGCCGAGCCGATGGACCTCACCGTCCACCGTCACCGTGCCGCGCGGCCCGACGTTGATGATCCCCATCTCCCGCCGCTCAAGGAAGTAGCCGGCCCTGATCTCGGACCCCGCGGCAAGAGGCAGCGGCTCGACCGGGCAGACGCCGCCGGCGATCATCCGGTCGGTATGGCAGTAGACCAACTTGGCGCGGCCCGGCCTGAACAGATCCCTGATGAGGAACTCCTCTCTGATCCTGGCGGTATCGTATGCCTTCATATCCCTGGGGTTGATGGCCTGCCTGATTTCCATCGCTCAACACTCCTTGCCCGATGCATTACAAAGAGGCGTACCTTCTAAAAGTAATCACCCCGGCATTCCGCCGGGACCAAAGGATGAAAACGGACGCGGTCCATGTTTCAGGGTTTGTATTTACGCGATCTCCAGCTTTAGTCCGAGTTCGCCGAGGCGATTGCGATCGGCGGGCGGAATCCGGCTGTCGGTGATCAGCAGATCGACGTCTTTCAATGAGGCAAAGGAGACGAACGCGAGCTTGTGGAACTTGCTGTAGTCCACCATGGCAATCACCTTGGTGGCCGAGGCGATCATGGCCTTTTTTATCTCCGCCTCGTCCTCGGACAAGACCATCAATCCCTGCCGGAAATCGAGCGCGCTCGTACCCAAAAAGAGCTTATTGGCGTTGTACTTGCTCACGGTTCTCTCCGCCTCGCGCCCCAAGAGGGTAAAGACCCCCTCGCGGCGCAGTTTGCCTCCGGTCACATATAGGGTCACGTTCTCCTTATGCATGAGTTCCAAGGCGATCAATAGATCGTTGGTGACGGCCACGATTCGCTTCTCACCCAGCCTCTTGGCCAATTCCAGATTGGTGCTCCCGCCGTCGAGGATGACGGTTTCGCCTTCTTCGACCTGTGCCAGGGCGGTCTCGGCAATCCTCACCTTCTCGGCCAGATTGCGTCCCTTCCGTTGCTGGATGGGGTAGATACCGTTTCCGTTCTGCTTTAGCACCGCGCCGCCGTGCACCCGTTCCAGCAGGCCGATCTCCTCCAACCGGTCGAGATCCTGCCGGATCGTCTTGGCGGTCACCTTGAGGCGCTTGCTGAGGTTACCCACGTCGACGCAGCCATCCTGTTCCAGGATCTTGGTTATCTCCTCCATGCGCTTTACCGAGAACAACCGGACCACCTCGTTGATCGCCCGTAGCATCGAAGGTTAAAGACCGTAACGAAAAAGGCCCATATAGACTTCCAGGCCATTGCCTTTTGCCTTTTGCCTTTTGCCTTTTGCCT
>JBLNCE010000127.1:0-36678 GCA_050260415.1 Bacteroidota bacterium | reverse complement strand
CCTTTGCCTAAACCAACCGTGACCTCGATCGTGGATGCCATCCGGGCGCTGCTGTCAGGCGGCCGGTGGGCAATGATATATGGGTCACGCTTGCGTGGTGCGTCGAGATCATGCTCGTGGCTTACATCTTTGCGATGAGGGCGAATCTTCGTATAAATGCTGATTAGCCTGAGCAACTATCTCATTCGCAAAGTCGATAAGCTCACTACGATCTCCCGTGAGTCCATTTTCGAGGGTTATGCCATAGGCGTCATCTTTTGTTATTTTTGGAACGATCTACTTTATCATTTACTGCTGACTCTCTCCACCCGCGCCACGCACTCCACGTGAAAGGTATGGGGAAACATATCCACCGGCTGCACTTCCACCGCCTTGTACCCCAGCCCCGTCAAGACCTTCAAGTCCCTGGCCAGCGTGCTCGGGTTGCAGCTGACGTAGACGATCCGGCCCACGTCCACCTTGGCCAGGGTCTGCAGGACCTTCTGCTCGCAGCCGGCGCGCGGCGGGTCCAGGACGGCCACGTCAAAGCGGATGCCGATCGCGGCCAGCTTGGGGAGGACCTTTTCCGCCTCGCCCACGATGAACTCCACGTTCGTGATCCCGTTCAGCTTGGCGTTCTCCGCCGCGTCCTCGACGGCGCCCTCGACGACCTCGACGCCGTATACCTTCCGCGTCTTCAAGGCCAGGAAGAGCGTCAGGCTGCCGACGCCGCAATAGGCGTCGATGACCGTCTCGCGGCCGGTCAGCCCGGCGTAGGCGGTGGCATAGCGGTAGAGCGTCTCCGTTTGCAGGGGGTTCACCTGGAAGAAGGAGGTCGCGGAGATGCGGAACCTGAGGCCGCCGACCTCGTCGACGATCGCTTCCTCCCCCCAGAGCACTTTGGTCTGCGGACCGAGGATGACGTTCGTCTTGAGCATGTTCACGTTCTGCACGAGGCTGGTCAGGGAGGGCGCCCGCTCCGCCAGCCTTTGGCCGAACTCATGGCCGCGCGGGAAATCCCGGCCGTTGGTCACCAGGACCACCATGGCCTGTCCGGTCTGGGCGGCGTTCTTGATCAGGACGTGCCGGAGAAAACCGCGGCCCGTTTCCTCTTCATAGACCGTGAGGCCCCATTCCTGGGCCAGGTCGCGCACGGCCTGCATCAATTGGTTGTTGACGTCCTGCTGGATGAGGCAATCGCGCGTGGGGACGATCTGATGCGTGCGCTGCTCGTAGCAGCCGACCACGATTTCCTGGCCGGCCTTGCCCAAGGGGTATTGCACTTTATTGCGATAATGCCAGGGTGACTCCATGCTGATCGTGTCGTGCACGTGCACATCGGTCAGACCGCCCAGGCGAGACAGGGCGTCGGCCACCCGCTGCTTCTTCAGTTCCAGCTGGGCTTCGTAGGTAAGGTGCAAAAGCTGGCATCCGCCGCAGCGCTCGTAGATGGCGCAGGGAGGGGATACCCGCTCGGGGGCCTGCTTGAGGACGCGCAGAGTTTCGGCGCGGCCGAAACTCTGACGGACTTCCGTTACCCGGGCCTCCACCTCTTCGCCGCGGAGAGCGCCCGCGACAAAGATGGTAAACTCCTTGATCCGTCCCACGCCTTCCCCGTTATGCCCGTATCCCGTGATGGTGGTGCGCACCACCTCGCCGACGGAGACCGGCTGCCTGGTATCCAACCCGGGCAAGACACATTCACCCCTTCGAGAAGCATCCACCCAGCATACCCCGGCATTCTACCGGGACAACAAAGGATGAAAATGAGACAGCTTCTGCGTTTGCCAACTCACCTCCGCCCGGGCACCCCCTCTCTACGCTTCGAGAGGGGGACGGGGGGTGAGTTTGATGCCATTTTCTAACCAGCGGTATGAAAAACCCGTACCCGCCGCAATAGAGGGGAGGCCGGGGTTGAGTGAAAAGCCCTCACGGCTTAAGTTTCGGCCCGGGTTTCGCCTTTGGCGCCTTCGCCGTTGGCGCGTCAGCGGTTCCGTCGTTCTCCGCCATGGAGGTCAAGAGGGCTCTGAGCGTGCGGATTACCACATCGCGCTTGGCTTGGTCAAGGCGATCCACCCACCGGAAGACCTCGATCAGTTCTTGATCTTGCCCCAATTGGCAGCCTGATTCGTCCAGGAAATAGGCCGGGCAGGCGTCAAAGACCGCCGCGGCGCGTTTTATAGCCTCAATCGGCATGGTAATCTGGCCGTTTTCATAACGGCAGACGGTGAACTCGGTGACCCCGAGTTTCTCCGCCAACTGCCCCTGGGTTAACCGGTGTTGTTGGCGAAGACTCCTCAACCTTTGGCCGGAATGCATGCCGATCCATCCTTGACAATTGATGTCTGGCGTATTATGATTTGCTTGTGGCGTCAACCGAGCGGCCATCGGGGCGCAGTCCGGTGCGGTTGGTATTATCTTAGCACGGACCGGCCAGAGCCGCAATGGAGGAATGGCGTATGTCCGACGAGAGCGACCGGGAGCGTATCTGGGAGCTCCAGCAGCGGATCAAGAACCTGGCAGGCTCGATGCCGCTATCCTCGCCGCCCATCCTCGCCCTGGCGGCCGAACTCGACCAGATCGTCAACCGGCTCATGGGCATTCGCGGCGCCAAACCGGACAAGCAGGATTCCACGCGGCAAGCCGGTTCCGAGGGAACCGCGGGGCGTTAACCCAGACTCCGTCCATATTCGATCAAGGATATTCGACAGCCGCAGGCTACCTCCTTGCGGCTTTTTTGATGCCCAAACCGGATGGCCATTTGCGCGCCGTTTTAGGTGCGATGCGAGAAACCTCTCGATCTACCGCGCCTCCATCGCAATGCGCGGCAGTCAAGCTTGTTCCCAAAGAGGAAATCCCCCCGTAGCGGCGAATAGAGACCCCAATTACGGAAGTAGGTGGTATGGATGCGTGCGTTGGTGACAGGTGCGATGACGCCGGTCGGATTGTTCGTGGTCAGGCGTCTGGCGGATCTTGGTTTCATGGTTACGGCCGGCGGCTCGTCACCCCTCGATTACGCGTTACACTCGAGGGCGGTCCGCAAGCGGCTCGTCTTTCCCTCGTCCCGTTATGAGCCCTTGCGGTTCGTGCAGGCGGTCTTGGCCGAGCTGGAGCGGGGAGGTTACGACCTCTACCTTCCGTCTTTCGAGGATGCGTTCCTGATGGCATTCTACCAGGATCAGGTCAAGAAGTTTACCCGTTTTCACATGATGCCGTACGAGGCCATCCTCGCCGTGCACGACAAGCACAACGCGGCCGAGATCGCGCGCTCGATCGGCGTGCCGGTTCCCGACCCCACCTTTAAGCCGACATCGCGCGCCGCGCTCCAAGAAGCCGTCCGGGCGGTGGATTTTCCGGTCGTCGTCAAGCTCCGCAAGGCCTGCAACGCGCACGGGCAAAAGATCGTCAAGGACCCAAGGGAACTCCCCGAGGTCTGCGCGCAGTTGATCGACCGCTACCAACTCGGCGAGGACGAGTTGCCCATTATTCAGCGTTATGTGTCCGGGCCCCTGATCTCCACCGTCAGCCTGTCCAAGGACGGCGAGATGCTGGGGCAGGTCATCTTCAAAGCTCTGCGCGTTTACCCGCGTTCGGGCGGCACGAGTTCCCTGCGCGAAGTGGTCCGTCACGAGCTGGCGGCGAAATACGACCAGGCTCTCATCTCGCATCTTTCCTGGACCGGCTTCATGAGCGTCGATTATATGTGTGACGAGGCCACCGGGGAGCTCTACCTCATCGACGTGAACCCGCGTCTGGCGCCGGGAGTCATCTTCGGGTATTATGCCGGTTCGGACCTCCTCGGGGCGTATGTGGACCTGCTCTTGGATCGTCCCGTGCGCGCCATCGAGGCGCCGAGGGAGGGAGTCAGGGCAAAGATGCATTTCCTCGAAGCCGCCTCGGCGCTGGACAGCCTCCTGGACAGCGGGCTGCGGCTGGGACAGAAAGCCGCCCTTTGGCGGTCGGTCCTCAGAGCGGCATCGTATCCGGATGACGTTTTCGCCTGGCGGGATCTCAAGCCTTTCTTCGCGCTCTGGGCTTTCATCGTGCCCAGGATTCCGCGGTTGCTTAGCGCGCGGGGCGGAGAAGTCTTTTTGGACAGGGTCCTCTTTGACGAAACCATCTTTAACAGGGAGTTGGCAGCGGCCAAGAATGCGTAGCGATTCAGGTTCCCCAGGCCGCGCACCGTCTCTCCGGTTCAAAGTGGGCGCAGCGCGGGCAGATCAGGCAGGTACGGATAGCATCATCTTGGCCGGCCAGCGCCTTGGCCGGCCAATCCGGATCCGCCAGCATCGCCTTGCCCACGGCCACCAGGTCTGCGTGGTTCCGGCTTAGGACCCGGCGTGCCTCGGCGCCCGTGCGGATGCCTCCGACGGCGATGACGGGAAGGTCCACCGCGGCTTTTGCCTGGGCGCCCAACCATAGAAGCTGGCTGAACTCGAAATCGGCGGGAGGCAGCGGCCGGTGTACCCCGCTCAACCCATTGGAGACATGGAGCAAGTCAAGGTACCCCGTACCGGCGAGGATACCCGCCGCTTCGATTCCCTCCGCCAGCGGCAAACCGCCCGCCGCGTAATCCGCGATTCCGAGCCGGTAACCGAGGAGCGGCCGCGGGCCGATTACGCCACGGACCGCGCGCGCCACCGCCAGGGGAAAAGCAAGACGCTCGCGGACCGTGGGTCCGCCCCAGCCGTCGGTGCGCCGATTGGTCAACGGGGAGAGGAATTGGCTCAGCAGGTAGCCGTGCGCGCCGTGAAGCTCCACACCGTCAAAACCAGCCTGGATGCATCTTTGTGCCGCCGCGGCAAAGCAGGCGACCAAAGCGCAGATTTCTTCCGGGGTAAGCGCGCGCCTGGCGCTCTCGGTCTTGTTGACGGGCACGCCCGATGGTGAGACCAGAGTGGCGCCTTCGGTCGCCGCGAGATGGGTGTTCGCGCCGGCATGATGGAGCTGGATGAGCGCAACGGCGCCGGACGTCTTGATGGCCCGCGCAATCGGCGCCAGGGCTTCGACGTGCGCGTCATCCCAGGCGCGGAGCTGGAACGGGGCCAAACGTCCCTCGGGCGAGACCGATGTCGCCTCGACGATAATGAGGCCCACACCTGCTCTGGCACGCCGCGCGTAATACTCCAGATGCGATGCGTCCGGTTTCCATGTACCCTCTTTTTTGAAGAGGACCATTGGCGGCATGACCAGGCGGTTTTTGATCTGAACCGTCCTCAGCGTCAGGGGGGACGTCAATTCAGGCATAGCTCCACCTCATCCACGGCACGATCATATCTTGAATCGGCATCGCCTTCTCCGCGCTTAACCAGCGGTTACTGGGAAATCTGCCATTACTTGACGGAGCTAAGGAAAAGGCCCTCGATTGAGAGCCTTTTCCCGTATCCGCCGCGCGGTTGGATGCGCCTACGCCTCTTGAAGCTCTTCCTCCAAGCCGATGAAGTTCTCCGCGGCCGCTTCCCTTACATACTTGAAGGGACCGAATTCCCGGTGGATATCTTCCATCACCGCGAGCACGTAGTCCAGATCATCCCGGGTATGCGTGGCCATGACGCTCATGCGCAGGCGGGATGAGTTCTTCCGGCAGGCGGGCCAGATAACGGCGCTGGCCATGATGCCGCGTTCAAACAGACGGCGCGTAATGCGCGTGAGTTTGTACTCGTCCCCGATCAGCACAGGGATGATGGGTGTCACGGAAGAGTCAAGCGTGTCAAAGCCCAGTCTCTCAAGGCCGTTGCGCAAATGGTCCGCGTTCTCGCGCAGACGTGTCAAGAGCTCGGGCTCCTCGATCAGGACGTCGATCGCCGCCGAGGCCGCGGCACAGGCCGCCGGCGGCAAGCTGGTGTTGAAGATGAACGGCCGGGAAGCATGGCGTAGATAAAAGGTGAGATCCTTGCTGCCGGTGACAAAAGCGCCGACGCCCGCAAGGCTCTTGCTCAGCGTCCCCATGACCAAGTCCACGCGGCCCTCCAGGTGGAAATGTTCGCAGGTCCCGCGCCCCGTGGCCCCAAGCACGCCGGTGCCATGGGCATCGTCGAGCATCAGGATGAAGCCATACTTTTCCGAGAGTTGGACCAGTCCGGGCAGATCGCATAGATCGCCGTCCATGCTGAACACGCCGTCCGCCACGACTAGACACAGCCTGTCCGGGGAGACCGCCCCTAGTTTCTTGCGCAGATCGGCCAGGTTGTTATGCTTGAAGACGCGCATGCGCGCCCCTGACATCCGCGCTCCGTCTATAATACTGGCATGATCGAGGCTATCCAGGATGACTGTATCGCCCGGCCCGACGAGACTGCTGATCAAGCCCACATTGGCCATATAGCCCGTGCTGTAGAGGAGGCAGTCCTCCGCGCCCTTGAACCAGGCAAGCTTCTCCTCGAGCTCCCGGTGGGCTCTCATGGTGCCGCTCAGCACCCGCGCCGAACCGCTGCCAAATCCATACAGCTTGACGGCTTCCTGTGCTGCCGCCACCACCTTCGGGTGCGTGGTCAGCCCCAAGTAGTTGTTGGAAGCCAACAGTATAACATCCCGTCCGGCGGCTCTCGTCTTCGCCGCGGAACCCGCCTCAAGCTGACGCCCCCAGAAATAAGTGCCGTCCGCTTCCATCTGATGGAGCTTGGTTAGGAATGGCGATACACGCCCGAAAACTGGAGCGAATTTATCTTTTGTTGTGACCATGATGCCCATCCCCTCTCATATTATCGCAGATTAAGCCAGACGTTCCGGCGGCTCTAGTCCGCTAGGGGCCGTGTTGCCGCATACCCAACCCGGGATCTAGTCACGGGTTCCTGTTTTCTCCAGTTGTTCCGCCTTGAGCGGCCAGATCAATTTGTGGTACCCGCGGAAATTGTAAAGCAGTTGGGAGAGCCACGCCAATCGGAAATTCGGCGGCTCCAGGATCATGCCGAGGCGCCGGTAGAGACCTTCGGCGCGGTTGCCGCGCACCACAAATCCCAGGATTTCCCTACGCCCGGTGGTAAGGCTGTAGGAATATGTTTCCTGGATGATCTTCGTGCCGATTCCCATCGATCGATAGTCCTCGTGCACCGCAAGCATCTCCCAGAAAACCTGCGTCTTCTCGTCAAACGGCTCCTGGTAGAGCCAGAGGAGGATAAGGAGCGCGCGCAGCCCGCCAAGGATCCCGAGACGTTTCCGGAAGATCTGACTGAGTTTCCAGACGGGGAACCCCTTGTCCTCGAACTTAACGGTCGAGAAGCCCGCAACCTTCCCTCCGACCGTGGCCACGACGGTATGTTCACAGGGAAAGAACCCGATGCGGAAGAAGTCGCTAAAGATGGCCGCGGTTTTTGTCAAGTCCTTGCCGAATGAGACCCGGGTCTTCGGGGAGAAGCCTGCGGCGGCGATCTCGCCCAAGAATGGGATGTCCTCTTCCTTGGCTTTTCGAACGACAATCTCCACGTCAATTCCCCCTCTTTTTTGATACAAAAAACTCTTGATTGGGTGTCGAAAAATGCCGAAACCAATAACAGCATTGTGTTATTGCGGCAATGGGCACGAGGGACAGATCCCCGCCGGAGATGAAAGGAGCGTCACTATGTTCGATTTTCATTTCGCATGTTCCCACGAGGGAGACATCGTCTGCTTCAGGCTCAAGGGGTTCGCCACGCACAATAAGATTCTCCATCTAAAGGAAGCGATCATCGCCGAACTCAAATCCATGGAAAACAAGTCGTTCAAGGTCATGTTCGACCTCCGGGGCCTCTCCGCGCTTGACCCCCGCACGGCGCAGGCGATTGGGGAGATCGATGATTTCCTCTGCAATGAGTGTACGGCAACCAAGATCGGCACGGTCTTGGATAACATCGTCGCCAAGCTCCAACATCTGCGGCTTGCAAGAGAGGGCAAGCACCAGGAGCAGTTCGATAAAGGGCGCGCACGCATTTTCTCGGATGCGAACGAATGCCTGGCGTGGCTCAAGGCTGGCTGAAGCGCGCGCAAGCTTCCATGCCACCAGTTCTTTCTTGATGGATTCAACCAGTTCAGGGCGGACGAGAACAGCACAGCGCCCTTTGGTGAAAACCATTATTTTCCAAGAGTCCAGTTACGGGCCGTCTTCATGCTTCCATTATAGCTCGTGTCCTTTGCATAACTCGTCGAATCTTGCGGACACGGGCGTTTTTTTTTGCCGTTTAGCGGCACTTATTCCGCAGTAATATTGCGAAAGTCGCTGTTGACTGCCGATTGCAACAGAAAATCACCTATCAAGCCGCGATGGGTGGACTTATGCGGCAAATGTGTAATCTCCCAGCGCGGCGAATCCATGGTTGGCAGGCAGGACCCCCACGGGTTTCGCCGAACTAATACTAGGGTGAAAGTGGTATGCGCCTTATGACCTGGCCGGATGATGGCGGCGCGCGGTGTATTGCTTCCGTCGTGATGGAGGTCTACCTCACGGGGCTCTCCCACAGGCTCAATGAAGTGATGAAGACCCTGACCATCATCGCCACGATTATGATGCCGCTCTCCGTGATCGTGGGGATCTACGGCATGAACTTCCGCCATATGCCGGAGCTCGAATCGCCGTATGGGTATCCCCTCGTGCTTATCGCCATGCTGTTGATTGCCGGCGGCATGCTTCTGTTTTTCCGCCACCGGCGTTGGTTCTAGAGTCAGAGGGGAGGTCGCATTCATGCTGCGCCCAAGCCGCATTTCGCTCATGATCCTATTAGCGTTCTTGATTACGCAAGGCATAACGGCCGGTGAGGCTTTCCTAATCGATCGTGAAACAGCGGCGCCCGCTCCCCCGGCGCCGCCAGCCGCCATCCTGCCGGCGGGGGCGGATGGCAGGACGATCTGCCTTGTCGCGGAAGGCAGGGTCTGGCCGTACCGATGGTCTCCGCCGGTCCTGGAAAGCCAGGACCCCTTCGGCCTTGATATCGGCTGGGTTGCCCCCGTACCGTTTGAGGCGCAGACCGGACTCCTCCTTTTGCACCACGATCGCCAGCATTTCGAGCTATGGCATCAATCAGACGGATCCTGGACCCGGGCCGCCGGCGGAGATTTTGGCGGGCGCGTCGCCGCCCTGGCTGGCGGCCGCTTTTCTTCGGGGGAGGGGCCGGGTCTCTTTATCCAGCTTGAGTCCGGGCGGATCGCATACTGGCAGGTGAACAAGGAAGAATGCCTGCCGATCTGGCAGAGCCCGGAACCTTGGCCGATGATCGCCACCGCGCGCCAGGCTGACCTGGACGGTGACGGGTTCGATGAACTGATCCAGGTGGGCACATCCGGCGCGGTCTCGATCTTGCGGTGGCGGAACGGGGTCTGGGAAAGCGTGTGGACGCTTCCCCCATGGGGGCAAGTGCTGGGTTTGGATCTGGGACAGGCGGACGACCAGCCCGGGTCGGAGTTGGTCTTGGTAACCTCCCAGCGAAAACTCTTTCTGATCGGTAACGCGGCGGGAGCCTATATCATCAAAGCGCGCCTTACCTTGGAGATGGTCGCTTCGCATGCGGCGTTGGTGCCTGGCCTCAAAGGCGCGGTGATGCTGGGTGATGCGGTCGGCAACCTCTACTTCTATACGCCCGAAGCAGACTCGTGGCGGCTTGAGACGCGGTTGCGTTCCAGCGAGAGGCTCGCTTTCTTGGCTGGTCTTGGCGCTGAACGTGCCATGGCGGGAACCGTGTCCGGCGGGATAAGGATTTTCCACCTCATTCCGCTCGGGCGGCTCTCGGTCTTCTATGACGGCGTGGAGGCCAAGAATACCGGCCTGTATTGGGAGGACGGCGATTTTTACTTTGGGCCGGAATTGCTCCAGCGGGTGCTTAATATCGCCACGCGCTGGGACGAAAAGAAGGCCAGCCTGACTCTGACATGGGAAAAACTGACGGTCGTGATGCAAGCGGAGAAAGCCGAAGCCATCATCAACGGACGGCCTTGGCCGATCGGCCGAAGCATCGCCCTGGTGGGCAAAGTGCCTTATGTTCCGGCCGATCTCCTGCGCTCGGTATTTCTCATCAATGTTACCCATGACCCGGTGCTCGACTGGTTGATCCTGACCAGTTACGGCGCGGAGGCGCCCTGAGATACGGATGGTTCCGGTCATATCCCCCTTCCGATCCCAATATGCTTTATTCAGGTGAAACACACCAGATGCGCGCTTATGGCGGAGAGAATCGTCAATCCATGCATATTGGGAGGCGTTTGGGATGCGGGAACGTGAAGTGCCCGAGGCCATGCCGTCGGTTATCGGTCCTGCCGGTCGCGGACTGTTCGTCGCCCTGGTGACGGTCCTGGTGGCGACGATCGTGGCCACCATTCTGCTCTTTACGGGGATTGACTGGGCGCGGTATCTTCATTCCGTCGGTCTGAGCATAGCTTTTACAGGCATAACGCTGGGATCGATCTTCGCGGGCGCGCGCGCGGGCGCGCACGGCTGGTTCGTGGGCCTGCTCACGGGGGGAGGTTTCGCCGTGCTGGCCTATCTCCTCTGTCTGTCGATCGGAGTCGGGGAGATGTCCCTTGTCCTCGCCGCGCTGAGAATCCTGGCCGCCTGCGCCACGGGCGCGCTGGGGGGGATACTTGGCGTGAACTTCCGCGTTAATGGGGGAAGGTGAAAGTACTGTCATCTGATGGTAACCGGTTACCAAAAAAATATGTCTATCGGCAGGAGATGGGAAGAAACTGGAGAAAACATACTCAACACGGTGCACGATGGATGGGCTTGGATGGTTCCTGCCGCGTGCCTGGAAGCCATCAATCATCGGGGTCCATCTGTTGGGATAAGACATGCTTCTTGACCCCATTCTAGGATCTTTCTCCTGGCATCTGGCTGTTTTGGTACCGGCCGTCCTGGTAGCCGGCGCCTGTTTGCTGTCTCTCTTGCTAATCAAGCGAAAACAGCTGCGGGTACGAAGAATGCATGAGACAGCCCTGGCGGAGGCGGCCGCTGAACGGGAGCGGCTTCGTAAAGAGAACAACCGGCTGAACTATGACATGATCGTCTTGTATCAGTTTGTAAATAACCTGGCCCATTGCCGCTCCACGGGCACCGTCTGCCAGGAGTTCGTCACCACGGTGCAACAAAGCATCGATCCCGAAGTCAGCGGGCTTTTTCTCCTCGGCCCCGCGCAAGACAACCTCTGGCTGGCGGCGCATCACGGTCTGGATGAACTGGAAGGACGGGCCCATCCCGTCCAGGCGGGTAAGGGCCTGATTGGGTGGGTAATCGCCAACGGCCGCGAAGTTCTGGTCGAGGATGTAGACCTCGATCCCCGCTTTCCCGAGTTGAGACAGCCTCCCTATGCGCCCCGTTTCAGGGCGGCGATCGGCTTGCCGCTCCTCTTTCAGAACCGGACGCTGGGAGTGATAATCGTCGGCCGGTCGCGGGGCGGTTTTACACAGGACGAATTGCGGCTGCTTTTCATCATCGCCAATGAAGCCGCTCTCTACGTGCAAAACCTCCGTCTATACGAGGAAGTCGCCACGCTGGCCATCAGGGATGGTTCGACCGGGCTATACAATCACCGCCATTTTTTTGTGGAGATCGACCGGCTGCTTACGGAATGCAAGAATAGAAGCGTGCGCTTGACGCTCTTGATGATCGACATCGATAATTTCAAGCTGTTCAACGATCGATACGGCCATCTGACGGGCGATCTTATCCTCAGGGAAGTAGCCCGGCTGATACAGGAGAACGTCAAACCGGATCATCTCGTCGCCCGTTATGGCGGGGAGGAGTTCGCCGTGCTCATGCCCGGCGTGGAGGCGGCACAAGCGCTTGAGATTGCCGAACGGATCAGGAGGCGGGTGCAGGAACATCCTTTCGCCACGCCGGATGAACGCCAGGCCAGAGTGACGATCAGTATCGGGCTGGCGACCTACCCGGACCACCTATTGGGCACGGCCAACGCCGTAACCGACCTGATTGCCGCCGCCGATGAACAACTGGTGGCCCATGCCAAAAAGAATGGACGTAACAGGGTTTGCCATCCTTAAATCGTGATTTGACAGGGCGGCCCGCCGGTGATATAATTGGCTACGCCGAATTGGACAACTGCGCCGGGCAACCGCGTGCGCAAGCGCTGAAAGGCCGCGTACGAGGAAAGTCCGAGCTCCAAAGGGCAGGGTGCTGGGTAATACCCAGCGGGGGCGACCCCAGGGACAGTGCCACAGAAAAGTAAACGCCTGTCCTGAGCCTGTCGAAGGACCCAAGCCGGAATAGAGGCTTAGACCGGTCCTTTGACAAGCTCAGGGCAGGCAAAGCTGAAAAGGTGCGGTAAGAGCGCACCAGCAGCCTGGTAACCGGCTGGCTCGGCAAACCCCACCCGGAGCAAGACCGAATAGGAGGGAGATAGGGTGGCCCGTCCTTCCCTCGGGTTGGTTGCTGGAGGCGCCGGGCAACCGGCGTCGTAGAGAGATGGTTGCCGTCCTCACGGGTTTTCGGCCCGGAGGATTACAGAACTCGGCTTAGAGGTGCAGTTGTCGCAGCAAACCGAAGCCCCTTCCATGCGGAGGGGTTTTTGTCATGGGAAGGCGAATGCCGTCAAAGGCCCATACGGCACGTGGTATTTCGGGCCGGCGGCTTTGGCCGCCAGATGCGTCCATGCATCCGCCTCCGCGAGGGGGGAGATTCCCTCCGGCAAGCAGTCTTCGATTTCTTTGGGCGTAAGCCCTGGCGCTTGCAGAAAGATTTTCTTGCCCGCCAACTCTGCGCGCAGGCGTTTTGCGGTGTCGCGCATTACCGAGGCGTCCCATCGCCAGAGGTGGACGCCTTTGCCCTCAAAACAAGCACCGGCGATGACACCGATACCGCCCGGAGCAAGCAGGGAAGCACACAAGTCCACGGCCTTGAAGAAACCCAAGAGACTGCGGTCGTATGGCTTCATACCGACCAGGCAAAACCCGGCGGGTTCAGGCCGCGGCAAATACGCGTAACGCATGAGGGTTTGACGCGCGGCTTTTTCGCATGGCGCGGCCGCTCCCGCCCAGAGGCCCGCCAGGTCACCGTCCGGTCTCACCAGCATGATCAGGGAGAAATCCAATGGGGCCAATGCGGCGGCACGTTCGATCCCGACCCGCCAAGGGCAATCCGCCTGCGCGCGCCGGCCCGGCGGCAGCGCGTGGTGCGCCATGATGGACTCGAGATTGGCCACGCCCGGGTGAATGAGCTTTGCCCCACCCGAGAAGCCGGCCGCGGGATGGAAGTTTACCGTGCTGACGCCGATGCGGAGATCCGCCTCGGCGACGACCGGATTGAGGTATAAAGGATAGCCATGAACGCCGCGATCGATCGGAATAGCGTCGGCGCGCGCATCATGGTGATGAATCGGGATTTTGAGGCCGGGCGGCAGTTTTTCCCTGCGGCTCGCCTCGGCCAAGCCCAGATGGGCTCCATGGGCAAAGACGAGTTCAACCCGGGCGGGGGCGGGATGGCTCTTGGCCAACTCCTCGAGCAGCGCTTCGATTAAGACGGCTGTCTTGGCGGGGCGGCTGGCATCCTCGACCAAGCAAACCACGCGGCGCTTGCCTGAAGCCAATTCGCGCAAGCGGCGGCAGCCGCATGGATTCTCCAAGGCGGCGCGGATGGCGCCGGCGGAGATTGGCGCGGGAAAAGCCGGCGCCAATAGCTTGGTCTCGGATTCGGACAGCGCGGTCACGAAATATCCCCTTGGGTGCGCGGAAATCCGCACAGGACTTGTCACGAAAGGCAGCCTCAGGGTTGACGCTCATTCAATCCCGGAAGGAAGTCGAGGCGCGAACGCGAAACAGGCAAGGGAGGTGAGGCGCATTGTCCTTGTCTGCCTGCCACGTAACGGAAACTGGTCTTCCGGTCGACGAAGCGCACCGGGGCCATGCCGATCTCGGCCGGCATCTCCGGGAGAAACTGGCGCGGCATGCGAAGGCGATCTCGCTGGAGCTCAACCGCCAGGTCCGCCTGGTCTATCAGGCCCTGCGCAATCCGGCCACACCGCCAAGGGCGAAGCTGGCCCTTGCCGGTGCCATCGCCTACTTTATCCTGCCCACTGATGCCCTGCCCGATTTCCTGCCGGCGCTTGGTTTTACGGATGATGCCGCCGTCATCGGGCTGGCGCTGCGCAATCTCCGGGAGATACTGCGCGCACAACGAGCGTGCCAGGGAAACGCAGAGCCGGCGACGCCTATAGGCCAAGACTTGCGGATGGAGCTCGTGTCAGCGCGGGAGGAGATCTCCCATCTGCGCCGGGAGGTGCGGAAATGGCAGCGGATGGCCAAAACCATGGGCCTCATGACGGCCTTTCTTTCCTTCCTGCTTATCTTGGTCATGCTTGGCGGCGGTTGACCGGCTCGTTCCCTGGCCTTTGAGGAATTTGGGATTCCCTTTTCCACACCCGGGCGCCATGAAGGTGGCTGCGGCGCATACCTAGTGTATTTCCAGACGGCGCGCGCGCGGCCGTGCCTGATCCGCTTTTGGCAGGACGACCTCCAAGAGGCCGTTCTTGAAGGTTGCGCGCGCTTCCTCCGTTTTGATGGGTACGCTCAACGGTATGACTCTGGTAAACGTGCCGAACGCCCGCTCGCGGCGATAGTAGTTCTGATCCTGCTCGTCGGTGTCGGCATTCGCCATGCCCCGGATAACGACGCTGTCCTCATCGACCGTGACTTCGATGTCCTTCTGCTCCACACCAGGCAAGTCGGCGCGTAAAACCAGCTCTGACTGGCGATCGATGATATCCGTCGTGGGCAGCCATGGTTGGCCCCCGCCGAATATACGGCTGAATGCATCCTTGATCGAATACGGATCGCCGAAGGGATCCCAGCGCATAAGGTTGGCCATCTCCTGCACCTCCAGTTTGATGGACCTATTATTCCCCATGGGGTGAGGAATAATCCCGGACCCCGAAGAGAGCCACCGTACGTGCCGAGCCAATTCTTTCCTCGCTGATGCTTACTTGCCGTCCGAGACCGAGGCCAGGTACTCCTTGGTGGTGCAATACCTGAGTTCACCGGCGCCTGCCGGCTGAAGAATGCCCTCGGCCACAAGTTCATTAATCATCTCCGCCAGGGTCGCGTCATCGACATTCGGATTGACAAACTCCTTGAATCCGGCAAGGTCCAGGAACCTCTCGCCGGGCACGGTCTTGGCCACGGCGGCTTGCAGCACGGCCGTTTGTAGAGCCAAGAGATCCTCCTCGCGAATCATCTCAGAACCCCCCCGTATGCTTGAACCCGGATTTCGTAAATCTTCAAGCCACCTGATGCTGGTCGAACGCGGATTACCTGGGCGCGGCGCCGCCATGCGCGCTTGGTGCGCGTGTTGGCATATGGTAGATTTCGGCGCGGACGGCGCGACTCCCTGCAGGGCGGCCAAAGATCGCCGCATTTTGACTGACCGTAAGAATGGACCAGGGCTTGACGTTCGTGCCCGGCCTCGACTCCCATCTGAGTTGTGCCGGTTGCCCGGCATGACGGCTGATTAGTCTGTGCCAGCTTCCGTTTCGGCCAGGATTCGCGTGAGAAACTTGTACGAGCGCAATTCGCGATCGAGACGCGCTTGGATGAAAGAGGCTAGGATGCGCGCGATCGACCGGCGCTCTCTTCCGGTCAGGCCGGCAAGGAAGGTTTCCTCGCCCTGCAGGCCCCGATCCATCGCGAGCACCGCCGGGCCTGGAATACCGATCGATTCGCGGCCGGCCTCGAGGCAGGACAGACAGTAATAGCCGCCGTCAAGCGGCGAAAACGCCACCTCCGTCTGCGCGGGCGGCCGGCCGCACGCCAGACAGCCCTTGATGGCCGGCCTGAAGCCGGCCAAGTCAAGAAGGGCTAGTTCAAAGAAACGCGTGAGATTTTCCGGGTCGGAGCCGGCCTCCAAACCCGCAAGGGACCGTAGCAGCAGGTCATAGACGGCTTCGCTGGGCTCGCGTTCCGGCAGAAACTCATCGGTGAGTTCGGTCAGATAGGAAGCGTAGGCCAGGGCAAGCAGATCCTCCCGCAGACTCTGAAAGGAACGAATCCCTTCCGCTTGACTCAGCTCATCAAGGCTGCGCCCCGCGTAGACGGACATCCGCAAAACATTGAAGGGCAGGGTCAACCCCACGAGGCGGTTTCGCGGCCGGCGCGCGCCTTTGGCCACCGCTTCGATCTTGCCTTGGCCGCGGCAGAGAATGCGGACGATACGGTCGGCTTCCCCGAGATCCCGGTTGGCAAGGACTATCCCTTCCGCCTGGTAAAGGCCCACGCAGACGCCCCCAAAATCGAAAATGCGGTAGCAAATCCGCAAACCTTTTCGCACACAAAGCCAGAAAGACACTCTTGGTGGTTTTGTGGTGAGATAATAACGGACATCGTCTCGCTTCCACAACTCAGTCTAAGACCGGCGCGGGGCGGTAGAACCGTTCCTTCTCGCTATACAGGCAGCCGCAGTATTTCTGGCGGTAAAGGCCTAGTTCCCTGGCCTCGGCTTGACTGGCACGAAAACCCGGACGCCAATCGGCGTCCATGAAGCTCAAGCCATGGACCGACGCCAACCGGTACCCCACTTCAAGGAGCAGCGCCCGATCTTGGTATGGGCTGATCAGGAGCGTCGTGCCAAAAGCGGGTATGCCAAGCGCGGACGCTTTGGCCGCGGTCCTGCCGAGCCGCAGCTCGTAACATAGGCGGCAGCGGTCGGTTTCACGCCCGCTGACCAGCCTAAAGAACTCCTCCGGATCATACGAGGGTTCGACCAGGAGAGGCAGCTGCCGGAGATGCGCCAGGGACTTGAGGCTCTCCCGGCGCGATTCGTATTCGCGGTAGGGGTGGATGTTTGGGTTGGTGAAAAACAGCGTCGGCTTGACGCCGGTCTCAAGGAGCTGACGGGTGCTGTAAGTGCTGCAAGGGCCGCAACAACAATGCAGCAGAAGGTCCACGCGACTACCTCCAATGGGCAAGAGGAGCCGCCGGAGAGGGTCCGGCGGTCCCTTACCCAGACGATCCACCGGCGCCGGCGGGATTTCCGCGGCCTCAACGCGGCTCGACGGACACAAAGTCGACGGCATCAACCACGGGTTGGACAACCATTGTGACGGGCCAGGCGAAGATCAGCTTACGCCTTTGGATCGTGGTCCTGCTGTCGATCCTTTCTTCGTCCAGCTCCACCAACGGGTGGATCTCTTTTTGCATGTCAAAGAAACTGTCCTCGTTGGCGTCGATCAGCATGTAGTCTTGCCCGAAATCGTTGAAGAGGCCGTTATCGTTGCCATCCAGGATGGCAAACGACAGATCCCTGTCCGCCTTGCCGTCATCGAAGCGGCCCTTGCCGTAAAACCAGGTGTTGACCACGTAATAATAGTAGAACTTGTCGCTCGCGGGCGTCTTTGTGTTGAGCGGCTTCTTTCTGAGAAAGTAGAACTGCACCGTGACCGGCCGGGTCAACAGGGTTCCGTTGCTTCTCATATAGCTCACGTTGCAGGCTACTGATTTGACGGACTCGCTCCATTGATATTCGGTGTTACCCTGGTTAAAGGGACTGTTCTTCTTGATTTCGACGCGTTCTTCCGCGGTCAAACGCTTGTCGTTGTTGACGTCGAGATAGAGGAAGTCCACACAGTTGCTCTCGGCGCGGCCCATCGCGAGATGGATCGCCTGCCGTGGCGAACCCAACTGTAGAACGCCGAAGATCGCGTTGGGTTTCTCCGCGTCGCGAAAGGCCGCCTCCAGATTGGCGGGTTTGTCCGTCAGCGCGATCTGCGAATAATAGCGATTATCGTTTTTGATCTTATCCCAGTCGGTCATGGGGGCGAGGGCAAAAGCACCCGGGGTGGCAACAATCCGCGTCGCGGCGAGCGCGGACAGCGGGATCAACGCTAACAAAGCGATCATAAGCAAGCATACTAGATGGCGCACTATATATCCCTCCTACTTCCCCTCGAGCTGTGACGGATCCGGCGTGGCGTCTTTTGTCGCCAGGGACAGCTTCTGCGGCCAGGCCGCGACCGCCGGTATCAACTTGGCTCTTTTGCCGTCTGGACCGAGTCCGCTCAGGTCGTCGCCGAGAAGCTGCCGCTCTTTATCCCAGTCAAAAACGCTGTCGCAGTTCTCGTCGATCAGGAGGCAGTCCTTCTCGGCCTCATTGAACAGGCCGTTCTTATTCGCGTCCAGGATGGCGACCTTGAGGACACGATTTCCACCGGCCGATACTTCACCATAGAACCAGGTGCTTGGGGCCACATAGGCCAAGAACATGGGTTCGGCACTCTTGGCCCCTTCCTGGTAGCCCACCACGATCTCCACTGATAAGGTGAGAGCCTTGTCAAAAGATGATTTATCGGCGCGAAGATAAGTCCGTTTGACCCGCAGGGGCTCGATGGGCTCCGAGATATACATGTCCAGCTTCCCATCGTCGGTAACGAAGTATTTGTATGCGACCCCGACCCGTTCATCCCGGGTAATGACATTGTCCGCGTCGGCGTCGAAATACAATACATTAGCCCATTTGGCGTCAGAGCGGCCAATGACTAAACTGCGCGGCTTTTCGGCGTCGCCGAGGCGGAACTCATAGTAATACGTTTCGTCAATCATAGGAACGTCGAGTTTCAATGCCGCCGGTTTGGTCCGGCTGAGTTCTTTGATCGTAAAGTAGCTGGCCCTGGCGGAGAACCGAATAGCCTGCATATCAGTGCGTTCAGCCAGAAGGTATGTACCGGCCACCGGAAGAATGCTCGCCGATACCCCGACCAATGCCGACAATAGAAGCAGCAAAAAGATGAGTGGCACAAGACGCGACAAAAAGCTCACTCCTTTTTTAAACCGGATTTTGAGAATAATGTTACCACTTTGCCCCAGAAAAAGAAAGTGGCGCTAGAAGGTGAGACCAGCGTTGAGAGCCACGGACGCGTCGATCCAGTCATAACCCAGGCGTAAAAAGTAGCAATGCAGGCGGCGCGTGAAGCCGACTTTCCCGCTGAGCCAGGCGCGGCCGGTCACATCATAACGAAACTCGGTATCCCAGCTCCAGTCCGATGCGATCGGGTCATTGAGCCCGGCCTCGATACGCACGAGCGGCAAGGGAGATCGGCCGCGCCACTCGCGCCCAAGCACCAGGGCCAACGTGTGTTTGTCCTCCGGTCCCCTCTCCGACCAGCGGATCGAGACGCCCGCCTCGGTGCGTTCATTCTCCCGCCGCGATACCGTCCGGTTCCAAAAACCCGTCAGGTTCAGACGTCCGGCCGCGAGCTCCCAGGAGGACAAGACGGCGGACATCTCGCCCGCGACCAGATCGAGACGCCAATCCATGCGCATCGCGAGCGCGACCGGCGCGCCGCCGACCGCGAAGGCGGCGTCGATCCCGGCCGAAGAACCTTCCCGCGTGGAGAGTGAGCCCCAGAGTTCGATGGTTGTGGCCGTGGTTGGCTGCCAAACGTATGACGGGCGGAGAGAGAGAAGCCCTCCGGTAGCCGCTTCCCCTTGGAAGACCAGACTGGATGCTTCGCCGGTCGGTACGGTCAATTCCGCGCCAAGCACGAGGCCGAGGGTTTCGAACCGCGCGCTCAGGCGCGGCCAGTCCTCGACGCGGTCGAGATCGAGTGTTAGGCGAGGCAGGGGCAAGAGAGTCAGGCCCTTTAGCGCCAACCATCCGCGTTCAACCGTGATCTTGCGTCCTGAGATAATGATGCGGCCGGCGCGTAACTCGTAACAAGGCACGCCAAGATCGCACCGCGTAACCCCCGCGCGGCCCAAGATCCCCTCACCCTGCCGCATGGAGTCTATAAGATCGGCCCTGATGGCCAGGTCCGCATAGAGGCCGTGCACCGAAGCGGCGGAGAGCCCCCTCGTTTTCAGGTTCAGATCGAGCCGCTCGGCGAAGAGATGGCCATTCTCGGTGATTAACTCCACCATTCCAGACGCTTTGACCGTGTCGCCCTCATACACGACCGACGCGGCGCGCAGGACGATGTCAAGGTAGGTAAGGGTGACGTGCCCAGTCGCGCTGATTAGGCGGCCGTCGGTTGAGAGTTCAAGCGTATCCGCCTCGATCGCCAGTGGTTCGGCCGCTACTGACGGCGCCTGTATGAACAAAACCAGGATCAAAGCCAAGGGAATCGCCAGCCAGCGCCGGCGCAGGGGGATCATTTCACGCCTCGCGCCAAGGTATAGCAGTGGGTAACGGCGGCGGTCTGTATATAAAACTCGGTGCCGGCCGCCAAGAAGACCTCCTTGCCGCGCACAAAAAGGCCGGAGAGGATACCCGCCGGGCCGAGGACGATCATACCGGCGGCGGTGACGCGCACGGTCAGGCGCGCGGTCTTGTTCGCCGCGATGCTCTCCTCTCCCGCGGTCGTCGCCACGGAGGTGCCGTCCAAGGTGGATACCGGGCCAAAAACCATGGTAATCCGCGCGTCCCGGCCCATGTTGCCCGGGGGCTCGATCAACGAGATATAACCTTCGCCGGTACTACCCTTTGGGATCACGATGAGCCCATCCTGGATGACGGATTCCGCCACCTCATAGCGGAACTTGTCACCGGGCTTGTTGGCCGTGGAGGACAGATCAGCCAGGAGCTTGACCTTGACCAGTGTTCCCGGGGTCAGGTCGACAGGGGTGGTCAGTGGACGTCCAGCCGCCCAAAGACCGGCGGAAAGTGTTTCCAGGCGGTCGGCCATCGCGCCGGTGCCTGTTTGTCCGAGGACCTCGCGCTCAAGCTCGGCGAGTCTCACTTGGATCGGGCGGTTTGTCACGCGCCGGTAAAGCTCCCACTCGATCGCATTCATCCTGAACAGCAGGGAGATGGTGTGGGTGCTATTGAGGATAACGGTCTCCACCAAGGCATTGATACGTTCGGGGATCGTGCCGTGGCCTGCGCGCCCGTTCACGGCCAACTCCAGTTCGGTCAAGCGTTGCACGAGGCTGGCGGCCGGAGGCGCGGCGAGGCAGAGAACCTCCAGTCCGGCCAGGAGGTCTGCGGGCGCACGATCCTCCGGGGCCGCGGCCGCAGGCAAACCGGCGAACAGGTACAGCAGAGGTAAGAAGATTGCCATGGCACGGACCGGGAGCAGGCGTCCTTTTCGCCCTCGAAACCCCGCAAGCAACAAAACCCAACTCCCTCTAGAAGCGGTATACAAACTCTCCCGTCAATTCGAGGCTATTGAGATCGGTAAGGTCGGTCGTCTGCATGCCGAGCAGAATCAGACCGATATCGCCCACGCTCAGGCCCAGGGCGGGGCCCTGCAAATGTGAGAGAGACTCGTCGAATGGATTGGACAAGGAATATTCGGCGATAAAATACAGATCGCCGCCTAACAATACACGCAATCCCGCGCTGGCCTGAGAATCCATCCAGGTCAACGCGGGCAATTCCGGCCGGTAGTCCACGGTAAGCTTACCGAAGACGCCGAGCCGTTGGCTGAGATCCACCTTGGTGCTAACGTCGAGCAAGAGCCGATCCATGGTTGTCTGCGCTAGGTCCAGATCCAGAAACCAGAGGGCGTCAAAACCCAGGCCGAGTTGATCGCCCACGCGGAGGCCGAATCCTCCTTGGATTGCCGTCTGCTCATCCGAGATCAGGAAGCCGCCGACGCGCAGGGGTACACCGAGCAAGTCTTGATAGGCTTCCGCATCCAGCTTCAGCGTCCATTCCGCGCCGAGTACCTCGCCGGCCAGGCTCATCAAACCCCGTGGAGAACCGCCGAAATCGTGCAAAGGAATCCGTAAGGGCGCCAGTGGGGCCGTCGGCCATTGGATGGTCTTGGCGGCCGGAAGGCCGATCTGGAAACCAGGCTGGCCGGTGGTGAGGGAACCCATGGCCGGCTCCGAAGCAGCCGGCGGTGCGATGGCCGGCGGCACCTCCGGCCGATGCTCGATGGCGCGCAGAAGCTCATCGAGATCGATGAAGCCCGATTGACCGGCGCGTTCCGTCCATGGCCGCACATTGACCCCCAGTGCGTGCAGTTCGGCCGCGAACTCCGACGCAAGCCTGCTCAAGGCCGCCTCTGCCTGGCTGGATAGGGATGAACGGGGGTCGTCGCCGTTGAGGCGCCCGAGGTGGAGGAGGACCCCCCGTATGTAATAGGCGAACTCGTGCCTGGTCAGAACGTGACCGGATTCGATCCATGCGGCCGGGTAATTCTCCAGCAGCCCGGCCCGCTGCAATTGCACCATGGCGTCATAGGCCCAATGATCGAGCGGTAAGCCCTGCCCCGCCGCCCAGACTGAACCAACCGCCATCAGGCAACCGATCAGGGCGGCCCACACGCGTTGTCGTCTCAAGGCATGTCCCCCCGCGCCAACAATGCCGTCCATCAGATCCGTTCGCCGCGGGCGCGGGGGTTCCTGCCATCAATGCTTTGAGATTGCTGGATGCAAGACTCTCATCCTGGCTGTTGCTTTTCTCATAGAAAGGGGAATATACCCCTGCTAAGGGGCGTGTTTACGGCCATCTTTCCGGCACGGGGACGCGGCGGCCTCGCCGAACCGGAGATACCGTTCAGCCAGTATAACGGCGACATAGTCGTCATAAGGCTGCTGCGGATAGCGCAGCGAGGCGGGGAGCAAACGCCGCCATCCCCTGGCGGTCTCGCGCACGCAGCGGCGGCGTGCTTCCTCACTGGACCGGTTCTCCTCGACCAGGCAGATGCGCCCATGCCAGCCGGGGCACTGCTCAATCTCCGCGCGCAGGTCCCGGTGTCCGGTGCGATTGCCCAGCACGATCAGATCCACGGAGTGGCGCGCGGTCAACCGGATCAAGTCCGAAAGGATCTCGGCGCGGGCGCTGATGCCCCTGTCGACGATCCTACCGTCTGGCTCAACCAGCGCCCAGCCGCATTTGGCGCGTCCCGGGTCAATCGCCAAGAACATCATCGTTCCTCCCCGTCCAGGAAGGATAAGCGTCCGGGCGTAGACGGAAACCCAGGGCGCTCATCTCGCGATGATACTGCAGCAGCAGCCGGCGATATGCCAGCGCGGCGCGTTCGGCCCAAGCGGTGCCCCCCCGCGGGTCCGCATCGGGGTTGGCTTCGCGCCAGAGACGCGCGAGCGCGCCCTGCAGCCCAAGATTACCCGCGCGGGCGATCGCGGCCAAGCGTTGGTCGAACCGGTAGAGGAAGTAGGCAATCTCGAACCGGCTGGGCCGGCTTTCCGGCTGGAACAAGGCGGGGGGGAAGCCTGAGAGCGATTCCATCCCGGCTAGTTCCGAGAGGAATTCGTATGAAACATTCTCGGGCTCGGCACCGGCCACGGCTTGCGCGGCCAGGAGAATCAGCGCCAGCGACAGAGTAGCGAGGAGCGTGATGCGGCGGCGGATAGGCATTTTTGTTGACCTCCTTCGGATGTTGCGGCAAATAGTGCTGCGAACGTTATTTCTTTTCCACGACGGCCGCGAGGGCCAGACTGTCACCCGCGCGTTTGAGATCGCGCGTTGCCACCAGCCGAATTTCGACTGCTCCCTCCAGGGCCATGGCTTGAGTCGCCGCTTCCCGCAGGCTGGCGAAGGGCAGTTCCGGTACCGGGGTGCCGCCGTTCGCGCTCACCATGCCGGCGGTCTCCGCGGCTTTGCGCGCGGCGGGAAGCAACTCGCCCACGAGCGAAGCGAAGATTTGATCCAAGGAGTCCTGGCTATTTACGATGATGCGAGCCACCACCTCCCCTGCTTGGAAAGCCACTTTGTCCGGCAAGACCTCGAGATAGACGAAGGCGGGTCTACCCGCAATGGTGTTCGTGCCGGATACTACCCGAAGCACGGCCGGACCTTCGAGATCGAAGAGCAATTGATAAGCCTCCGACCATCGAAGGACATCGACCTTGGTGCCGATATTTTTGTTCTCGATGGTGGCGCCGCGATCGCGGGCCAGCCGATCGGCCCGTCTCAGCATCTCGCTGACCATGCCCTCGAGCTCGTCAAAAGACCGGCCGGGCTCGACGACGCCCGCTACCAGCACCTCGCCTAGATGCAGGATGATCGGCTGCGTGGCAAAATCAACCACGCCGGTGCCGAGATATTCGCGCTGCGTGGAAAGGCTCTCGATCTGGTTTTCGAGGATGGCGATGGCGCTCTCGAGGTTGTCCTTACGCTGTTGGACGAATTCAATCTCCTTCTTGGCCGCGGTGAGGTCCGCCATTGCTTGGGCGTACTGCTCCTTTGCCTGGGTGAGATCCGAAGCGGTCTTGCTCAACTCGGCGCTTGCCGCCGCCAGGGCGCTCTCGGCCCTATGCCTGGCCCCGCTCAGATAAGCGATTTTCTCGTTGATTCCGTCCAGTTCGGCCTGGGCGGCGCGCCATTTATCGGTAACTTCGAGCCGTGCCGCATTCACTCGGTCATATTCCGCCTTGAGCTTGAGATTTCTCGCGGTGGCCTGATCGAGGTTCCGCAGGGTCTGCGTGAGATGAAAGACGGCGATGCGCACGTTTTCCGAGGCGGCGCTGAGGATCCCCAACGTGGCCACGGCGGTGAGAATGCCGGTCAGAACGGCGATCGCGATGGATGTGTACTTCGGCCTTATGCCGAACAGAGTCAACCGTTTGCGTCCTACGCGCATCCCGACCCTATCCCCGACGAACGCGATCAATCCTCCGACCAGGGCCACGACCATGACCAGGAAGATCCCAAACACAGCGCCACCTCCTTTCGTACCAGCATAAGCCAGAGACTCTAGCGCATCCTGCGTATGAACAGCGCGACTCCCGCCCCGCAGAGGACGATGTTGGCGAACCACGCGGCGATGAGCGGCGGTATAACTCCCGTTCTGGCCATGACCTGGGCGAGCGAGAGCAGGAAGAAGTAACTGAGCAGACCCGCGATGGCGAGGCCGAAACTCATGGCCGTGCCGGTACGCCGGGTCTGGAGGCCGAGCGGCGTCCCGATCATGGCCAAGGCCAGGCAGGCGAAGGGGATTGCCAAACGGGTATGCAGCTCAACCGATAGCCGCCGGACATCTTCGCCTTTTCGCGCTTTGATGGCGATGAACTCGCGGAATTCCGGCCAGGTCATGTTCTTCGGGTTATTCGCCCCGATGGCAATCTGTTTCGGCTTGGGCAAGAGCGGTTGGTACGCGGCCCGGCCTCCGTTGACGGTGAGCCGTGTCATCATGCCGTCACGGTCGAAGAACACCACGTACCCGCGTTTGAACTGCCAAGCCCCGCCGTCCCAGGCCATCTCATCGGCGTGTACAACGGTCCGCAATCGTCCCTGCTCGTATTCATTAATAATAACGTCACGCAGATAGAGGTATTTTAGATCGAATTCACCGACATGGATGAGACGTTTGAGCCTGCCGCCGGCGTCATACTCGGGGGGCAGCACCTGCCGCCGAATGACTTCCACCGTGGCCGCCCCGGTGGCCTTGGCCATCTCGCGGGAATAAGCCTGGTGCGAGAGCGGCGCCACCTCCTCGGAGAGGCATAAGCTTGCGAGGCTGGCCATGACGCCGAATACCAAGAACGGAAGCATGAGCCGGACAGCGGGAAGGCCGCCGGCGCGCATGGCCACGACCTCGCTATGGCCGGAGAGCCGTCCGAGGGCGAAGAGCGTGCCGAGGAGGGTCCCCATCGGGAAAGCCAAAGCCAAATGCTCGGGGACACTCAAAACCGTGAGGCGCAAAACTGTCTCGCCGCCAAGCAAGGGGTTTTGCGCCATCGCAATCAGGCCGAACCCTACCAGGATCGCGGTGAAAGTCATCACCCCGAACAGAAAAGGGCCGACAATCTCACGGGCCAGGTAGCGAGTGAGAATAAGCACGATGCACCTCGGATAGTATGCTTGGCGAGAACATGTTAATCTTGTCCAATTTACGTCTCTCGTCCAGGACGCCCGCGTCCGTTGGCAGATAGAGCATCACATCAAAAATCTGTCCCCCAGGTAGAGCCGGCGGGCGTCCGCATCATTGGCGATGGATTGGGCCGGACCGTCCACCAGAATCCGTCCACTGTGCATGATGTACGCGCGGTCCGTGATGGCCAAGGTCTCGCGCACGCTATGGTCCGTGATCAGTACACCGAGGCCCCGGTCCTTTAACTGCCGGATCAAGTCCTGAATATCGGCCACGGCGATGGGATCAACACCGGTAAAAGGCTCGTCGAGGAGTATGAACCCGGGCTCGAGCGCAAGCGCGCGGGCGATCTCCACCCGCCTTCGTTCTCCCCCCGAGAGCATGTAACCCTTGCGATCCTTGATCCTGGTCAGGTTCAGTTCATCCAGCAGCGATGCGCATCGGGCGTGGCGTTCGTCCTTGTTGGGGACGCGCAGTTCAAGGATGGCCAGCACGTTCTGGGCCACGGTAAGTTTGCGAAAAACCGAAGGTTCCTGGGCAAGATAACCGAGGCCGAGCCGCGCCCGGGCATGCATCGGCAGGTGCGTGATGTCCTTGCCTCCCAGGAGGATGCGGCCTTCATCGCATTTCTCCAGGCCGACGATCATGTAGAAAGTGGTGGTTTTGCCGGCTCCGTTCGGGCCAAGCAGTCCTACCACCTCACCCTGTTCGACGCGGAGCGAGACGCCGTTGACGACCCGGCGCCGGCCAAACTCCTTGACCAATCCTTCTGCCTCGACGCTTAACAACGGAAATCATCCCTCCACGGCGATCGTGGCCGTCGCGTGTCCCTCGATGCGTACTTTCCCGGTTGACAGGTCGTAGACGATCTCTTCGCCGGCGAGAACGTCCGCGCCACGGGTGAATCGGGCTCCGCCGAGCATGGAAACCAGGTTTTCCTTTTGCGCGAAGCGGATCTCATCGCACGTGCCCTTTACGGACGGAGAGGTCAAGGCCGCGCCGCCGGCGGCGGTCAGCAGGCCCAAAGCGGGCCGCCAGGTCAGAGAACCGGCCGTCAGGCGCAGGTCGTCGCCCCGGGTGGCGACCGGTGCGCCGGTCAGCGTCAAGAGATCATCGCTTTCACCATAGGTCAGATTTGCGGCGGTGAGCCGGTATTGACCCGAGGTCAGCGTTACATTGCCCGCGGCGTTACCGCTTCGGTGGGTGAGATCGTATTCAAACCGTTCCGCGGTGATGTTTCTCATTTCGTTGCCGTCCTGTTGCCGCCATAGGACGGTCCCGGCGGCGCAGATCAAGCCCTGGGCCGCGTCATAGCGCATCTCCGCCGCGGCCATGTCCTGGGTGCCGAACTGGGCGCGAACCGGGCTGCCCGTAAGTTCATAGACCCCTTTTATCAGATCCGCCTCGAGCGTAAGCGCGGATAGATCGATGTCCCGGTCCTTCAAGGACACGCCGCCCTCGGCATGGAGGGTCTTCGCCGCCATGGCGAAATCGACCGCGTCCGCTCTGATCTCGCGCGGAACGCCCGCGCCGCGCTCGCGCCATCGTACATCACCGCGCGCTTGGCCGGTCCGCTTGCGCTGGTCATAGACCAAGGATTGCGCCGAGAACTCGTAACCGTCCAGTATCGCGACCAAAGGTTTGCCGGGCGTGCCGCGGGCGCCGATCGTATCCCGATCGTACCAGAGCCCGCCCGGGGCGCTGATCTCGATTGCGCCGGCGCCTGCGGCCGGAAAGGCGATCGCGGTCAATAGGATCAAAGCTGCGCGGGCGGCGCCCCTTCTCAATGCCGGCCACCTCTGGAGTCATTCTACCGGGCTTGAACGGTGGTCAACCGCACCGCGCCGACCGCCCGGATACTCTGCCAGTCTTCGCTGGCCAGAAGCTTTTCCCCGTGCATGGACGAGCCATCCCGGGTCAGGACATAACCGCCGTCAACGCGAAACGAATGGCCGGCGCGATCCCAAACGAGTTCCGCGCAGTCCAGCGTGAACCGGGAGCCGGCGACGTGAACATCGCCGCGAAAGACAGCCCGGGCTTTGGCGGCGATGTACTCGAACCGGGCCGCGGCGAACGATGCGGGAGAGGTAGTGCCAAAGTACCGCGCCCGGATCCCATTGGCGGATATTTGCCCGCCGGCCACGGTGGTGTCGTTGATATGCAAGCGCCAGAGAAGCCGCCCGGTGTGAGGAGCAAAGATTTCCAGCTCCAGGCTCTTGCCGCCGAGCGCGCTCTGGACGAACGTGTTCGGCTGATGCCGGGCGGGTTCCCTTGCTCTCGGCCAAAACCAATAGACAACGAGCGCGGAGGCAAGAGCAAAAAAGACGGTCGCAATCCGGGCCGGACGCCTCAAACGCTGCGGCCTCCTTACGTCCTCGCACCTGTCGGCCACATGTGCATGTCAACAGCTTTTCGTACAGTTCTCCCCGCGGCTCGAAGATCCCTGCTTGCCGGGCCAGCTAATACAAGCCATTGCTGTCAACGGCAACCACCGCCGATCCGTGCGCGTCCGCCTCGGATAGACAAGCCGCCTGCTCGATAAAGATCGTCTTACCGGCCTCAACCGCCAGCACGGAAACGCCGGCTTCGATCATGTTCTTGATGGTGGTTGGGCCGACCGTGGGCACGTCAAAGCGGGGATCCTGCTGGGGTTTGCTGGTCTTGACCAGCACGGCGCCTCCGTGCCCGAGACGGCCCCCGCGCCTAATCGTTTCATCCGTACCTTCAACCGCCTCGACGGCCAGGACGGCCCGGCCTTTGACCACGACGCTCTGGCCAAAGTCAAGCGCGCCGATGTGTTTGGCCATCTCGAAACCGAAGCGAATATCCGCATCTTCGCGCGCATCGGGCGCGCGGCGCGAGAGTACGCCCTTTGCCGGCAGCAAGTCCTGGAGGAACTCGGTCTGGGGCAGAACCGTCAAGCCTCCGTCGGCGAAATAACCCACCACCGCGCCGAGGACCGCGTCGTCATTCTTCCGCGGTAATCCGGCCAGGAGCGCGAGGAAATCCCGGTCGATCTCCGCGCCGGTAAAGAGCGGCGCTTTATGCACTTTTCCCGCGAAGACCAGGCGGGTGACGCCTTGCCGTTGAAAGTAGGCCACCATCCGGCGCAGGTCGCCCAAGGCGATGCGCGTAAAAGTGGCGACCTCGGCCTCGATCTCCGGTCCGGCCTCTTCCGCGAGGCCGATTACCACCGGCTCAAATCCCGCTTTCCTGATCCCCCGCGCGGCGAAGATGGGTAACCGGCCGCTGCCGGCAATGAGTCCGATCCTGTCATTCATCAAGACGATGTACCTCCACGGTTAGTTCCTGGAAATGGGAAGAACGGTCCGGCCAAGCATGCGCCCGGACAAACAAAAACCCCTCGCCCCATGCGCGGGGTGTGCCTTTGCGTAAGGTCGCGACCGCCGGCAGAATCCGTGGGGAAGGGGGATCGCCGATGGGAAGAGAGATGCGGCCGCCTTGAACGGCGGCTTTGGCCAAGGGCGCTCAGCGGCAGATACCACGCTCCGCGTTGCGAAGGAACCGGATGAAATGCTCGATCTCCGGGCTGCCCTGCATCTCCTGATCCATCTGCTCAATGGCCTGTGAGATCCCTAGGTTCGAACGATACAGGATACGGTAGGCTTTTTTTATTTCGTCCCGTACATCGGGCTCAATCCCATTGCGGCGCAGGCCCACGGTATTGACGCCCGCCACCCGGGCGGGGTTGCCGTCGACCAGGACAAACGGCGGTATGTCCTTCACGATCTTCGTATTGGAGCCGACCATGGCCAGCTTTCCGATCTTCGAGAACTGATGGACGCCGCACATGCCTCCGATAACGGCCCGGTCTTCCACCTGAACGTGGCCGGCCAGGTTGGTGGCATTGGACATGACGATATGATTGCCGATCTGGCAATCGTGGCCCACATGGCAGTAAGCCATGAATAGATTATGATTGCCGATGCGGGTTACCCCGCCGCCGCCTTCGGTACCGCGGCTGATCGTTGTGAACTCGCGGAAGGTATTGTCATCGCCGATGACGAGGTCGCTCTTCTCCCCGTGGAACTTGAGATCCTGGGGCTCGCAGCCGATGGTGGCGCCGTGATAAAAACGGTTATTCCGCCCGATCGTCGTCCATCCCTCGATGATCACGTGCGGACCCACCCGGCAGCCGTCGCCGAGGACCACATGTTCGCCGATGATCGCATATGGACCGATGACGACATCGCGCCCGAGCGTGGCCCCCTCATGAACGATCGCGGTTTCGTGAATGTCCCGCAGGACAACTACTTTAGACTCTAGGACTTTCATGTGCTCAATACCTCCTGAAAACGCGCACCGTCATCCCTGCATTGTCCCGCATTTAATATCGGCATTTTTATCCGTTTATTGGCTCGGGCTGTCGGCCCAAAAGCTGGTAATAGCTCGCCCGCCCGCTTTAATGCGCGTCTGCGCGATGAATTACGGTTTTATTCAACCCGATTGCGAAAGCACCTTGAAAAACTGCGAATCTGGCGTGAAAGCGCTTACGCGGTAAAACCGCAGGCAGCTGCCTGGGCGGCCTTCACCCTCGAAACCTGGGTTCAGTCGGCCAAGACAAACATCAACCGTGCTTCCGCGGCTACATCCCCGTTCACCAGAGCCCGGCTCTGCACTACTCCCACGTTGCCCTTGAAACGCAGCACATCCACCTCGAGGCGCAGTTGGTCGCCGGGCACCACCGGCCGGCGGAAACGGGCATTGTCGATGCCGGTGAAATATGGAATCTTGCTCCGGTGCTGTTCCGCGGTCAGCATGACCAGGCCGGCGGCCTGCGCCATGCTCTCGATGATCAAGACGCCCGGCATTACGGGGCGTTGGGGAAAATGTCCGTTGAAGAAATCCTCGTTCGTGGTAACGTTCTTAATGGCTACGATCCTTTGCAACGGCTCCATTTCCAGGACCCGATCCACCAAGAGGAATGGGTAACGATGCGGCAGGATATTCTTGATTGCGGCTATATCCAGGGTCATAAGGCGATTCCTCCCACAAGTAGAAAGTCAAGCGTCAAAAGTCACAAAGTCAAAAGTCTTATTGTCAAAAGGCCAAAGTCCATTTGGGCCTTTACCTATGACTTTTGACCCTCGGCTTCGCCGGCAACAGCCGCAGGCGCGGTCAAGAAGGCGGAACGGCAGAGTTCCTGGCCGAGCCGATGGTTCAGGCGGTGTCCGCTGCGCACGGCCACGATCCGGCCATACAAGCGGCCGAAGAGATACAGGTCGCCGAGGAGGTCAAGGATCTTGTGGCGAACGATCTCGTCCGGCAAACGCAGGCTATTCAGGTAACCATCCGGTCCGACGACCACGACGACGTCGGTATCGGTCGATTGGGCCAAACCCTCGCGCCGCAAGGCCTCGATCTCCTCGAGGAAAGCGACGGTCCTGGCCGGGGCGATTTCCCGGGCGAAGTCATCCTCGCCCAAGTGGAACTGATGGTGCTGAGAGCCAATCGCGCGCTTGTCCGCACAGAAGGTGTAACTGATTGAGAGACACGGCCGGCCGGGCGGCAGAACAATGAGATAACTGTCGTTCTCGGCCACCCATACCGGGGTGGAGACCTGCCAGACACGCCTGGGTTTTTCTTGCCCCACCAGTCCGGCCCGGTTGAGCAGGTCCATAAAGAAGAGCGCGCTGCCGTCACCGACTGGCAGTTCCCCCCCATCCACCTCGATCAGGAGGTTGTCGATCCCGGCTCCATGCGCGGCCGCGGCCAAGTGCTCTATGGTACTGATACGCCAGCCGTCCGTACCGATGGTCATGCATCTGCGTGTGTCGACGACGTTCGCCACCGTAGCCCTGACGGCGGGGCGGCCGGGCAGGTCGGCCCGCCTAAAGACCAAACCGCTGTCCACCGGACCCGGGTATAGCGTCAACTCGATCTCGCGGCCAAGGTGAAGCGCGGGGCCACGACAGGTGACCGGTCTGGCGATGGTTTGCTGGAAGATCGCAATTCCCCCATACACGACCTGTGAATAAAACAAGCTCGCAATGGCGTCAATATGCGCTCCATAGCGCGCATCATTACCTATAATACCATTTCTGGCTGATGTTTCAATAGGTTTTTGTATTTTTGTCCGATCTCGGAGACCGGATGGCTGAAGACGGCGTGCGGCGCCCCTTCCTCGACGATGCGCCCGTGGTCGAGCAGGATGACCCGGTCCGCGGCCCGGCAGGCGAAGGAAAGCTCGTGCGTGACCACGATCATGGTGGTGCGTCCCGTCGCGACCAAGTTCTCCATTACCTCCAGCACTTCGCCGACGAGGATCGGGTCCAGCGAGGCGGTCGGCTCATCCCAGAGCATCAATTCCGGTTCGAGCGCCAGGGCGCGCGCGATGCTCACGCGCTGCTGCTCGCCGCCGCTCATCTCTCCGGGCAGTTCGTGCAGCTTATGCGCCAATCCCACCCGTGACAGGGCCAGTCTGGCGCGGTCTTCGGCCTCCGCCCGGCCGAGGCCGTGCAGTCTCAAGCCCATGCTGACGTTGTCCAGGGCGGTGAGCCGGCGGATCAGGTTGAAGTGCTGAAAGACGAAACCGATCCGCCGCCTGAGGGCAAGGAGTTCCGCCGCCGGCAGTTGGGTGACGTCCACGCCCCCGAGGATAATGCGGCCGGCGTCGGGCTCCGTCAACCGGTTGAGGCACCGGATCAGCGTGGATTTGCCGCAGCCGCTGGGCCCCATGATCACAACCGTCTCGCCGTGGCGCACGTGCAGATCGACGCCGTTCAGAGCGGTCTTCTTCCGGTATGATTTGCGGAGCCCCACCACGGTTACCATCAGGTCCTCCCTCCCCGCATCAGGAGACGGCGCCGGTTCAAGATCTGCAGGAGGCCCGGCCGCCCGGCCGGGATGACGATCTCCCTCATGATCAAGGCAAAGGACAGGCCCAATGATTCCCCGGCCATGACTTCATCGCCGTTGATGGGATTGATGCGATCGGCCAAGGAGCCGAGCAACAGACCGAGGATACCGCCCAATACCGCCGCTCCCATGCCGCCCAAGAGGGGAAGGCGGGCCCCGGTCAGGGTGAAACAAGCCCATAGCCAAGTCCCGCCAAAGCCGGCGGCGTAAACACGGGCCGGGTTCAGGAGGATCGTGGCATAGCGCGCGAGACGCGGCCGCGACCCCGCCATGCGGCGGCTTACCGTCTCGGTCTGACGGCGCAGCATGGCCACGATCGTGGTCTGATCCAGGAGGAATTCCAGAATGAAAAGCGCCAATAAGACCAGGGCGGTGATGGTCGTCCTGACCTCGCCCAGGACGCGGAAGATCTCCCCCCGGAAATCGGGCTCGATGATGCCGACCGGCGTACGCAAAAGGTTGGTGCCGCCGCGGCCGGAGACCCTGGTAACGACCTTGGAGACCGGTGCCAGGTCGGCGCCGGCGTTTAGGAGCAATTGCACGCGTTCGCCCGGAACGACCTCGCCGCCCAGATAGCGGTCGATCATCCCCACCGAACGGCCGATCTCCTCATCGAGCAGCCGCGGCAGGGAGTTCCGCACATATCGCATCTGGTCGATGATCGTGTCCAGATCCAATCGTCCCAGCGACGAAAGGTGCGCGGAGCCGCTGGAGATGTCCTGCAGCAGCCCCAGGGCATCGAAACCGCGCAACCGGTCCAGGGTCGAACCCGTGGCGCCGAGCAAGCTGTCCAGCGCCTGGCGGGCTTTGCTTCCCGGTTCCAGGGCGCCGCTGAAGTAATCAAGCTGCTCCGCCAGCACATGGGCGCGTTCGCCCCAGCCCAAGAGCACCTGCACCACCGGGTTGAACCGGTTGATGAAATCATCGAGCTGCCGGGCCTTACGGCGCAGGCTCTCGCCGACCGCGGTCAAGCCCTGATCCGCGGCGAGCAGCCTGGTGCCAAGTCCGTCCGCCCCTTGGCGCGGACCATCCTGGGCCGCCTTGCTCCGCAAAAGGAATTGGAAGGCACTGAAACGGTCGAGCACCAGGCTGATTCGATCCTCGAACAGCTTGACCCTGGCCGTGGTGGAGGCCAGATACCGCAGATCGTCGGAGATGCCGTCGATCTGGGCGGCGGCCGCGCGCAGCCGGGCCCTGGTCTCCGCGGACGTGGCCACGTCGAGCCCGTTCCGGACCGAGGTCAGAAGTTTTTGGACCTCGCCCATCCGGGTCAGGATGCCTTGATAGCTCCGGAGTGAGCCGGCCTGTTCCCAAGCGGGATCGGCCGCCATCGACTGCACCTGCTGCAGCAGCTTGACGCCCTCATCAAGGCCTTTGCTGAGAAGGGAACCTTCATCGACGACCGAGACCGTGCCCACGTACGCGCCCACCTTTTCTCCCGGCAGGAGCCTGAAGGCCGAGACGTTCTCGATATATGAGGCGTCGCCCTGGACGATCAAACCTTCGCCCACCCCGTTCGCGACGCGCTCGAGCTTGACCTCCACGAACTGGTCGGTCTTGCCCTGCCCCGGCACGGGAAGGCGGGGCGCGCGTCCCTGTAACACCAGACGGTCGCCCGCCGCCAGGCGCGAGCCGCCGACGGGTTTCACGGTTACCCGGGCCGCGTAGGATATCATGAAACGCCGCAACTCGCTCAGGGCCGCCGCCATATACTGGTTGTCGCCGGTCATGCCCCCGCGCGTGACATCCTTGGCGAGACTGACGCCGGGCACACGGCGTACGGCCGCCTCCAGTTGCTGGCCGAAGCTCCCCAGATCGCTGACGGGATTATTGACGGGAAAACGTATCTCAAGCAGCTGATAACGGCCGATTATCCGTTTGGCCTCGTTGCGAACGCTTTCCAGCGCGCGGGCCGAACGCAGGACGAGATTGAGGTTTTCGCCGTCGCGAAAGACGAAGTCCACGCCGGACAGCCGGGCAAGATCGTTGGTGAGGAGGTCCTGGGCGCCGCCGGGCACGGATGACAACACGATGCGCGGCTCGGCGATGATCGAGAAGCCGGCGTTGCCCGGCAGGTTGCCAAAGTAGTAGTAGAGGCCCTCAAATACTTCCCGCGTGCGGAAAGGCTTGGCAAGCCTCAAGAATATGGTGGACTTGCCGGCGATGGTCATGCCGGACTGCAGGCGCGAACCGGGGAAGCGGTCGGCCACGATGCGCAACAACTGCCGTTTGGCGGCATCGCTCATCTCGGCCCGGACCTGAAAGAGCAGGTCGTATTGGCCGTAATCGCCGATCACCCCCGTCACCGCCCGGGCGAAGTACTTATCCGTCGTCATCGCCAAACCCAGCGAGAAGAGGGACGCGCATACGATCCCGACCAACATCAGAATCACCAGGTCACGGGTGAAGCCGTCCCGACCGAGAAGCGACATTGGATCCTCTCCTCTTCCCCCCGATTATAGCACAGAAAAAACCGGCATTTAGCAGGTAAATCATTCGTGGCTTGGTTGCGAATAGGCGGGCGGGACCAAGCCTTGCAGGTAATTCCCGACGCGGCGACGAAGTCTAGCGGCGGGAGATGACCGCATTGCCTTCCCCGTTCATTGCCTTGCGCCACCGCGATTACCGGCTCTTCTGGAGCGGCCAGTGCGTCTCGCTGATCGGCACCTGGATGCAGAATGTGGCCCAGGATTGGCTGGTCCTTCAATTGACCGACTCCTCCTTCAAGCTCGGCCTGCTCGTGGCGGCCAAGTTCGTACCGATGATGTTCGTGCCCCTCTTTGCGGGCGTGGTGGCCGAACGCTATCCGAAACGCAACATCATCCTCCTGACCCAAACCCTGCTCATGCTGCAAGCGGTAATTCTGTCCGTCCTGACCGGGCTGAACGCCGTCCGGTACGAGCATGTTCTGGTCCTGGTATTTTTCTGGGGCCTGGTCAACAGCTTTGACATGCCGACGCGTCAGGCTTATGTCATCGAGCTCGCGGGCCGGGATGACGTCATGAACGCCGTGGCTCTGAACTCCGCGATCTTTAATATGGCGCGGCTCGTTGGTCCCGCGCTGGCCGGACTGGCCTTGGCGCAGTTCGGCACGGCGATCTGCTTTGCCCTCAACGCCGCCAGTTTCCTGGCGGTTATCGCGGGGCTGGTGCCGATCGCGCCGGGGAAGAGGGGGGAGGGGCCGATCCTCGGCGCCGCCTGGGAGGAGATCGGGCGGGGTTTTCGCTACATCTTCCACCAGGACCTCATCCGGGACGCCCTCATCCTTCTCACCGTTCTGAGCATCTTCACCATGAACTTCGGCGTCCTTATCCCGGCCTTCGCCAAGTTCACGCTGGCGGGCAACGCGCGGACGCTGGGCTATCTCTGGTCGTCACTCGGGCTGGGTGCCCTCTGCGCGGCGTTTGCGCTGGCGGTCATGAGCCACCGGGGGCCCCAGCGCGGTCAGTTGATCCTGGCCGGGTTCGGACTCTGCCTGGGGCAGTTGCTGGTGTCGGCGACGCGATCGTTCGCCTTGGCCGTGCCGGCCTTTGTCTTGACCGGTCTCTCCATGACCAGTTTCAACGCGTCGGTCAATACGACCCTGCAGATTACGGCCGATGACGGCTACCGGGGCAGGGTGATGAGCGTCTACGCGCTGGTCGTGGCAGGTTTTACCCCCCTCGGCAGCCTCTTTGCCGGTTCCCTGGCGCAGTTGGCCGGCCCCCCCGCGGCCTTTGCCTGCGGCGCGGGCGCGGGCTTGGCGGGGCTGGGCGTGATGCTCGCGATCTGGTACGGGCGCTGGCGCAGGACCGCCAGGGCGGAGGATGCTATGACCGTGAGCCTGAAGGAGCCGCCGGTGAGGATGGATGGTTAACACACAGATCGTCGCTTTGAGGACAAGGTCAACTAATCCACGTCTTCGACCAACCCTCAAGAGGAAGAATATCACCTGTTGGGTATCCCTTTTGCTCAGGTAATAAAAGCCCGGATTCAGGCCGTTTAACTCACCCCCGGCCTTCGGCCACCCCCTCTCTAAGCTTAGCTTACCATTACCCGTAAGTCATGGTAAACCGGGAGGGGGGAACTGGGTGGCTAAGACTCTGCAAGGAAACGCATACCGACATTGAGATTATGCAGACCGGACCATAGGACCTTGACACCT
>JBLNCE010000126.1:0-9858 GCA_050260415.1 Bacteroidota bacterium | reverse complement strand
CTGGTGAGCACCAGACGGCCGTCGTAACCAAAAGACGCGGGGACCAGCGGCTCGGTGCCGGCGGCAATGACGACGGTCTCCGCCCGGACCTGGATCGTCTCTCCCGCGGCCGTAACCGCCAGTTCGCGCGGGGAAAGGAACCGCGCCGCACCCGTGACCAGCTTAACACCGTTCTTGTTAAGAAGATATTGGACCCCGCCGACCAGGCGCTTGACCACTTCGTCCTTGCGTTGGACGATCCGCGCCATCTCCGGCCGGGCTTCGCCGACGGCGATGCCGTACTCGCCGGCGCGCTTGATCCGGCTATATAACTCCGCGCTCGCGACCAGGGTCTTGGTGGGGATGCACCCCCGGTTAAGGCAGACCCCGCCGACTTGATCGCGCTCGATCAAGCAGACCCTGGCGCCCCGTTGCGCCGCGCGGATGGCGGCGACGTAGCCGCCGGGCCCCGCGCCGATGATTGCCAGTTGTGTTTCCATCGAGTCCATATCTCCACCACCTCAAGCTGCATTGCCGCTCCATATGGTTGGCAGCATCAATTATACCAGGTATTGTAGGCGTTTTGGTGAGGCGATCGCGCGCAATCCGTCTTGCAAAACTCTTCCAGTCATACAATAACCCTATTCCATCCCTCGACCACCGCCCGGGGCGCCCGCCTGCCTGCCGACGGCGATGGGGGATCGAGTATTAGAAGCATCCCGGGGTTAATCCCCGCCGCCCCAGGCACAAAATATGACATGGCATGGAGATCCCGGCCGCGATGGCGACAAGCCTCCGCCGGCCTTGAGGAGGGCGCGGAAGTGACGCAAAGGGTGCCGCTCCCTGAAGACCACGCGCCCCCCGAAGCCGGCGCCTGCCACCGTTGTTCCTTGTCGAGTCAACGAACTCGCGTTATCTGGGGTGAAGGGAAACCATGCGCGCCCGCGGTCATCCTCTTGGACAATCCCGGGGCCAGGGAGGACGCCGCCGGCCGGACTTTTTTGTGCCCCACGCGGGCTACGCTACTCGCGGCCCTGGCGGCGGCGGGCTTGGCAAACCGGGATGTCTATGTCACGTATGTTCTCAAATGCCGTCCGCGCCGGCGCTACGAACGGCGTGACGCCTGGGACGCATGCCTCCCCTGGCTGCAGACACAACTGCATGCCGGTCCACCGAAAGTAATCGCGGCCCTGGGCAATAACGTCCTCAGGGCCTTGATCCGCGACCCGAAAGCCGAAGTCAGGGAGAACCGCGGCCGTATCCTTTCCTGGAGCGGTTATCCTCTCGTGGTAAGCTATCATCCTCTGGCCGCGCGGAGACAGCCGGGCCTCTTCCCCCTGCTCGTGTCGGATCTCGGGGAGGTGAGAAAAATCGCCGCGCGTACGCCACCCCGGCCCTAGCGCACGGTAATCATGGTGATCCCCGTGGAGAACAGCGCGTCGTAGGCCTTCAGATCCAGCGGGTTGCCGCTGCTGTTGACGATCTCCACGGCCATGACGTTGCCGAAATAACTGTCGGGCGCCGTATCCCCGCGCACCACGATGGGCGCCGCGTAGTCCAGTTCCCGCGTGCCCAAAACCACCCGCAGGGTCGGGTCGGCGCTCTGCGCCGCCTTGTTATTGGCAAAGGCGAAGTAGGCGATATGCCCCCGGCTGTTGGACTTGATCCGCGTGGATACCCGATAGCTCTGGCCGGGTTTGACTTCCTTCGGATCCCGGTTGATCTGGGCTATATCTGGACACTCCGCCGCACGATCCGCCAGCTTGAGCACCAGGGACGGGATGTCGTCGATCCTGACCTTAAAGCCTTTGATGCTCACGTTGACGGCGCCTTCGCCGATCAGCTTGATGTCGCTCGCGTGTACCAGCCGCTGGTTGACGAGGAGGTCGTAGTGCCCGAGAAACTCGAAGGCGGCGGTGGCGTGGATGGTGTTCCAATTGACGAATTCCGCTTTGGCCGCGCGTTTCTTTAGGCTGAGCGGTTTCATTCTTAACTCGACGTTGACGAGACCGTTGAGCTGTGAGTACCTGAGCCCCAAGGCGGCGACCAGATCCCCGGCCTCCAGCGGTATCTCCTCGATCGCGGCGCGGATTAGTTTCTCCAGCTCTTCCTTGAGACCGGCTTCCGCCGTCATACCGGCCAGGGGAAGCATGACGGACGCAATCAATATTACGGCCAGGACCAGACGCTTACCCATCTCCTCCACCTCCCGAAACCTATGCCCAAAGGGGGCCATCCTGAAGGATCTCATGATCCCGATATTCAATTCTAATCCCCGAAAACCTTCCCGGCCACAACGCGCTGCCGAGAAGGCAGGTTTTCACCTGGAGATGGAGAACTTAACCGCAATAGATCGGAGGAGTGAAGCCAATGGGCTGCGAGGCAGACGAACGCGTCATCTCCGCCCTGGATCGCATCGAGGCGCGCCTGGGAAGCTTGCCCGAGATCGAACGCACGGTCACCCGGCTGGAAAAGGCCCTCTCCGCGGTACGCAGGGGCTTGACCGCCCCTGCCGGTCAGCAGCCGCGTCAGGAATCAGCCGTGGCCCGGGTTGCCGTCGGGGGCAACGAAGAGGAAGTCTGGCTGGACCTGCCCGAAGAGCGGGTGGCGTCTGTCATGGCGCCTTTTGCCAACGAGCAGCGGGTCAAGTTGCTCAAGGCGCTCTATCTGGGATTGTCCGAGTCCGGTCAATTGCGGGAATTCACGGGTTTGACGGGCGGTCAACTCTACCACCACCTCAAGGAACTCGCTTTGGCCAAGTTTCTCTCGCGACAGGTGCGCGGGGAGTACCACTTATCGACCTTCGGGTATTATGCCTTCTCCGCCCTGATGATTCTTGCCGCCGACCTGTTGGCCGAGGAACCGGAGGAGGAACTCGTCAAGCCCGAAGAGATCGAGTTTGATTGAGCCCGGAAAAACAAAGGAGGCCCAACGGGACGGGCCTCCGGGTCTTGTTTCGTTCAACGCGGGTTGCGCTGCTTGCCGTCGGGGAGGGTCGCCACTTGCCGTTGGGCGTAGGGAGGGGACGCCCGTGCGGGTCAGTGCCCGGTTCTTTGGCTTCGTGGTACTACATAGTATTCATCCGGGCGTATGGTTGGGCTGGGACTGTGGCAGATAGGGCAAACGCCAGGGCCACTTGGTCCTTTCCCCGGCGTTTGGCTTGATAGAGTCCTTGGTCGGCCAGACGGAGCAACGACCGGTGATCGCTGGCATAACCGGGATAAGAGGCGACTCCCAGGCTGACGGTGATGCCGATCGTTCCGCCGCTCCAGCGGCAAGGCGTCTCCCTCACCCTGTTTCTGACCGCCTCCGCGAGGCGTAATGCTTCCTGGAGATTGGTCTCGGTCAGAAGCAGGACGAACTCCTCCCCGCCGTATCGGGCGACGGTGGCCTCCGGCGGCGCCTCCTGCCAAAGCAGACGGGTCAAGTGACGCAGTACCTCGTCCCCGGCTTCATGGCCGTATTCATCGTTGATCCGTTTAAAATCGTCCACATCAAGGATCACCGCGGACAACGGCCGGTGCGGCCCGGCCGCCGCCAGTTCCGCCGCGAGCTTATCCTGGAAATAGTGCCGGTTCCAGGCGCCGGTCAATGCATCATGGGTCGCCATCTGGTGCACCTTACGGTAGAGGAGGGCGTTCTCGAGCGCCAGGGAGATCTGCCCGGCCACGAGGGATAGCAGCTTCCGATGATCGTCCAGCGAGGCCGGGAGACGGTCGTATTCCACCAGGAGTACGCCCACCCGCTCCGCCTTCGTCCCGATCGGGGCGCAAAGGAGTCCGTTCGTCCCCCGCGCGTGCCAGAAATCCAGTTCCGCCGGCGTCAGCTCGCCGTGGGAGAAGGAGGCATTCTCCGCCCAGCACCTGGCGAGGAGGTTGCCTGCCAAGGGGAAGACCAGGTCGCCGCGTCCCGCTCCCGAGTGGGTCTCAAGGCGCAGACAGGTCTTATCCTCGTTGACCATCAGGACGGAACAGGCGCTTCCCCCGAGCAGGCCCAGAACGATATCGACCACCTTGGGGAGGATTTTCTTTTCATCAAGCTCCGCCGCGATCTCCTGGTTGATGAGGTAGAGGGCGTAAGTTTCGGCGTAGCGTTCCTCCAGGAGAAGGTGGGTCTCCGTCAAGCGCCTCATCTGCCGGGCCTGCTCCGCTTGGGCCGCGCGAAGGTTTGCGACGGTTTCCGTTAGGCGCTTCCGAAGGTCGCGCTCGCCTTGCGCCGAGAACAGACCATAGATCAAGGCGGCGATGAACACTGGAAAACCCAAGAAAACGGCCACGAAGAGCGCGGGCTCCAGGCGCCATCGGTATTCAGCGAAAACGACCGGACCAAATAGGAGACCGGCCAAACCGAAGGCAATGGCGGCGTGCCTGAAACGTCCCTTGGCGCTTGCGTTACGAGCCGATGAATCCTCTTGGTTCGTCGCCACTTGTACTGGACCCCCATCCAAACGGCACGGAGCTTCACTTTCCTTGTCGCCTTCGGCCCCATCTAAGTAATCGGCAGTGGGGCTCATGGGCAAGAGCAACTTTTTCTTCCATAAAGCGTAGAGATCTCTAGGAACTTGCGAAATTCGGGATCGATGAAAAAACGGAGGTGTTTTCAGAGTGAACCTGGCGCTCATCCTCTTCTTTCTGGCGGCGGCCTGGTGGATCCTCTGGGTGCTGCTCGCCCTGGCCAAGAAAGCCAGCACGATTCTGGCGTTCCTGATTGCCACCGGCGCGGTCTGGGGGTATTTCGCCTACACCAATGCCGTGGCCGGCTACCCGTTGGGCTATCTCCTGCTGGTCGTACCGCTCCTCGCCCTGCCGAGCATGGTAAGGATCATTAACGAATACGAACGCGGCGTGCTCTTCCGGTTCGGCCGCCAGAAAGCGTTGCTCGGACCCGGGCTGAATCTCATGTTCCCGATGGGCATCGACGTCGTGCGCCGCATCGATCTGCGTACCTTTACCATCGACGTGCCCAAGCAGGAAGTCATCACCAAGGACAATGTCCCCATTCTCGTCGACGCCGTGGTCTACTTCAACATCTTCGATCCGATCCTGGCGGTCATCAAGGTGGCGGACTACGTCAAGAGCACCTCCTTGCTCGGCCAGACGATCCTGCGCTCGGTCCTCGGCCAGCACGATCTGGATGAGATGCTCTCCAAGCGCTCGGAACTGAACGACATCCTCCGGAAACTCCTGGACGAGGCCACCGATCCATGGGGGGTCAAGGTTTCGGCCGTGGAGATCAAGGCCGTGGAACTGCCGGAGAGCATGAAACGGGCCATGGCCAAGCAGGCGGAGGCCGAACGCGAGCGCCGGGCCAAAGTCATCGCGGCCGACGGCGAATTCCAGGCTTCCGAGAAGCTGACCGCCGCGGCCAAGGTGATCGGCGAACAGCCCGCCGCCATCCAGCTTCGATACCTGCAGACCCTGTCCGAGATCGCGATCGAGAAAAACTCGACGGTTCTCTTCCCGCTGCCCATCGAGCTCTTGAAATTCTTCGCGAAAAAGGCGGAGTCTTGAGGGAACCGTGTTCGTACCCTCGTGAAAGGCATCATCCCCCGCGGAGGCGCGGAGAAGAGACTGGCGGATCGCATCTTGCAGGCGGATTTGTACGTGCGTGAAAAGAGAGCCCGGCGTGCCGGGCTCTCCGGTTGTGCATGCTTTCTCCCTAGGCGGTCACGGACGGTGTCCGCTCCGCCTTGCTTGCGGCGGCAGGGATGAGTTCAAAGATCAGGTTGAGCACGATACCCACGATGGCCGCGGTGGCGATGGCGGGCAACTTAATGCCAAAGGCCGGGATCATGCCGTTTGGGAAGGCAAAAGTGCCGCCGATACCGATTACCAGGATGGTGGCGGCCACCGCCAAAGTGCGGGGAGAGAACACGTCCACCTTCTCGGCAATCATCAAGGCCACGCCTTGAACGCCGATCACCCCGAAGAGATAGATCGAAACTCCGCCGATGACGGCGCCCGGTATTGTATTGACCACGGCCGCCAGTTTGCCGAGGAAAGCCAGGCCCATGGCGATAAAAGCCGCCAGCATCAACACCGACACCGAGAAGTTGCGGCTGATGGTCATCACGCTGTTATTCTCGCCGTAATTGGTCCCGGCGGGTCCACCCATGGCCCCGGCGACGATATCTCCTATGCCGTCTCCGATTAGGTTGGTGCCGAGCAGCCCGGCGATGGGATATTCCTTCTTGCGCCCGAGCTTCCGCGCCAAGTTATTCACATACAGGTCGATCTGGAAGAGGTGCGCCGTGGATTCGGGGATCGTGGCGATCGCGATCGGCATGATGGCCAAGATCGCCACCGGGCTCCAGGTTGGGAACGTGAAGTGCGGGGCGGTGATTATTTTCGCACTGGCCACGGCGCCAAAATCGATGCTTTTCTGGAGCAGAGCCGTCATGTATCCGGCGATAACCCCGAAGAGCACCGGAAGCTGGCCCCAGGTTCCGCGCAAGTAGACCGAGAAAAAGATCGTCGCCACCAAGGTGACCAAAGCCGCCGTCCAGTTGGCGGCGGCGCCGATCATCGCCACATTGGCCAGCGAAATACCGATTACAATCGCAACGCTGCCGGTGACGACCGGGGGCAGAACCTTATGGATCTTTTCCTGGCCGAATCGGTTGATGACCAGACCGGCCACGATCGAAACCAAACCGGAAGCAATTATGCCGCACTGCGCTTGGGAGATTAAGGAGTCCGGCGCGATTTGTCCAAGCCCTTTGACGCCCGTGATGGCAACGATTGCGGCGACATACGAAAAACTGGAGCCGTAATACAGAGGAATCCGCCTGCGGGTTATCAGGATAAAGCACAAGGTAGCAAAGCCGCTGGCAAAGATGGTCGTTGAAACATGAAACCCGGTGAGCAATGCGACCATAACCGTGGCGGGGAACATGACGATGACCTGCTGCAGGGCGAAGAAGATGAGCTTTAGGACCGATGGGGTGTCGTCGGGAAGGTAGCCGGTTACCATTGGGGACACTTTCTCTTGAGCCATCAGCCGACCTCCTCATTTTTGGCGGCAAACCGCATCCGCACGAGGCCGCAACATCGGCGCATACGACCCGCCTTGGCTACCCGGCGGCACAAAAAAACACCCCTTGCCACTCTGCCAAGAGGTGCCCGTGCACCAAGAGCGCACTCTTGTCGGCCTCGCGGGGCCGCCTTAAAGAGTAGCCTTCTTATAAAAGAGCATACCTCTTTCACCGGAGCGATGTCAATAAGCAAAACGAGCCGGTTCGTCATTCCTCGTCGAGATTCGGCTCATTTCGCGCCGCTCCCTCGGTCGCGCCGCCCCAGTAAAACTCGACCCATTGTACGTCCGCGCCGGTATCGACGTCGAAGCCGATCTCCGAGAAACTCGTCTCGACCGCCGCTACCCGCAAGCCAAGGTATGAGCCGATCTTGGCCTCGATCTCCGCCACCGTGTACCGGCAGCCGAGAAGGCCGAGGACGAAACGGAAACCCAGCAGGCGTCCGAGCCGTCGCGGTTGTTTGCGCCAGGCGACCGCTTTGGCGATCAAGTGCTTGTACCGGTGGAAAGTGGCGGAGCTGAGCAGCACCATGTTTCCGCCGGTGAATACGCCGTCGCGCACGCGCAGATAAGTCCGGTTCGAACCGGGGTAGGCGGCCTCATAGACCTCGCGCCGGATAATAGGGTAGTGGATCTCCGCCTCGCGTTCGGCGCACTTGGCCACGAAATCCCCCAGCGCCGCCTTGGTCAGGAGCGGCATATCTGAAGCGGCCACCAGCACGGGCGCATCGTGCGGCAGCGCGGCAAGCCCCTTCTCGAGGTTGGTCAACAGGTCCCCGCCCGGCGGCACGATCTCCGCCAATGCCGTGCGATAAGCATCCGGCACCAATTCGGCCGCGCCCACGAGAACGATCTTCTCCAGGCCGGGCAGGCCGATCAATGCAGCCAGAGCCGACTCCAGCAAGGTGCGACCGCCCACCACCAGACCCGCGCGGTAAGCGCCGGATGGCAACGCGTGCTCAAGCCCCTCATTCCTGGCGCCCGCCAGAATCAGAGCATTCATGCCGCTTGTCCCCTCTCTGGCCTAGCAGTAACGATTACCGCTAAATTCTATTCGCCAGAGCGACGCATGCTCCTGCCGGATGCACGCGAATCATACCGATTATTGCAGGTAGCGGAAGACCTCATCCGGGCCGACGCCCGGATGTAACGCAATATTGAGGCTGCTCGCCACCACCTTGGCGACTTCCTCGACCAGGACATCGACCTCTTTCGGTGTAACGACGAGTTCTCCCATCTCGGGCGCAAGCATCTCGCGGATATAGTCCGGCCGGTTGCCGATACTGGGATCGACCATGCCTTTGCGGCTCGAGGCAAGCTTGTCCAGGGCGTCGATCACAATCGTCGAGGCGTAGACCACGGTGGGCACACCGATGGCAATCACCGGCACGCCAAGGAAACCCGGCGTGATCCCGACCCGGTTGTTGCCCAGACCCGACCCCGGGTGGATCCCGGTGTCGGAGAGCTGGATGGTGGTGCCCAGGCGGGCGATATTGCGCGCGGCCAGCGCATCGATGGCCACGACGAAGCGGGGCTTGACCCTCTGCACCAAGCCCAGCAATATCTCACCCGTTTCGATGCCGGTAATGCCGAGGACCCCCGGGGCAATCGCGCATACTGGACGCAGTCCTCCCCTCTTTTCCGGCGGTGAAAAACTCCAGAGGTGGCGCGTGACGAGGATCGCATTGACCACCTTCGGCCCGATGCTGTCGGGCGTCGATGACCAGTTGCCAAGGCCGGCCACGAGACAGCCGTCATCGTCTTTCAGGTTGAGCCGGCTCAGGAAGCCTTCGATCTCGGCGGCCAGGATCTTGGCGATGGCCTCGATCTGATCCTGGTTACGGCTCTGAATCTCCGGGGCTTGGATCGTGGCGTAGTGCCCCGGCAATTTCCCGATGACGCGGCCTGCCTCTTCGTTATCGATCTTGATCCTCGTGATGGTATTGCCTTCCTCCTGGCGCTGTTCCACCTTCACCCCGGGGATCTCCCGGCCGGCCGGACCGCCGGCCAGTTCGTGCGCTTCCGTGGCCAGATCCGTTCTGATTCCACGCGCCTGCCATTCCGTTTTCATACCGTGATACCTCCCGTTGGATTTCACGATTCAGCGCAATTCCGTGGGGATAAAGGCATCGATAATGCCGATCGCGAGCGCGGCCAGGAGTGCTCCCACCAAATTGGCCCTGACGCCGGGGGCGATGAACTGGGACAGGTAGATGATAAAGGCCGAGACCAGGAAGCTTCCGAGGCCCCTACCCTGCGGCGACAGGCCGCGGCCGAAAAAGACGCGGGCCAACTGGCCCAGGACCGCGATGACCAAGGCCGCGATCGAGGCGCCGAAGAGCCCGCCCACGCGAAAGCCGGGTACCAATAGCGCCACGAACAGGAGGACCAGGGCGGAGAGCACGAAACGGATCATGGTCGCGAGCATAGTCGATCCCTCCCCAAAGCATACATACTTGACATCACTCCTAGGTTGCCCCCGCGCGCGCCGGAAATGCGATCCCCCGCCGCCACGATCCCCCGCCGCGCTTGTTCAAGGCACCGTCTTGTGCTATAATTAGCATGGATTGTTATGATTATCCAAAGATATAGTCGAACGGGAGAAGATCGCGGCCGTCGTCAATGAACAGAATTTCGGCGCCAGCGGGCGCGTGGACAACGCCTCCGCCGCCAAGATCGGCAAGATTCTAGGCGTCAAGTACATCGTCATCGGCAGAGTGACCGAGTTCACCGTTGACGACAAGAACATAGGTGTCGGCGGTGTGGGGCTCAAGGCCTCGACGGCCAGAGTGGCATTGGATGGCCGGATCGTCGATACGACCACGGCGGAGATTATCGCCGCCGTCG
>JBLNCE010000125.1:0-21880 GCA_050260415.1 Bacteroidota bacterium | reverse complement strand
CCTCCGCGCCGATGGTACTTGTCGGGTAACCGGCTGGGAGAGTAGGTCGTTGCCAGGAGCTAATTAGAAGCCCCGCCGAATGGCGGGGTTTTTAATTAGCTCCTGGGCGCCCTTCCCAGGGTCTGGACGGCCCGAGGTCGAGGCAACCACGGATGGTGATCGCCGAGACCCAGGGCCTGGACGGCCCGAGGTCGAGGCAACCATGGATGGTGATCGCCGAGACCCAGGGCCTGGACGGCCCGAGGTCGAGGCAACCATGGATGGTGATCGCCGAGACCGTGGCTCAACGACCCGCGGGCCTTCGTGGCCCTGGGGTCGTTGCCCCATGCTAACACGGCCGCGTAAAATTGTCAGCAGGAATGATTACGGGTTTGAAGAAAATAGCCGCCCATGGAGAGCAGGGGTTCCAAAGAATTAAGGAACAGGAGTTGGCGCATTTGGAGAGATTAGCATATCAAGCCCTGATGCCCACCAAGGTCATCTTTGGTGTGGGATCTATTGCCAGGACGGGAGATGAGACGGCGCAACTCGGCACCAAGGCTCTGGTGGTGACGGGCACAAGCGCCATGCGCAGTCTGGGCTTTACCGCCATGGTTGAGAAAAGCCTGTCCGGTAAAGGTATCCCATATGAACTCTTTGAGGAAATCGAGACGAATCCGAGCACCGCCTCGGTGGAGGAGGGTGTTAAAACGGCCAGGGATCGCGGCTGCGACGTCATCATCGGCCTTGGCGGCGGCAGCGCCGTTGACGCGGCAAAGGCCATTGCCTCGTCGGCGGGTTTGGGTATCCCCGTAGTGGATCTGATGCAGAACGGTATGCCAAGGAAGGGCCTGCCTTGCCTCGCCATTCCCACGACCGCGGGCACCGGGGCGGAGGTAACGCACATTTCCGTTCTGACTATTCGTGAGAGCAAACGCAAGGATGCGCTCCGAAGTCCCCATAATTTTCCTACGGTCGCCATTCTGGACCCCGCCCTCACGCTCAAACTGCCGCCATACATCACGGCCAATACCGGGGTGGACGCTCTAGCCCATGCCATGGAGGCCTATACGTCGCGGCAAGCGCACCCAATCTCGGATCTCTACGCGCGCAAGGCCATGAGCCTGGTCAACCAGTACCTTCGCCGGGCCGTGCTTTACGGCGACGACATGGAGGCACGTACGGGCATGATGCTGGCCAGCAATCTGGCGGGGATGGCCATCGCCAACGCCGGGACGGCGGCGGCGCACGGTATGGCGATGACCATCGGGGGAATCTGCAATACCGACCACGGTACCACGGTAGGTCTGGCCCTGCCGGCCGTGTTGGAATACAATCTCGCCGCCAACCTGGAGAAACATAGGGATATCGCGGCGCTTTTGGGCGAGAATGTCGAGGGCATGAGCCTGCGACAAGCCGCCGGGATGGCGGCCCAGGCAGTCCGGACGCTGCTCAATGACGTTAATCTACCGTTAAGGCTGAGAGATATTGGCGTCACAGAGGAGACCTTGCCACAGCTATTGGCCGATACCAAGACTCAACGCGCGTGGCTAAACAATCCGCGGCCAGTGAGTCCCGAGGATATGGAGAGGCTTCTGCGGCAGACGTTCTGACCCAATTTCGAAAGCGCCTTGAAAAACGGCGGTTTTGGCGCGAGCATGTGCGCGCTATGGTTGGCTTCTGCTTTCTTAATATAGGGTAAAACCTGCCCTACGGACCCCCGGATAACCCGGGGGCCTTTTGTTCCTATTACGAACAGGACGATAGCAGGATAATCGCAGAAAGGACGCGAATCTCTCTTCGTCTCGACGGCATCGGAGGATGCTGCCTCGGGCTTCGCCGTCGGCGCAGCCAACAGATCGCGCTCCACGGTTTCCCGAAACATCACGTGAGAACCAGATGAAAGCGAGGCTCGTTAACGATGTCAAGTTGGGGTTCGCTCACCGCGCAAGAAGCCGCGGCAGAATTGGGAGCCAACACGACGGCTGGCCTGACCAGGGAAGAGGCGGCAGCGCGCCTTGGTAGACACGGCCCGAACCGGCTGATAGAGGAACCCCCGCGCAGCTTCATTTCGATGCTTCTCACACAGTTCAAGGACTTTCTCGTGCTTATCTTGATCGCATCCACGGTTATCGCGGCGCTCATGGGGGAACTCTTGGACGCGGCCGTTATCCTGGGCATCGTAATCCTAAACGCTGTGTTGGGCGTCATTCAGGAAGGCAAGGCTGAGCGGGCACTGGCGGCGCTACGCCGCCTGGCTGTCCCGGAAGCCACCGTGGTTCGCGACGGGCAGCAGATGCGTGTTCCCTCCCCCGAGCTCGTACCCGGTGATTTGGTGGTCATTCAAGCCGGGGACGTTGTTCCGGCGGATTTGCGCCTGCTCGAATCCGTCAATCTAAAGACGGATGAATCGGCTCTTACCGGAGAGTCGGTACCGGTGGAGAAGAACGCGACCGCGTTGGCGGCACCGGAGGCGGCGATCGGCGACCAGCCTGGGCTGGCTTTTTTGGGTACAACGGTCGTTTATGGCCGTGGCCGCGGCTTGGTGATCCGCACCGGCATGGAGACGGAGATCGGGAAGATTGCCGCGCTCGTGGCCGCGGTCGAGGAACAAGAAACGCCCCTGCAGCGGAAGCTAACCCAGTTCGGTCAATGGCTCGGCATCGCGTGTCTCTGCATCTGCGCCGTGGTCTTTTTGCTGGGCGTCCTGCGCGGAGGGGCGCTGCTCGAGATGTTTATGACGGCGGTTTCGCTTGCGGTGGCAGCAATTCCCGAAGGGCTCCCGGCCATGGTCACCATCGTGCTGGCCCTCGGCGTGCAGCGCATGATTACGAAAAATGCCATCATCAGACGCCTTCCGGCCGTCGAGACCCTTGGGTGCGCCACTTTTGTCTGCTCCGACAAGACTGGAACCCTGACGGAGAACAAGATGACCGTTACCGAAGTGCACCTCGCGCGGGGGGACAGGGTTACCGTCAGCGGCCGTGGTTATGAGACGAAGGGCGGCTTTGCCGACTCGGACGGCCGCGTGTTACAAACAGACAGTGACCCCGACCTCTTATTTCTTCTCCAAGCTTGCCTGGCCTGCAACGACGCCGGCCTGACCGAGGACAAGACAGGTGTCGCCGGCGTGATCGGAGATCCCACCGAAGCCGCGTTAGTGGTCCTGGCGGCCAAAGGCGGATTGAAGCAGGAAAGGCTCCAAGCGGAATTACCTCGTTTACAGGAGATACCCTTCGATTCGTCCCGCAAGCGCATGACAACCGTGCACCGGCAAGGCGATCGCAGGCTGGCTATTACCAAAGGCGCGCCGGATATCCTCCTCGGTCTATGCCGCGACTATCACGTGCAGGGGGAGGATCGGCCGCTTTCCGAGGCTAAGCGCGCAGAATACGATCGGGAAATAGGCCGCTTGGGCGCTTGCGGCCTGAGGGTCTTGGGCGTGGCCTATCGCTACCTTGAACCGGGACAAGATGCGGAAAGCCTTTGGGAACAGGACCTGAGTTTCCTTGGCCTGGTCGCGATGCAGGATCCGGTACGCGAGGAGGCGAAGGCCGCGGTAGCCACCTGTCTTGAAGCGGGCATCAAACCCGTGATGGTGACCGGCGACTTCCCGGTGACGGCACGCGCGATCGCGTCCGAACTGGGCATGCATGGCGAGACGGTACTAACCGGGGCCGAGATAGAAAGCATGTCCCAGGATGATCTCGGGCGGGTGCTCAAGAGCACCAGCGTCTTCGCACGCGTTTCGCCCGAACACAAGCTGAGAATCGTCGATGCGCTCCGCGCGCAGGGCGAGGTCGTGGCGATGACTGGCGACGGCGTCAACGACGCCCCCGCGCTTCGCTCGGCCGATATAGGCGTCGCGATGGGGGTCAGCGGCACGGAAGTTGCCAAAGGCGCCTCCGACATGGTCTTGGCGGACGACAATTTTGCCACCATTGTGGCGGCGATCGAGGAAGGACGTATCATCTTCGAGAATATCCGAAAAGCAGTAATCTACCTGCTCTCCTGTAATATCGGGGAGTTAATGCTCTTCTTTCTGGCCATCATCGCGGGTCTGCCGGGTCCGTTGATCCCCGTGCAGATCCTGCTCATCAACCTGGTCACGGACGGGCTGCCCGCCTTGGCGCTCGGCGTTGAGCCAAAAGAAAAAGCGATCATGCGCATCCCACCGCGGGATCCGCGCGAGGGCATCTTGAGCCGGGCCATTATTATCCGCCTCGCATTCGTCGGCACATTAATCGCCGTCGCCACCTTGATCCCATTCGTCTTACTCCACCCGGGCCGCAGCGCTGAAGACCTGGCGATGGCGCGTACATCGGCCTTTGCCACCCTTGCCTTGGCCGAGCTCTGGCGTTCGCTTTCAAACCGCTCGGAGCGCCTGGCCTGGTGGCGGATGCCCGTCCTTGGGAACCCGAAACTGATCCTGGCGATTCTATCTTCGGTGGCGGTCGTTTTCGCCGTGCTCTTCGTCCCGCTTTTCGCGCAGATCTTCAAGACAACCAGGATTGGCCCGAATGCTTGGGGTCTGGTGGCGCTCTGCTCATTCCTGCCGATGCTCGGTGCTGAACTCGTCAAACGGATCGGGCCCCGGGAGCAAGCGGACGGGTCTGTCCGATCTGGTAAAAAAGGGTAGGATGTCTATTATTTTCAATTCATAGCCGGGCTACGATGGGTCATTCTATCTAGCGAGGGATCTGCATTGGCCGAGGCGCAGATCGGCGTCGGTCCCGTCTTACGGACCCAAAGGATCGGCGTCGGTCGGACGAAGGATCGGCTTGGGCTCAAAAGCTCCACCATCTGACCTCTGGCTTGTGGCTAGTACTGCGGCCATGTCACCGGTTGGCGGCTCGGGTCCTTGTCGGTCTGAGTTAGATCGTCGTCGGTGTGCCAACTTGGTATGGCGGTTGATGAGATCGTCATGCCAGGGAAACGCATCGGCGGCGGTCAAGCCCAGATTGTCATGGGAGCGAAAGTGTTCGCCGGCAGTCGAGAGACTGTCGGCGGATGCCCAAGTTCCAATGGCAGTCGGTCCAAGGTCATCGTAGTCGGTGTAATAGGTGCTTGTAGCCGAAAGGTTGCAGGTATCTACGCAGTCGGGTGCGGTGGCCGGAGATAAGGTTAATGCAGGTTCCTAATTCTTTGTCCGGATGAGACAAGGCTCACCCCGAGTATCTCATTACACTTCCCGGTCATAGAGACGAACAGGCGGGTCTTGATCGAGCGGAGATTTGGATGATATGATTTGGTCATGAACCTGGCCGGAGGGTCGTTTTCGGTTGGGGGCTAGAGCACTATTACTTGACACTGGCGCCGGTGCCATGTATGTGCTCGCTTGCTTTTGACGACGCCGGCAGTCAAGGCAGGTAAGATTCTCAGGTTTCTTTTAATCCACCCGCAAGGGTGGACTTTTTTTGCCACGCGTGGCTGCCACGATTGAGCAGTAGACCTGGCAGGTCTCGAGGATCATCCTTTCCAAGCTATACCGGGCGCGTGATAACCGCTTGGCTTCGCTGCCGGTTTTGGCCCGGAGCTCTGGGTCCAGGATGAAGGCGAGGATTCGCTGGGCAATAGCCATAGAGTCCCCTGCTGGAACGAGAAACCCCGTCACTCCATCATCGATCAGGTCAGAGGTCCCCTCCACTCTGGTGGCGACGATCGGTAATCCGGCGCCCATCGCTTCGATAATGGAGAGAGGCGCGCCCTCGTACCGGGAACTGAGTGCGAATACGTCCATCATGCCCAAGAGATCGGGTAGATCGTGGCGGTGTCCCAGAAAATGCACCTGCCCGGCAAGCCCGAGATCGCGCGCTAGTTGCATGAGTTCGGCGCGGAGGGGGCCGTCGCCGATCACGACGAAGTGTGTGGCGGGAGCACGGGCGATTATTAATGGCGCGGCCCGAAGCAGGGTATGGAGGTCCTTTTGCGGCGCGAGCCGGGCCACGGTCCCCACCACGGTTGCCTCCACGGGTATGCCTAGTGCCAGCCGGACTTCCGCGCGGGCATGATGCGGTTCGAGGCGCGAAAAGTCGATGCCGTTGAGAATGGTGATAATCGATGCGGGGTTAAGCCCCACCCGGGCGAGGAGGTCCGCGCGCACTCCCTCGGAGACGGCGATGGCCAAGCCATGCCACCGGGACATCAAGCGTTCCAGTTGGATCGTGAGCGCCTGTCGCAGGCGGCTGCCGTTATCGAGCGTGGCATGGTACGTCACCACCACCGGCAAGCCGAGCGCCCTTGCCACCGGACGCGCGAGCCAGGCCGCCCTGAGACCGTGGACGTGAAGCAAGTCGGGGTTGAATGCGGTCGCGGACCGCTTGAGCAGCGCTATCGCCTCGAGATCCCGCATCCCGGGCCGGTCGCCGATCGGCGCGCTGAACGCCTTTGCCCCGAATGCCTCGGCGTCACGGTTCAGTTCCGGGCTCGGGGAGAGCAAACCCACTTCCATTTTCAATCCGATCAACCCCCTGACGAGGCTCAAGAGGTGTTCTCGCATGCCCCCGTCGGCGGGCCTGACCACATGTAGAATGCGCATACGTTTATGATCACCGGAAACGGTGAAAAGAATTCAGACAGGTAAACCTTGGTTTCGTACTATGGCCTGTTCGTGCTATAATGGATCTAAGCTTAATTCCTGGAGGCGTTGTGCTGAAGGGGGGCCTTGCTCCATGAGCCGTAGAAAGGCCGTCGTGACTTTGTGTCTTGCCGCGGCGCTCGCGGTGGCGCTTCCGGTGTCCGCCGTCTCCTCGCAAGCTTTGGTCGCCGATCTCTTGGCCAAGACCGGCCTCTCATATTCGAGCGTGGAAGGGCGCGCGGACACGTGGCATCTTACATACACCGGCCTGGACAACCTTGAGGAACTCGATATCTACGTTTGGGCGCGGAGGACAAGCTTTGTGACGGTTTTTACCACGGTCTTCGAGGTCAAGAAGGAACCGGCCAAATCCTTCCTATGGAGGCTGCTGGAACTAAACGACAGCATGATCGGCCTCAAGTACGTCATCCGGGATGATTCGGAAAACCGCGGTTCTTATCTGGTTGATTGCCAAGCCGATCTGCCGTTGTATTCGCTTTCCTCCACCGAGCTCAAAGAGGTGATCGAGGACTTGGTGACCACGGTGGACGAAGGTTACGAGGAGCTTGTAAACCTACTCTGATGTGAATGCCCATCGAAAAGCACGGGGGGCGGCTGGACCGCCCTCCCGTGTCTACCTCGCAGAGGGGCCTGGAGGGATCCCGAGATGGCCGTCGCGCCTGAGATGGAGCAGTATCTGGAAGCCTTTATCGTTGAAGCGAGCGAGGAACTCTCACAGATCCAGGCTTGTCTGGAGCGACTCCGCCGCGAAGGGGCCAAGCTGGTAATCGTGGAAGAAGCGGCGCGCGCCACCGCTAACCTCAAGAATGCCGCCGCCACCATGGGTTTCCGTTCCGCCCGGGACCTCGCCCACGCCACCTGGGATATGCTAAATGCCTGGCGTCGCGGAAGCGTCAAGAAACCTGCCGTTTCCCTCGAACTGCTGGCCCTTGCCCATCGCCGGCTGAGCGAGTCCTTGAAGATGCTCAAGGATGGCCGTGGTCCGGAACCTTCCGTGGCGGACCTGATTATCCAACTCCGGGCGCTCGTCACCGAGGACGCGGAGAATCCCTGGCCTGAAGCGGAACCTAGCTCGGCCGGAAGAGATCCGGACGAACAGCGGTTTATTGTCAAATTGGTCTTAGAAAAGCCCTGCCCGCATCCTGTCGGGCGGTTCCTGGTCTGCCAAGGCTATCTCCTCGGGTTGGGGCGGGTAATCAACTCTGATCCGCCGCCCGATGCCGAAAACGAGCAAGACGAACTGATCATGCGCTTTCTCCTCGCCACGCCCAGGAACGTCCTCGAAGTGAGGCGCACGATCGAATCCATACCGCACGTGGCAAAGGTGGAGGTCACTCCGGCCACACCCGAGGTCGGATCATTGCCTCCGCTGACGAAGACGCGTCGAAAGTCATCTTTTCAGGACTGGACTCTGCACGTGGAGGCCCGGTATCTGGATGACTTGAGCGAGATTGCTGCCCATCTCACGCAGATCCGATCGGGTTACCGTGCCCTGGAACATGAAATCCAAGCAACCAATCCCAGCCATGCTTATCGTTTGTCACGCCTTGGCGATCGGCTCGACTATCCGCTGCGCCAGCTATCAGAACTCGTGACGCAACTCAGACAGATACCATCGGAGTTCGTTCTGAGCAAATTGGTTGCTTACGCGGTTGAACAAGGCAAGGTACTGGGCAAGGAGATCGAGGTCAAAGTGGTCGGCGGCGATACGGCGGTCGGCGTCGATCAAGCTGAATCACTGCTGATGCCCATGGAGGAACTGGTCGGCATAATCCTCAATGACAGCGCGCAATCCGCCGAGGAGCGCCTGGGGCTTGGAAAACCGAGAAAGAACCGGTTGGAACTGACCGCCCAAGCCAAAGAGGCCAAGATTACATTGAGCCTTTCGGACGATGGCGGCGGGATGGATCTCGAGCGTGAACTGGGACCGGCGGGGCGCTTGGCCGAGATCCGCCGCAAACTGGAGGCCGTCGGCGCGACGCTTGATGGTGAATCATGGCCAGGCCAAGGGACGCTGCTCAATATCGAGATTTCCCCACCCGGTAACTACTTTGACGTGCTTGCGCTGGAGCTGGGCAATGACCTCTTCGCCCTGCCGTTGGCCAGCGTGGCTGAAGCACGCCGGGCCACTGATGAGACGATCGTGCGCATCGACGGGCGTACATATTTGCCTCAGAACAGGGAGATGGTTCCTCTCTACGATCTGGCCACGATTCTCGGCCGGCAGGCGCAAGGAGAAGGTGGTGGTTTCTGGCTCTTCATCCGGACGGCGCAAGACCGTTTCATCCTGCGCGCGCCGAGGGTTTTGGGATCACGTCAGGTCGTGCTGAGGCCCAATGCCGCCGGTCTTCAGATACCGGGACTTGGCGGTGTTTGTACGGATAGCGGCGGCCGGATCTATTTCCTGCTTTCCCTGGAGCAACTGGTAAAGCTCGCTGCCAGTCCCGGCCGGGCCATGAGCAAGATCGATCTGGGGGCGTTGAAATGAGCCGAATGAAAACGCCCTATCTGGCGGGGCTTTTGACGGTTATGTCCCTATTGGCGGCTTTTGCGGCCGTGAAGGCGCCGCCTTGGGTTCGCGTGCTGGCCAATATGCCGTGTGTAATCATGGCGGTCTGGTGGATAGCGGCGCAGCGGACCGAATGCATACGCCTTGAAGCGCGTTTGGCCGCGCAAGCCAAACAAGCCCGGGATGAGCGGGATGGTTTGGAAGCTATGACCCGGTCGCTACTTGGGACGCTGGAACAGTGCGCGACGCTGGTGCCGCCGATCGGCGAGTGCGGGGATCTGCAACGTCAGATCGACGCAAGCGCGGCGAGTCTCTTGGAGGACGCCGCCCTCGTGCAAGAGGATCTGGTCGAGCTTGAGGCACGCATCAAGGCTTTCTTGGACGCGGAGGGTCCGGCGCTCGAAAAGGCGGCGCGGGAACTCTCGGCTTTGGCCAAGGTCAATGAAGCAAAGGTCGCCGCGGTTTCCGAGGCCATGGCAAAACTCCTGGCGGATCTGGGGCGGCAGGGAGAGGATCTCCTTGTACGCCAGGCATCGCTATCCACCACCACCGAGACCTGCCTCACGACCTTCGCGGCAGTCGGGGAGGCCGTTGCGGCTGGTGAGACCGCCTTGGCCGATTGGCGCCACCCCTTCGTGAACATCGGCCAGGCGGTACAAATAGCTACGGACCTTGCTGAACAAGCCAGGATTCTGGGAGTAAACGCTTCCATCGAAGCGCTCCGTTCCGGTGAAGCGGGCCGCGGTTTCATGCTCGTCGCCGAGGAGGCCGAGCGGATCTCAGAGCGTATGGTCCGCGTGGTCCACCAGGTGGCGGCGCAGGTCGAGGAAGGCGAAATCGCCGCGAACAAGCTGGGAGAGGCATTTATGAAGGCAAAAACCCACCTGACGCGAGGCGGAGAGACTGGGAGACAACTGGTTGACTTGATTGGCGGCCTTTCGCAACCGGTCCGCGAGATCTCTCTCGCCGAGGCGTCGGATCTCCCGGAGCGCTTGCGTGAGTTGTCGGCCGGTACCGGGCTGCTTTGCGATCGTCTCGCGGAGTCCCTGCGGCAGCTCGACCCCCGCGTCGCGGAGGAGGGGCGCGGCGCGGCGGCCAGGTTGTTTGGGGAGATAGAGAAACTAGTCGCGTCTTTGAAAGCATTCGAGGCAAAGTTCGGCGATCTAGAAGCGGGCTTGCGGGGCGCGGAAGCAACGGTCTCGGCCGCCGTGGCGGCGGGGCGGGAGCTGGTCGATACCGCGGCGGGACTGGAAAACCGTCTTGACAAGCATGGCGGTCGCTGATTATAATGTAATACAAATCGCCATGCCTTCGTCTCTTCCGAAGAGGCGAAGGCTTTCGTATTTGTTAGCCCAAACAGACAGATTGAGGTGACCGCCGTGGGTAACGATTTCACGCGCCGGACGATCGGAGCGGTACTGGATCATTTCGCCGAGACTCAGCCCCATGTGGACGCCCTGGTCTACGCTGGCGAGCGAGGTCCGCGGTATACGTACGAGGAGTTTAGGCGGGTCTGCAACCGCGCGGCCAAAGGCTACATGCGCCTCGGGATCCGCAAGGGCGATCACGTTGCCTTATGGGCGAATAACCGCCCCGAATGGGTAATCTCCCAATTTGCCTTGGCGAAGATGGGCGGCGTCATGGTGACGGTCAACACCGCATATCGCCTCCATGAACTTGAGTATCTGCTGAGCCAATCGGACAGCACGACGCTGGTCCTCATGGAACAGCTCAAAGAGGTCAGCTATCTCGAGATGGTCTACAAGCTCTGCCCGGAGCTAAGGGAAAGCGCGCCGGGGGCGCTGAACGCGGCCAAATTCCCCTACCTCAAGAACGTAATCGTCCTCTCCACGCACGCGCAGCCCGGGATGTTGACCTGGGAGCAGCTGCTGGCACTCGGCGATGAGGTGAGCGACGCGGAGTTGGCCGCGCGTCAGGCCTCGCTTGATCCCGAGGATGTCACGACGATAATGTACACCTCGGGCACGACCGGGTTTCCCAAAGGCGTCATGCTCACGCACACCAACTTGGTGGCGGACGCTACCTACATCGGCGATTGCATGAATCTTACCGCGGAGGACCGGTTGTGCATTCCGGTGCCTTTTTTCCACTGTTTTGGCTGCGTCCTCGGTACCCTCGCCTGCGTGACCCACGGGAGCACCATGGTGCCGGTCGAAGCTTTCAGCCCGGTTAGGGTGCTCGAGGCGTTGGAAAAAGAGCAATGCACCGCCGTGCACGGCGTACCGACCATGTTCATCGCGGAGCTCGACCATATGGCCGCCGTTGAAGCGGCCTGGAAAGAAGGCCAAGGGCGGCGACCATACAGCTTCCCCCGTCTACGCACGGGGATCATGGCCGGCTCACCCTGCCCAATCGAGGTCATGAAGGCGGTCGTGGACAAGATGGGCGCGCGGGAGCTGACGATCGCCTACGGGCTGACCGAAGCCTCGCCGGTGATCACCCAGACCAGGGTGGACGACCCGATCGAACTGCGCGTCTCCACGGTCGGCCGGGCCCTGCCCAACGTCGAGGTCAAGATCGTGGATATCGATAGCGGGCGGGATCTCCCCCCCGGTGTCCAGGGCGAACTCTGCACCCGCGGTTTCCACGTCATGAAAGGCTACTACAAGATGCCCGAGGCCACCGCGGAAGCGATCGACAAGGACGGATGGCTCCATTCGGGCGATCTGGCGGTCATGGGCGAGAACGGCTACTGCAAGATTACCGGCCGCAAGAAGGACATGATCATCCGCGGCGGTGAGAACATCTACCCGCGCGAGATCGAGGAATTTCTCTATACCCACCCGAAGGTCATGGATGTGCAGGTGGTAGGGGTTCCGGACGCCAAGTACGGCGAAGCGGTGGCCGCATGCATCCGTCTCGAGGAAGGCCAACAGGCGACGGAGGAGGAGATCAAGCAGTTCTTCCAGGGGCAGTTGGCCAACTACAAGCACCCCCGTTATATCAAGTTTGTGGACGGCTATCCGATGACGGCGAGCGGCAAGATCCAGAAATACAAGCTCCGCGAAGAACTGGCCCGCGAACTTGGGTTGGAGGATATAGGGAGGATCGAAACAGCGTAATACATGAAACTCGACCGTCTCCTGGCCATAACCATGCTCCTGGTCAACCGCGACCGGGTGAGCGCCGCGGAATTGGCCGCGCGTTTCGAGGTCTCGAGCCGCACCATCTACCGGGACATAGAGGCCATCAACCAGGCCGGCATCCCGATCGTCTCATACCAGGGCAAGGACGGCGGCTTCGCCGTGATGGAAAGCTATCGCATCGATCGGCAGATCCTGACGGTGAAGGAGATGTGCGCGCTCCTCGCCGCGCTGCGGGGCGTCTGCCGGGCGGTACCGGACCGCGAGATCGACGGCGCGGTGGAGAAGATCCAGTCTCTGCTGCCGGCGGGGACGCCGCCTCTGACGCCCGGCGGCCGGACGACCGTGATTGACGTCAGCCCCTGGTACCCCTGGCGCAGCGAAGAAGCCAAACCCCGGCTATTGCAGACGGCCATCGAACGGAGACAACTCGTTTCCTTTTCTTATACCAACGCCAAGGGCGAGTCCGCCACGCGGACGGTCGAGCCGATGACGATCGTCCTCAAGGAACGCACGCGGTATCTTTACGGTTACTGCCGCCTCAGGGGCGACTACCGGTTCTTCAGGCTGTCGCGCCTGGCCGATCTCAAACTGCGGGATGAGACCTTCATCAGACGGCCGGTGGAGATGGACGAGCGCTCTTGGCGGTTTTGGGAGAGCGAGGGACCGCCGGTTGATGTTTTGCTCCGATTCGATCCGCGGGCCCGGGTGCGGGTGCTCGACACCTTCGAACCCGAACAGATTACGCCGGAAGCCGCCGATTACCTGCTGGTGAGGGGCAGCTTTACCGACCGGGATTGGCTCCTCGGCACCATCCTGAGTTTTGGAGATCTGGTGGAGGTCCTTTCCCCCAAAGACCTACGCGCGCTGGTGATGGAAAAGGCACGAGCCGTCATACGGCTCTACGAAGGACGGACCTGACTTTTTTGGTTTATTCCGCGAACATTTGTTTGTAACCATGACAGACAGATGTCATATTGCCTTCGTTATGATGCGATCGTCAGCCGGCTGCAGCCCGGACGAGTATGCTGGCGGAGGTGGAAGGATGTTCGACGCCGAGAAGAAGGCGAAGGCGGTCGCGGCGGTATCCGAGCTTTGTCTCAACTGCAAACAGGAGGAGCATAGCGAGGACTGTCCGTGGGTAAAAGCAATGGCGGCGGTGGAAGCGATGCCGACGAACTAAGCTTGGATGCTGTGTGGAGAGGGGGGGTGGCCATATCGGGGCTCTCTCCACCGGCCCTCCCTTAAAGCGTTTCTTTCGCCGCCGTAATGATTGCCGCGCCGGTCTGCCGTGAGTATTTTCGTTGATATCCTTGCGATTTGACCAGAATGCCAGGAGGAAATCAACCGATGATAGATCAAACAACCATTTCGCTACTGGCAGAACGCCCACCATTCGCAACCATTCAGATTGGGACCTTCGGGAGTGGGGGCGATCTTCGGAAGGCACTTCTCGACGGTGGGTACCGAATCTCCGACGATGCCGACGATATACTAGGTCGGATTAGCGTGGCTCCGAAACCCACCGTCCTTGATCTATACCGGGTCACTAATACCGAACTGGGCTTACCTCCATGTGAGACTCTTTCGGATGAGGCATTCGAGGCAATCCGGAAGATTGGTGGCGAGAAACTCACGGCTGAAGTTGGGCCACAGTATCGTTTACAAATGCCTGGTCAGGCTGGCGAGTGCGTGCTAATGTACATGGATCCTATCCTTGGCAGCAATGGGGTCCCGCTCTTGTTTGGTATCGAGAACTATGAAGGTGGCCTCTGGCTCCGCGGTTGCCGTGGCCCTCAGGAGGTCTGCAACGCGGTTCGCATATGGATGTTCAGCCGCAGACGAAAATAGTTTATAGAGCTGCGGGAAACTATCAACGATCCTGGTCGTATCATTGGAAAAATGGTTGTTCTTAAAAGGTGTCCGCGGAAAGCACTGGGCCTGACCTTCGGATCAGCACGGCTTGGTTTTACCAAAGAGAATTGTAATACGAACATGTGTTCTGGTCAATCGTGTTCATCTCCTATCTAAACTTGACCCCCTGTCGTCAAGTTAATGAGATAAAATCGGGGAGAAGGCGCGGTGCTCTGGGATACCCGCGGGAAAGGACGCGGACTCTCACGCCGTTGCCGCTTGCTGTGCAAGCCAAGATCCATCTCGATCGGTGGTAGATTACGGAGGCGTATTGCACAATACCGGACCTCACACAAGATTTACGGGCAGCCGTACAAGCCGCAGGCATTGACCTCGTCGCGTGCGGATGGCGGCTAAAGGAGCAAAACGTCCAAAAATGTACTGATGAGATGCTAAGAGAGATACAGGCCAAGACCATATTGACTTCCGTCAAACAGCCCGACACCTGGTTCGGGCCGCGTTACAACATGAACATCTACCGCGGCTGCGAGCATCAGTGCATCTACTGCGACTCGCGTAGCGAGTGCTATGGCATCGAGGATTTCGGCGATGTGCTGGTTAAGATCAACGCCGTGGACCTCCTCCGGAGCGAGCTAGCGCGTAAGATTGTTAGACCGAACGGAACCGCCATCGCGTCCGGGTGAGCAGCAGGCGCTGCAGGGTGTGCACGTCTTGTTTTGCGCGCGTGGTTTATACTGCCAAGTGAGGGGCGAAGATGCGCGACTTCTTTCAAATGGTTTACGCAATCGTGGCCCAGATCCCCCCGGGTAAAGTGGCCACCTACGGCCAGATCGCGCGCTGGCTGGGATATCCCCGGAGCGCCCGCCAGGTCGGCTGGGCCATGTGGGATGCCCCGCCTGGTCTCCCCTGCCACCGGGTGGTGAACAGAACCGGCGCCATGTCGCCCCCCCACGTCTTTGGCGGCGAGGGGAGGCAACGGGCTCTCCTGGAGGCGGAGGGGATAAGCTTTACCAGCGACGGGCGGGTGGAGATGGGGAAGCATCTCGTGGAGGGGCGGCCGGAATTGGGAGAACGCAACGTCGCGCAAGACAAGGAGTCCTAGAAATGATAGTGCACCCCGAAGTTAAACATGGTGCCGAGATACATCGAGCCGTCCGACCGGTCCACCCGCCCCAGGGCAACCTCGAAGGACGGTTGCAGGTTGCTCGCCTGGTACTCCATGCCGATGAAGGCCTGGTATCCCTGGACCACGCGCGATTCGCCGTTCTCAAAACGGTGTGAGCGCCCGAGGCCGGCTCCGAGGTAGGGGTGCACCGGGCCAAGCGCGGGCAGGTTCATGAGACCACGGAGCCCGTAAGCGGCGTGACCGACCGTCATGTCCGCCTGGTCCTGGAGGGCCAGGGATAACATCGGCTGTACGGCCAGGTAACGATCGAGCGGCAGTCGCAGGCTGAAGCCTGAGGCCGGCCCCGTATACTGCCAGCCGAAGCCGAATCCGCTGGCACTGGAGGGAGCGGGCAAAAGGAGGGCCAGGAAAAGAGCGATGATGAAATGACGCGGCTTGAGCAATGTCTGCACCTCCATCGGTCCGCATTCTCCATCGGCCGCCCATTCCCTTCCGGTACCATCTGCATAAAAAGAGAGAACAATCCAGATCTCGCAGAAGGAATGAAGGCATCGGAGGGGAATATATAGCACTAATCCAAGATGAAAGGGGGCGCGACAATGGGTTGCTGCGGCGGTAAGAAAGAGGAAAAGAAGGATACCACCAAGAAGAAGTAATGCATCGGTTTGCTCGTCTGGGAGCACCCCACCGGGTGCTCTTTTTTGTTCCACGGCCGCGATATGCCCGCTCCGGGCCGATCGATCCGGATCAGCCGCGCCCTGGGACGAGAGTGCGGCCGGCGGAGACTCTGACGAGACTGCAGGAACCCGGGGATGGATGCAGAAATTCTGTAAGGAGCAACTCGGGGTGCAGGGGGATTTGCGATGACTGTCTGCAAGACGCGCCGGACGGTGAAGCTCATAATCGGCCTGGCCCTGGTGATCCTCGGAACCCTTCATCTGTTCGGAGAGTTGCTTGGGATCAATCCATGGCGATTCTGGCCGCTTCTGGTCATCCTTCCCGGACTGCTCTTCTTCGTGACGATGGTGCTGGACGGGCAGACCGCCGGGTGGTTGGCGATCCCCGGCAGCATGCTGGTGACGATCGGCTTGATCCTGCTCTACCAGAGCCTCACCGATCATTGGGAAAGCTGGGCTTATGCCTGGGCGCTGATCTTTCCGACCGCCATCGGGATCGGCCTGGCCATTCAGGGCAAATGGAACGGCGAGGAATATGCCTTTGAGTCCGGTCTTAGTCTCGTCAAGACGGGCTTTACGGTCTTCCTGGCCGCGGGGATCTTCTTTGAACTCGTCCTCAATATCAGCGGTCTTAGGGATGACCGCATCGGCGCGTTTGCCTGGCCGGCCTTGCTGGTTGGCCTCGGGCTATACTTGTTGGTCGGTCGTGGTGAACTGTGGTATGACTTCCACCTGCCCCCACCGCGGTTGCCCGGTCGAAACGACGCCGCCGAGATTGTCGATCCGGGCACCGCGGGCGGGAAGGGGTAAGATGGGGCAGGGCATGCCGGGCGCCGCCTACGGGCGGCATCCTATTTGACCGCGGGCAGGTTTTTTTCCCTCAGGACTTGGTTAACCAAGTTGAGGTCGTAGATATTTCGCAGGTTCGGCCTGGTCTGGCCGAGAAAGCCAAGTTCATAAGCCCATTGGGCGGATTTGTGGAGCGACGCGCTGACCGGATCGTAGGTGATGCTCAACCGCCCCCATGCGTCCCTCAGCACGTCCTCCGGCAGAGCCTTGCCGGTGTAGCGCTGAATTTCCCCGTTCAGGACCCGGCGCGCCCATGCCGGATCCGCATTGATCGCCCTGGTCACTTCAACATGCGCTTGCAGCCAGGCCTTGACCAGTTGAGGCTGGCTCTGGAGGAACTTACGGCGTGCGACGAGGTGCCCGGTGACGAACATCCCACGCGGCCAGAGGCTGCGTTCGTCCAGCAACAACCGTCCGCCTGCCTCTTTGATCAGGCGGGATACCCAGGGCTCCACGGTCCAGGCGCCGTCGATTTCCTTCTTCAACAACAGGGTTAGCTGATCCGGGTTGGCCGTGGGAAGCACGCGCACCGAGCCGCCGAACTCCAGTGGTTTGAGGTTGTGGGCGCCAAGATAATGACGCAGGGCCACATCCTGCGTATTGCCCAATTGCGGCGTGGCCAGGCTCTTGCCGGCTAGGTCCGCCGGGCCGCCGATCTTTACGTCCTTGCGTACGACGAGACCGGCGCCTCCACTCGCCGCTCCAGCCACGATCCGCAAAGCCTCGCCATCTGTCCTGATATAGCAGGTAATCGCGGGGTTTGGGCCCACGTAAGTCAGATCGAGCTCGCCGGCCATCAGAGCCTCCATGGCTGATGGCCCCGCGTTGAAGAGAAAAGTCTTGATTACTACGTTCGGCCCGAGTCTTCTTTGGAAAGCGCCGGTGGCCATGCCCACGAGCGCCTGAGCATGCGTGATGTTGGGGAAATAGCCGACCCGGATCACTTTGGCGGGAGCGGAGAGAGCCCACGCTGACGCAAACAGGGAAAACAGTAAAACCGCCGCCCAGAGTCTTCTCATCACGTACCCCTTCAATGCATACAGTATTCCTCCATTATATGCGGATGTCCGGGTGCGGCGTCCGCTCGGTCAACGCGCGTCCCAAGCTCTTCGGGCCTGGAGCAGCCAGGCAAGGCGCTTCTGCCAATGGGCCGGGGCAACATCGAGCCTGAGCAGGGCTAGCTCCATGTCCTTCCTGGCCATCCCGCCGTTGAAGAAGAAACGGTCGACGAGGAAGGTCAAGACCAGGGGCGACCACATCATGTCGGAATGAACCATGTCCTTGCCAAGGCAGAGGGTCACGCGGAACGGCCCCCGGGCGCTGACCGGATCCACCCTACCGTCCCCGCTCTCCGCATAACCCGGTGGTCCCGCCGGGCCGAGTCCCGGTCCCACCCCGCTCTTTTCAGGAGCTGTCACCTCGTAATGATAGCGTCCATCCATGTCATAGGCCCCGTAGCCAAGGCCGTAGAGAGCGACCGCCTTTGGCACGGCCTCCTCCAGTTTGGTTAAGGTGCCAAAACCATCCTGGAGCAGGCCCGCCTGTGGATCCAGCCAACGAAAGAACGGCACGTATCGTTCGGCGAAGATCGCCGCGGTTTTGGTAAATTCCGGACCGGTTCGGACGATCCCGGTCCCGAAGATGAGTTGCTCCAATAGACAGAGGCTGTATTCCTGCCATTTCTCCTTGGCGGTCTGCCCGCCGAAATCCCCGTACTCCCCCCTGAGTTGCATGGCGATCTCGTGGATCCCATAGTGCGGAGCACCGATGGTTACGAGCGAAGAGAGCGCGCCGGGGTGTCTGGCGGCGACGTAACGCCCGAACAACCCTCCCTGGCTATGGCCGACCCAATGTATCTCCGCGCCCGGCCAGCGCCGTCGCAAAAATGACAAAAGGGGCGCCGCGTAGTGTTTGTCTGCCTCCGGCAGGCCAAGGCGCCAGTCGTATTTGAGATAGATGAGATTGACCGCGCCGGCTACCGGATCTTCCGCGCCGGTCCGGAGACGCTCCCAATTGTCGATGATGCTGACCCGCGCCCGAACCTGCCCCTGGTTCCGCCGGCGGGCCCAGAAATCGAACTCACGCTGCATCAGCGCGTATGGCGCGATGGCCAGCCTGCTCAGGGACGGGCCCTCGAGAAACCGCAAGTATGCTTGTGGGATCGGGCGGTAACCGGAGCCGCCGAGAAAGGCGGCCTCCTGGTGCTTGCGATAATGAGGGTATGGCGAGGATCGCAGCCATGCCGGATCCCTGGAGGGCAAGTCGTCCATACTGCCCCAAAAGCCGTGGGCGAAGATGACAAAGGAAGGACGCGCCGGCGCGATCAATTCCGCGGATGAGGCCAAAGAAACAAGTAATCCAAGGATAATCAAGCATAGTGCACGTTTATCCAATTCGAACAACCACCCTAAGCCCAATATATAAGCGCTTTTTCGTTGCCGATCCCCCCGTGCCCTCCTGGTAGCCAGCGAAAAATGACTCTGATCCGGATAGAACCGCCATGGTATAATGAGGTAGTGAATTTCATCCCGGAATTTTCTTGGATTGGGTGAAACACATGCATTTAATCGAAGCCTTACGCCACGAACTCCTCGTTATCCTGGTGGCCGCTTTGCCCGTTCTAGAACTGCGCGGGGCGATACCGCTCGGATTGAGTTTTGGGATGAGTCATTGGCATGTCTTCTTTCTTGCGGTGGTGGGGAATCTGTTGCCGATATTCCCCCTGTTGTACTCGATCGGCCCGTTCTATCGGTGGCTGCAACGGCACGGCTATACTCGGCTCGCCGATCGCTTCCTGATGCGTACCCGCGTCAAGAGCAAATCTGTGGCCAAGTACGGCGCCATCGGTCTAATGCTCTTCGTGGCCGTGCCCCTGCCGGGCACGGGCGCGTGGACCGGGGCCGTGGCCGCGTTCATCTTCGGCATCCCGAAACGTTGGGCCTTGCCCGCCATCGCGCTGGGTACGGCGATTGCCGGTTTGATCATGGTTTTTCTAGGCGGGACGGTAAAGTGGCTCTTGTCTAGGCCGATCTAGAAGTATCCACCCCAGCATTCTGCCGGGACAACAAAGGATGAAAATGAGACGGCTTCTGCGTTTGCCAACTCACCCCCGCCCTGCGGGCACCCCCTCTCTAAGCTTAGAGAGGGGGACGGGGGGTGAGTTTGATGCCATTTTCTAACCAGCGTTGTGAAAAAGGTACCGAAACGCGGATTATATGGCGCCGTAGCGATTAAACGCCATGAAGATGCTTCTCGCCAGTATCCCGCGATGCCATCTTTTCCGCCACCCGGCGGTCCGCCTCGCCCATCGGCAGGGCGAGGAGGTTTTCGGCATCGACCCAACGAAGATCGGCGCCCTCGATCAACCGCGGCTCCCCGGCGGCGATGCGCGCGGCAAAGAAGATCAGGACCAAGGCACGCGGCCGCGCGAGCGTGACGACTTCCAAGGGTTGGTCCACCTCGATTTCCAGGCCCAGTTCCTCGCGTATTTCCCTGCGGAGACCGTCCCGGGTGTCTTCACCCGGCTCCAGTTTTCCGCCGGGGAATTCCCAGAGATGATTATCCGCGCGCTGCGTCATGAGGTAAAGGTTCGCGCGCCTTATAATCGCCGCGGTCACGATAGTTGGCGGCGCGGCATCCGCCGAGGGCCGCCCGGCGTCATGAAGCGTCTCCGCCGTCTCCACCTCTTCTCCGAGCGCGCAATAGACAAAGCCGCCCCCGCCTTGCCATCGCGTGGAAACACTAATCCCGGTCCGGTCCTCGCCGTCCGTCACGCGGCAGAGACGCCGATAGGCATGGGTCTCCGCCTGCGGCCCGCTCTCGATCATGAGCCAACGCCGGCCCAGTTTTTGCGCCACGGCACCGGTGGTGCCGGAACCCGCGAACGCATCGAGCACATAATCGCCCGGGTCGGTGGCGAGTTGGAGCAAGCGCTCCAAGAGGCGCTCAGGTTTCTTGCCGTAGCGGAAACTGACGCCGCCCTCGCTGTATAAGTTGCAGGTAGGGATGTCGGTCCAGAGATTCGATAGCGGTTGTGCAAGAGCGGGTCCCTCGCTGAACTGGCGCATGCTCTGGGCTAGAAAATAAAGCTGGCGGCCGCGGTAAAGGTAGAGATCCGGGCGGCCCGTCCGGGGAACCCGCAGTACGCCCGCGGTCATCTTCGATTTGGCGACCGCTTCGGCGAGACGCCGGCCAGGGCGCTGCAGCGTCTTTGTTTCGAAGACGGTCTCGGCGTGGGCCAGGGCAAACGCCTCCGCCCTTTGGGATAGTATAAGGCGCGCCTTTTCCGCGCCCAGTAGGCGTCTTGCTTCCGCCCGCGCCGCGAGGGGCGGGCCTGTAAAGCCAAGTTCGGCCAAGGCCGCCTGGGTTACCGACTCGAACCGCCAGCGGGAGGGCGGTTCTTCGGGATTGACGATATAACGCGAGAAGCGGTGCAGATCCACTTGCCGGCATGGGACAAAGAAAGGCCGGTAACGAAAGTGTTCACGGTCCCGGCAGAACATGAGCAGGTATTCGGTGACATCGGCCGGTCCCGGGTTCACTGTCTTGAAGCTGGAAGGGGTGGCGGCTTGTAGGACGACCGTGGTGATGTAATTGCGCCTCCCGAAGATGCGGTCCAGTATCACCTTGCAGTAGGCCAGTTCGGCATCGTCGAGATGCACGAAGATGACCCCGTCCGGGCGGAGAAAATCCCGGAGAAGCGGCAGGCGCGCTTCCATCATCGCGAGCCAGGCCTCGGAGTCGAGGTCGTCGCGATAGTGGGCAAAACGCCCACCAGTGTTGAACGGCGGATCGATGTAAACCAGCTTCACCGTACCCGCCAAGGCGGGCAAGAGCGATCTCATTACCGGCAGATTGTCCCCCCGGATCAAGAGGTTGTCATCCCCTGTGCCGTGGCGCGCCAAGACCTTCAAACCCAGATGTGCCGGATCCATGTCCACGCGAGAGCCCCTTTTCGGTGTGTATTATCCTCAGTATTCGCCAGGTAGATTATTTACCCCTGCCCTAATACTGTTTTGTCGGATTTTGCCGAAGCCCACGTCGTATAAGCTTTCATCTGTTAACTAGTCTAGGGTCGCGGGAGGCACTATCCGTCCTCCCGCACCCTCCCGGACCAAAGGGTGTGGTCGCACACCCTTTGGAATCCCGCGACCGGAACCAAGG
>JBLNCE010000124.1:0-4053 GCA_050260415.1 Bacteroidota bacterium | reverse complement strand
AACCGCCGTACACCCCGAACCAAGCTCCACGGAAGAAAACCACCCTGCCGGACCACCCTTTCGGGTGGTCCCGCTGATCTTGCCCCGCGCTAAAATCAACCTATAGACAACAACAGAAAAGAAGGTAACCGCATGAAGAAAGTCACCGCCTTCGTCGGCAGCGCCCGCAAGAAGGATACATACAACGCTGGCCATATCTCAGTGGAGGTTTCGGCGATCCGGGGACTATCAGCGCTATTTTGTTAATAATGATGGTAAAAGATAGAAAATGAAAGGGTGTTTGTCTATGAAGGGGATCATTGTTTACGCTACCAAATATGGTTGTACCGAAAAAGCGGTAAAGCTGCTCCAATCAAAGCTCCCGCAGGCGATCAAAACGGTAAATGTGGTAAGAGAGAAGGCGCCAGACCTGTCTTCATTCGACACGGTCATTCTGGGCGGCCCCATCTACGTCGGGAAGATGCATGGGGCATTGTCCGCCTATATGCGGGAGAATCATGAGGTATTAAAGAAGAAAAGGTTGGCTTTGTTCGTCTGCGCGGGAGAACAGGATCCCACCCTCAGTGAGAAACAGTTTGCGGCCGCGTTTCCGGAGGAACTGTACAACCGTGCCATCGTGCGGGAAGCGCTCGGGGGCGAGCTGTATTGGGAAAAACTGGACCCGATGACAAAGCTCATTCTTCGCGTTGTCAAGGGGCTCAAAGCGGGTTATGCCAGGCTTTCGGAAGCGAAGATCGAGAAGCTGGCCAGGGGAGTCTTTGCGGCGTAGGTTTGATGGACGATGGGCAAGTATACCAGTCTGCTAAAACCCGGCGGCGGACTAAAAACAAAACCCCCGTTTCTTTGGGGGTTTCTGACGCGCGACCCGCGGCTCGCCGACTCGCGACTGTGTTTTTAAAACCGCAAGTCAAGACTAAATCCCCTGATTATTGAGGGCTCTTTAACCGGGGACTGTCTCATGTTATCCCAAGAAACTCATCCGGCGCGACGCCCGCCTGGGACAAGATTGCCCGCACGGTACCCTCCGGTAAATCTCCCGGATGGTTGGGGATTGTCGTTCTTCGGCGTGTGACGGGATTCCACCAGATCTCATGGCTTCCACGCGCATGGCGGTCGAATTCAAAGCCTAATCGTTTCAGTCTGCGCGCGATTTCCTGATAGCCAAAGCCAGCCAGTCTTCCCATCAGGTGCTTACCGCCATATCTAGTTCCACACGATCGGCGATTTTCTTAAGCGTTACCGGTATCGGATCGCCGTGCTCCCGGTACGACTCGAGCAGCTTTCGCGCTACGTCCTGCGCAATCTCCACAGTTTCGGCGATAGTCCTGCCCTGGGCGACCAAGCCCGCCAGATCGTTGGATGTGGCCAAGTACTGGCCATTCTCTACACGTTGAATACTCAGCCTGATAGCATACTCTCCATCCAAAAGTATCCCTCCACCCCATGCCAATGGTTCCGCCCTATCGCTTGCCTTCATTATACCATGATCTAAGCGCCATAAACCCCCCAGGAATGATCCGTTCGTGGGGTACAATCGATGGCCAAAGTTCAAGCGTTGGCATTTAAAAAGGCAGGCGCTGGAGGGGAGCCGATCCGCATCCGGACGCGGCGCGGAGGAATGGAGCGCATCCCCGGCGTATATAAGAAACCGAGTACGGGATCGCGGCATGCGGCTGGCGCCGGATGCCGCCCGGTTCAGGTGGAAAAGAGCGATGATGAGATAACGGTCGCAAGCATTCTTCTGGTACTCGCGGCTTTCCTCGTCTTTTGCCTCCTCACCCATGACGCCATCATGGCCGTCGGCGGCCACCATCGCACGGCGGCGCCGGGGAGCCCGTCTCCCGCGCACGCGGGGCACGGGCGGCACAGCCATTGAAAGCGCGCGGATCCTCAGGCGCACCACATCCACCACCGCGCGCCGCCGGCGCTGGCTGACGAAACGGGTGCGGCTGGTGTCATATGAATCCGGAGGGGACCATGCATTTCCAGTATAATCCGTATATCTGGATCTATCTCGGCGCGGCGGCGCTCCTGTTACTGGTGACGGTGTACACGGCGTATAAGCGGGTTTCAGACGGGTTGTGGATCGTAACGCAGGTGATGGTGGCTTTATGGTGCGTCGGATTCGCCCTGTCGTAGCTCTTTCGGATCATCCAGGAGTCCCTGGCCAACGTGCGCAAGCACGCGCATGCAAGCCGAGTGACGGTATCCTTTCATAAAGCCGACCGGCAGATCCACATCCTGGTGGCTGATGACGGCGTCGGGTTCGATCCCCGGAGCCTGCCGCCCGGACAATCATCCTTTGGTCTCGGGGTAATGCAGGAACGCGCCGGACAGGTCGGCGGCGTGGTTCGGATCGATTCCGCGCCGGGGCGGGGCACCACGGTGGGGGTGACCATACCCCGCCTGGCGGGCGCCGGCCGTCCTGCCGCTCTGGCGGACCATGTAACGGCGGAAGCGGATTCGGATTCGAGGATCCGGATCCTGTTGGCCGACGATCATGCCCTGTTCCTGGAGGGGCTCCAGAACCTGCTCGCCCCCAAGGGATTCACGGTCGTCGGCACGGCCAGGGACGGTCTGGAGGCCCTGGACAAGGCCCGGCTGCTGCATCCCGAGATGATCCTGATGGACCTGCAGATGCCGCGCTGCAACGGCCTGACCGCCACGCGGCTGATCAAGGCGGAGATGCCGGAGATCAGGATCGTGATCCTGACCATGTCCGACCGCGAGCAAGACCTCTTCCAGGCGATCAAGAGCGGGGCCGCGGGATACCTGCTCAAGGGGCTCCGCGCGGAAGAGCTGATCGATCAGCTGCGCGGCCTGGCATCGGGCGCCGTGACGCTCTCGCCCGATCTGGCCGGCCAGATCCTGACGGAGTTGAACCAGAGAGAAGCGGAACCGGCGGCGGTGGAGGCAGTCACGGTGGCACCCGAGGCGGTCCTGTCCCAGAAGCAGATCGAGATCCTGGCGCTGGCGGCGACGGGGCTGACCTACAAGGAGATCGCTGCCAGGTTGTTCCTGAGCGAGCGGGCGATCAAGTATCATATGGCCGAGATTCTCCGGGAATTGCATTTCCAGACCCGGCGGCAGGCCATTGTCTATGCGCGCCAAGCCGGGCTGGGTAAAAAGGCCATCAACGGCTCCTGACTCGAAACTGGGAGACCAGCGGGCAATCCGGCTGAGCCGGATTGCCCTTTTTTTCTGCGCCCGGCATGGGCGATGGCTAATGGGTGCAAGTCCCTACAACAGCAGGCAGCGTGAAGTGTAGCCAAAGGCAAGGGTATCCGCCGCGAAGCGGAATCCGAAGGAAGCCGGAGGCAAACTTCCGGCCCGAGGACCACAAATCTGGGGTCAGGCCGAACACGCCGGGACAACTCAACCAAGCACGATGAAGTCCGAGCTGCCAACGGCGACACGGCTCAGCCCAAGCCATTCATGGCGGCTTCGCTACCGGGGGCATCCAGGCCCTACGGGTAGACCATGCGGGCGCGGAAAGAAAGTCATCGTCCTTACCCGGGGAGGCCTGCAGAGGTCGGAAACGTTGTTTGACCCAGCCCGGGCCTTTACGCCCCGGGCGGAGAAACGATCCCGGACACGTCACGGGGTGGCGAAGGATTCATTGCCCAATCCTCTTCGCCACCGTAATCACGGTCTTGGCCTTGCCGCCGAAGAGCTTGTTCGGCTGCACCGTCAGGCCTTCCTCGGGAATCGGCAGGCTGCCCTTGATGGCAAAGATGTAACCGCCCTCGTTGGCCAGAGGTTTTTTCCCCAGTTTCTGCTGGTAAAAAGCCGCGACTTTCTCGGGCGGATCGTGGCTGAGGAATACGTAGTACTGGTATTCCTCGTCCAGCGACATGCCGGCGGACAATTCGGGATTGAAGACCGCGCCGGGATAGAGCGGCACCCCGAGGGTTTTCTCGGTGGGCGGATTTTTCGCCAATTGCCGCGCTTTCGCGGCGACAGCCTCGTCCATGGCCGCGTCCTCTTCCTCTTCCAAGGCCTCCTCGGACTTGGTCACCAGGATCTCGATCCTGATCCGGGTACTCCGATAGT
>JBLNCE010000123.1:0-15731 GCA_050260415.1 Bacteroidota bacterium | reverse complement strand
CTGGGAGGCAACGGACTTGTTGCAGCGGGGTTGGCTCGAACGATCGCTCGCTCCGCTCCTGGGCGCGTTCGTCATTGCGGGCTTCAACCTAACGGGCCTCGGCCCCCCCGAGGACCACAGCAAATTCATCAGCGCCAAGCTCGTCCTGGACGGCCAGGCGGTGGTCTTTACATACAACCGTCTCGTTTACCGCCCCGCGGTGGGTTGGCGGGCGTTTCCGGACGGCGGCGTCCCGGTCTACCAGGCCGACCGCAAGATTATCGGCCTCTACGACCTGACTTCGCGCACGACCAGAGTCATCCACGCGGAGGATAATCGCTATTGGTGCCCCGGGGACGGCAACTTCAACGTCTATGACGCCTGCGGCATGAAGGCCGTGGTCATCGTCTCGGGCCAGCGGCGCAAGGACCACCTCAGCGAACTGCGCCACTACTGGCTCGATCTGCCGGGGGGCAGGTTGACACCCCTGCCGTTGGCGAAGGATATGGCCGGCTACGGACGGAGTCTAGGGTATTTTTACATGGTCAGATCGGACGGCACTCTGGTGCTGGTCACGCCGCCCGCGGACGACCCGTGGACGCGGGATTCGGCGAAGAAAGAGATCTGGCTGCGTAAGCCAGCCGGGACCTATACACGGCTGGCGACGGGCATCGAATACGACGGCTGCCGCGCGGACGAACTGTACTATTGGGATCTCGCCGATCGCTCGTATAAAATCTACAACTTAGTAACGGACACCGTCCGCCCCGGGAAGCGCCCGGCGGATCTTCCCGGCGCCGGAGAGGCCGACGTTGTCGCCGCGGTTGCCCCGAGCGGACGTGCTCTCGAATTGCGGACAAAGACCGGGAATGGATGGCGCGGCGAGAAAATCGGGGTGGACATGGCTTTCCTCAACCGGAGCTGACGGCGCTGTCTGCTAGAGACATGGGACAGCCCATGCGGAGAGGGAATTGCGGGCACAGCGGAGAAGCGCCCGACTGCGGCGCCTGTTTCCGGGCGGCGGACCCGCCCGTCGGCTTTGATGCTAGTCCAGGAACGATCTGAAGTGCTCCTCGACGGACATCTCGTCAAGCCTCTTGAAGTGGCTGAACGTATAGCCGCCGCCCGTCGCCACCTCGTCCTTTTCCATCGGCTGAGGTCCACTGAGACCGACCATCCAGCCGTCCTCATCGCCCGCGTAACGGTACTTGAAGAGGTAGACCCGGCCGCGCTCGCCGTCCGTCTCCACCTCTTTCTCGGCCAGCAACTCGATCCGATCCGGCGCCCGTCCGAACTCGGTCGGGAAAGTGAGCCAGCGTACCATGTCCGCCTCGGCGAAATGATACTGGGTCAGATACTCTTCCGGAAAGAGCCGGACCTGGCCCGCGGCCGCCAGAGCATTATAGAGATCGAGCCGCGTCTCCGGGTTCGCGGCCAGTTTGAGAAAGACCGGTCCCGGCACGTTCCCCCCGTTGCGTGTCAGGGAGTCCGCCGCCCAGAGAACGACCTCGGGGGATGGATCGTCCAATAACGATCGCAAAAAGCCCATTACCTCGGCGTCACCCGGAAAAGCCCCGAGGCAGTCGGCGGTCACGGCCAGCAAATCCACGGCCTCGGCATAAGCTTCGGTATCCTTGGCCAAGCGGCGCCTCTGCGCGCGCGCATGCGCCAAATCCTCGAGCAACCGTCCCCGGCAGGCCTGGAATACCTTGTCGTCCAGCGCTTTCTTGTCCCTGAGGGATACCGCCAGACAGTAGACGGCATATTTGTACTTGTCGTCCTCCAACAGGTTAAAGAGCCTTGGGAACAGAAGGGACGCGTGGCGGGGTTCCTCCTCGAAGGGCAGAAAGAGCGGATAGGCATAACCGAGATCCGGTTTGTCCCTGAGGAGAATTTTCACCAGGGTCTCGACCGATTCCCGGGTATTCATCCCGGAAAGGACGCGCAGCGCGGCGAAGCGGGTGTCCTTGTTGTCAGGCAGCGACGGGTAGATATCCGCGATGAAACGCGGCGTGCCCGCATCGTTGACCTCCCACAGGACCCGCAGCAATTTACTTCGCGTGGAAAAAAGATCCTCGCCATCGTCAGGGTAGCCCCGTCTAGTCGCTCCATATAGCAGCGGCAGGTCCATCCGCGAAAACGAATGCTCGCCGAGGCGCTTCTTTGCCTGCTCGCGCTCTCTTGCGTCTTCCACTGCCAGCGCCTGAAGGATCCGCCGCGACTGCCCGCGACGGATAAATCCAAGCATGTCGCAGCCCCCGCTCGACACCGAGACCACCAACAGCAAGGCAACCGAGATCAGCTTTCTCAGATGGATCACCTCTTCAAGAGCCGGATGTCCCGAACGTCTGCGCCCGCTCCTCTGCTCCCCTTCTCCCCATCTGGATCCCTACTATAATCATTCGTTCAGTCCCCTCTATCTCCGCCCAAGAGACCTCCGAGGATCCCCCCACCCAGACCGGCGATCCCCCGCGTCTCATCCTGCCGCCGGTAAGTGGCCGCGGCCAGGATGCGGTCGGCCAGGCGCGAGAAAGGCAGGCTCTGCAGATAGACCGTGCCCGGTCCCTGCAAGGTGGCCAGGAAGAGACCCTCCCCGCCGAAGAGGGCGTTGGTGAAACCGCCGACAAACTCGATATCGTAAGTGACCGACGGGTGGAAACCGACGATGCAGCCCGTATCGACCCGCAGCCGCTGGCCGGGGGCGAGCGTCTTCTGGATGATGGTCCCGCCGGCGTGGACAAAGACCAGGCCGTTTCCCGCGAGGCGTTGCAGGATAAAACCTTCGCCGCCGAAGAGCCCCGCGCCGAATCGCCTCGTAAAGGCCAGTTCAATCTCGATCCCTCGCGCCGCGCAAAGAAAAGAGTCCTTTTGGCAGAGGAAGCTGCCGCCCACTTTGTCCAGTTCGAGGGGGATGATCTTCCCCGGGTACGGCGCGCCGAAAGCCACACAGCTCTTGGCCGGGCCCGCGTTCAGGAAGGTGGTGATAAAGAAACTCTCCCCAGCCAGGATCCGCTTGAAGCCCTGAAAAAGCCCGCCCCCGGTCGTGGTCTGCATCTGGATTCCGTTTTCCATGAACATCATGGCCCCCGCCTCGGCCCTTACTCCCTCGCCGGGGTCGAGTTCGATCTCCACCAGTTGCATGTCGTCGCCGTGGATCGTGTAATCGATGATGTCGGCCATCTCAGTACCTCCCGTTCTTATCTCAGATGCCGTGCCGTATTAGGATAATCCCGCCTACTAAGACGCATCAGGGGATGATTATGTTGCATGTTTGCGGCCTGACGCATGACGGGATCTGAATGCCTTTCCTAGGGCGCTGAATGCACCTGGCACCCCGCCATCCCCCCCACCCTGCGAATCATCGTTTCCAACGCCCGCGGCTCGTTTCTGGACAGCGGCTCGTACCCCCTCCGCAAGTTCATGATCTCGTCGGGCAGGCCCCCGTACTCGATCGTCAAGACTCCGGTTCCACCAATGCCAGTACTCCCTCCAGCAACTGGTAGTCATATTCCGACAAAGCGACGTGCGTGTCGCGCAAACCCTCGCCGGCCCGCTCCTGGACGCCGGAGACGTGTATCTCCCGTACCCGCGCGAGCGGCAGGACCCGCAGGTAATCCCATATATCAATCCCCATATGCCATGCGGCGCAGTGGGCGTGCGCCAGGTCCAGCAGAAAGCCGCAGTCCGCCGCGGCGCAAATCTCGGTGATGAAATCCGGGTGTGAACCGAGCCGGAAATGGCACCACCACTTATAGTACGGAAAGTTTTCCAAGATGAGCGGGAGCCCGGTGGCCGTCCTAACTTCCTCGATCGCGTCGATGAACCGCCGCTTCATGGCCATGGCCAGGGCCGCTTCCTCTGTGTGCTGGCAGGCGCGGAATGCGGGGAAGAACTCCACCCGCGCCTCGAGGTGGGTCGAGAGATAGCGGGGTTGGGCGCGGCGGATGATCTCGGCCACGGTCGCCCGGTCGAATCTCTGATCCGCGTCGGGGTGCCCAAGGGCGATCACGCCCTGTTGCGCCGGGTGAGGCAGAAGCCTGCGCAGCCGGCGGCCCCGTTCGAACTGGACGAAGCAGCCAGGGAACGGGATCGTCGGTACCTTGATGTAGTCGACGGGGAGGGCGGGATCGTGTTCGAGCAAGGAGAGCAATGCCTCGGAGTAGTTGACGGCCAGTTTCATTTGCACGCCTCATTAATTGGGGAAGTTTGATAAAGCTGTGAAAAGCGGGCCTAAACCCCGGTCGTCTGTCCCTCTCCCCATGGGAGAGGGAGGCATGGATACCGTCCTCAACACCTTGCTTTATGTCCATAGAGCCAGTAGCATCCAGCCGCCGCGGCGTTGATCGCCGCGGCCGCCGCCAACACCCACGGTGGAGACCAGAGAACGTATAGTCTGCCGCCGCAGATCGGGCCGAACATCCGGCCGATCGAAGCGGCTCCGCCAAGCAACCCCTGGTAAAGCCCCAATACCTCCGCATTCGCCAGGGAGGCCGCGGCTGCCGGCAGCGAAGGCAGGACAAGCATCTCGCCCAGCGTCAGGATAACCATGCCGAGGGTGAAACCGCCGTAGATCGGCCAGCGCCAGACCACGACGAAGGCCGCGGCATAGAGGAGGCTGCCCCCCACCAACTGGACCCGCAGCCCTTTGAGCCATCTCCGCACCGCCAGCGAGACCAAAGGTTGGCCGACCACGATCACCAGGCCGTTGATCGTCCAGAGGAGGCTGTAGGCCGCCAGGCTGTAACCGAGCCCCCGCATGTAAACCGAGATCACCGCCTGCCACTGGCTATAGGCCAGCCAGTTAAGCGCGGCGCCGGACGCCGCCAGCGCAAGCGCGAGCCCCGCCCCGCTAATCCTGGCGGGAGGCGGACTCTGGCGCCCATCCTCCGCGGGAAGCTCCGCCTCCACGATAACGGCGGGCGGCGTTCCGGACGCGCCTTTTGCCCGGGGGACGAAACGTGCCACGATGGCCATGTACGCCAAGGCTGTGGCGGCATTGCAGAGGAATACCGCCGTAAAGGAGTACGAAGCCACCAATCCTCCCAAGGCCGTACCAATGGCCACGCCGGCATTCCTGGCCACATAGAGCAGGTTGAACCCTTTCCGCCCGCCTCCCGGCCAGGCCTGGGCGACCAAAGCATTGGTAGCCGGCTCGAGCAACCCGTAACTGAAACCCAATAGCCCGATGGCGCCAACGTATACCGCCCAGAGACGGTTGAGGCCGATGATCGCGAGCAGCGTGCCGGCGGCCAGGAGTCCGCCGAGCATGATCGGTTTCCCGCCGATCCGGTCAAAGAGGCGGCCGCCGGCAAGTTGTCCCAAGAGCGAGGCGCCCGCCTGGATCATGAGCACCAGTCCGGCCATTACCAAAGGCTTGCCAAGCTCGTAATGCACGTAGATCGTGGTTAGGGGCCAGACGAACGAAGCGCCCGTGGACGCGATGAACCCCCCGCATACCAGAATCCACATCAGCCGCGGTACTTCACGCGCTGAACCGATCCCGAATTGTCGGGAAATCACGTCATGCCAGGCGGAATGGGTCTTCAATCGTGCGGCGACTTTGGTGTTCGTGGGTAACTACGCTCCTATGCCAAACATAGGGTTACCTGGATTGCGAAGACGGGCCTACGGCCCGCCCAAAGCCATGACCGGCTCCAGGTATTCCGGCTTACGCAACTCCTGTTCCAGTTGGTTATAGACCCGCATGTAATTCGTCTGCCCCACGCGTTTGACCCCCTGGGTCACCCAGAGGTACTCATCGCTTTCACTGACATCGCAGCCTTTACTCCGGAGCAGCGCTTGTATCTCCTGCTTGGCGGCGAAATACCGGCGCAGCGTCTCGGCAAAACCCCGGTCGATCTTGAGAAACGCCTCCTTGAACTCGCGGTTTTCTAGGATCTGGCGGTGGATCGCGGGGTATTTGTCCCGGGCGTACTGAAGGTATTTGAGGATGTACAGTTTGAACTCGAGGTAGGAGTAGAACGTACCATTGACGCTGGCAAAGTACTTGAACCAATCCTCCGGTGCCTGGGCGGTCTCGTTCTTAAAGAAGCCGATCATCTCGACGGCCGTCTTGGTGCCGTGGTAGTAAGCGGTAAACTCGCCGAGCAACCCGTAGATGCCCTCGACCTGCGTGCCCAGGTTTTCCTCCGAGGGACTGATGTACGTCGAGAACCGGAATGTCCGCAGCGCTTCGGGGAAATAGCCGGCCGTCTCCCTGGCCGCGAAGACCGGCGTATGCTGGACCAGGATCGTCTCCTCGCCCCCGATGTAGTAAGCGCCGTAACGCGCGCCGCGCGCTGGTTTGGCCGCCCTCTGCGCCAGCATCTGCAGCGCCACGGCATGCGTATAGGCGTGGCAGACCTCGTGCACGGCCGTGTTGAGACTGGCCGCGACCTCGGTTGGCCGGTCGCCCTCGATGAACTCCATAAAGTCGAGGCGCTCGCCGTAGATGTACTGCGCCGGGAGATTGTTGAACCGGTCGAGGATGTAATAGCCGGTCGGCGAATATTCCCTGAGGATGCCCAGGGCAAGACTCCGGGCTGATTGACCGCTCTCCGCCGCCAGCGCGGCGGAAGGCAGGGCACGGGTCAGGTAACGCAACTGGTCAAGGAGCCGCCCCACACCCGGCAGGCCGTGCGCTTGGGCGGCGCTGGCGCCCGCGGCGAGGAGCGCGCAGAGCAAAAAGGCGCGGATTGCCACTCGTGACCGCCGCACGATAAGCCTCCCGTCACCGGCTTGCGCCGGCCGTCTTAGCAAACGATAGGTAATTCGGCGTGGTGCTGGGAAATTCCTTGTCGGTCCGCCAAGCTTGGTGAATCCGGCATATCGTGGACAATGCGGGATCCGGGTTACGGCATTTGCGTTCCATTCCGTTTCCGAGTATAATATAGAGGCACCTTCGTGGGGGCGACTGGTTTCGACGGGGAGTGCGACGGCAGAGACAGCGGGTCGAGGTGCCGTGGCCTCGTTAAACTGCGGCAAGCACATTAAGTGCCAACAACAATCTGGCTTACGCTGCCTAATTAGGCGGCCGTCCGACTCGTCCTTGACCCGGGAGGATGGGAAGGGCGTCAAACAAACCGGGTTGCAGCTGATCCAATTCTCGGAGGATTAGCTTAAGAACATCGAGATGGCTAAAGCGGACCCCGCCCGTAGGGGCCGTGGCGGCGAGATCTAAATTGCGGGCTGCACCCGGAGACGTCGCTGCGATCGCCTTTTCGGACGGGGGTTCGACTCCCCCCGCCTCCACCATTCGACGCGCCTTTTCGCCAAAGGCTCAAGGCTTGCTCATGGCGGGCCATCCCAAACCGAGATAACATGCCAAATGCCGATAGCGTCGAATGGTGCCCCAAGCCTGTCGAGGGGCTTCCTTGATTACGATTACGCGCCTTTTCGCCGAAGGCTCAAGGCTTGCTCATGGCGGGCCATCTCAAACCGAGATAACATGCCAAATACCGATAGCGTCGAATGGTGCCCCGAGCCTGTCGAGGGGCTTCCTTGATTACGATTACGCGCCTTTTCGTCGAAGGCTCAAGGCTTGCTCATAAGAAAGGCGCGCTAATCTCGGGAGACATGGAGTTAGTACAAAAGCTAAGTCATGGCAAATGATCGAGCTCGGAGCATTAAGTTCCGGGCTTCTGTTATGGCCAAGGAAACCCGCCAATCGCGAAGTACACCAATGGACTTCACTAATTCTATGAATGCAAGCCATTTCATGCATTGACTCCACGGACGACCAGATGGTGGATGGTGGGCATGGTGGGAGATGAGGACCGCCCAATACCCGCTCGGACCGCAGGTCAACGCGGGTCCTTGGCATGGGAAATCTTTTTGGCTATGTTCTGTATAACGGTTGATCCTGCAGCTGTAGATGCTCGGGCCGACGGCGCCCTGACTCAGCCTACCGTCGGCAGAAACGATGTTTCGGAACAACCATTACTCAGAACATAGCCTCATCCTTTTATGCCTCGCCGTACACCCGCCGCAGAAAGGCCATGCTCTCCGGGAGCGTCTCCGGCTTCGCGTCTTCCAGGAGCACGTAGACATAGGGTTTATGCGCCTTGATCGTCTTGAGGAGCAGGGCATAGTCTAGCTGTCCGCGGCCCACCGGTACCTTATGTTTGCCCCCGGCGTCGATGATGTCTCCACCGCGATCAGGTTGAAGGGATCGAAGATCACCTGGAGGTTCCGGGACCCGACCGCATCTAACACCCGTCGCATCCTGGACGGCGTGGAGACGGTATGCTCAGCCACGCCCTCGATCCCGACCAGCACGCCAAACTTCTCCGCTTCCGCCACCAGCGCCGCCACACTAGCGATCGAGATTTGCAAGGCTTCCTCGCCATGGTTGGCCGGGTGGTGGGAATAATCGGCGTTGACCGACCCCGTCTCCGTGCCTACAATGCTGGTCCCAAAGTCCCGGGCGCAACGGAGGTGCTCCCGGAATACATCCAGGAGCCTCGCCCGCGCGGCGGGGTCGGGGTGCGCGAGATTGATGTAGCAGCCCAGCACGGCCAAGGCGATACCGCGCGCCTCAAAAGCGCCACCGATGTGCCTGGCCAAACCCGGGCTCAACCGTCCCGGTCCCGTATCGATGCCCGCCACGGCCTTGGCCGGTGCCAACTGCACGCAGGTAAGACCCTGGGCCGCGATCCTCGCCGCCAGTTCCTCCGGTGCGGCATTGCCGAAATCATGCGCCCGTGCGCCGAGAATCATCCCCGTTCCCCTCCGAATCATGCCGCGGACGTTGCGGTCTCACTCCGCTATGGATTCAACCTCCGCAACGCGGTTGCCGTCCCCGGCTTGGCCATGTTTCGCCGCCGGTCAGTCTTCCCGCCGCTCCGCTCTGCGCTCGGCGTCCCGCTTGGCCGCGTCCTCGCGTTTGTCGTACAGTTTCTTGCCCTTGGCCAGCGCCAGTTCCACCTTGACCCGGCCTTGCTTGTTGAAGTAGAGCTGTAAGGGAATCAGGGTCAGCCCCTTTTCCTTGACTTTACCCAGCAGCCGCCTGATCTCCGCCTTGTGCATCAATAACTTGCGCGGGCGGGTTTCGTCGTGGTTGAAGCGGTTGCCGTGCTCGTAGGGGCTGATGTGGCAATTGACCAGGAATGCCTCCATGCCCCGGATCTCGGCATGGCTGTCCTTGAGGTTCCCCTTGCCGTCCCGGAGCGATTTGACCTCGGTCCCGGTCAAAGCCAGACCCGCCTCGTAGGTCTCGAGGATGAAGTAGTCATGTCGCGCCTGCCGGTTATGGGTGATTGACTTCACATCCTCCGCGGTTCGCAACGACAACCCCTCCCTCCGCAAAGACACGTAATATTATAGCACGCCGGTATTGTTCCTTCATAGTCGTTCTTTATCTTGCCCGCCGCCCGCCCATGGAGGATGATTAACGCGGAAAGCCATCTCCGGCACACCGGGGAGAGGACGTTTTGCCAGAGACATACCTTGGGTGATCGACCAAGCGCGTGGAGAGCCGTGCGGCGGGAGTCCGCGTAATTTGCGGGTCCTGTTTCGCCGCGGGCATCTCCGTCGATTCATGATTGCCGAACGAGGAAGGCCCTCTCCCCCTCGGTCCCCATATGCGCCAACTTTAGTCTTCTTACCACGCCTAACCGGTCTTTCCGCGGGGTCGGAATCGGGATCGCGATCGAAATCGATCCCGCTATACTCGATCTCCTCGAAAAAACCTTCGACCCCGATGCCGATACCGACCCCCGATCTCAGTCTTTTTCACCTAAGTTAGCGCTTATGCCCTCGGTCCCCCGCGAGTGCGGGAGAGGGGATGTGAGGCGAGGATTGGCCCTTTTCGCACCGCTTTAAGATCCCCGGGCGGGCCGAAGGTGTAGGGTTGCGGCGCGGCGAAGATCAAGAAGCGGGTGGTTTGTCCCCGAAGTACCGCGAAAGGCGGATGCTCTCATGCGCGCGGATAACGGCCCCCTTGACCTGGCAACGTTCACGGACCTGATCGGGCGGCTCTGCGAGGACATTCCCCCGGCTTTGCTCGCCGGCCTGAACGGCGGCATCATCGTCTTGCCGGAGACCAAGCGCGCCGAGCGGCCCGATCTCTACGTGCTCGGCGAGTATCTGGTCGAGGAGCCCGGGCTTGGCCGTCTCATCGTGATCTATCACGGATCCTTCCGGCGTATCATGGGCAGCGCCCGTATCGCGTCCTGGGAAAGGGAAGCCCGCGCCACCATCGCGCACGAACTACGGCACCACATCGAAGGGCTGGCCGGCGTCCGCGATCTGGAACGGGAGGATGAAGAAAGACTGGCGGAATTCCTGCGGCCCGGGGACCGATGAGATTACGCAAACATCCGCGCCACGGCACATTCCACGTGGATCGCCACCGGTTTCTCGGCGTCCCAGCGTCTCTGCGGTTAATCGGCATGTTTTTCAATCCGGATCAAAAGACTAGTCTCTCCCCGTCCCACGGGATTAGCAGCCGCTCCGGCCCGATGCCGTTCGCCTCCGCGTAATCACGCAGGGCCTGGCGGGAAACGGTCGTATGATCGAGCGCTTCCATATGGACGGCGATCACGATACTATTAGGCGCCGCATGGCACAGCGCGGTGGTCTGCGGTGCATCCATGACGATCGGGACGCCGTCGCCCCAAACCGCCCCGCCTGAATGCGTGATAATGATCTCCGGCTTGACCCCCGAGATGACTTCGGCCACCGCCCCGTACCAGATCGAATCTCCCACCCAGTAGACGGTCGGCTCGCCGTCGGCCTGGAAAACGAAGCCGGAGGCTTCGCCCATCTCCTTCAGCACATCGCCCGAGCCGTGTCGACATGGCGTACGCGTAATCGTTATCCCTTGCCAATCAATCGTTTTCACCACCGGCAACACATGCCGAAAACCTCTGGTCTCCATCTCCACGCTGTCTTCCGGTGGGCAGAGGAGATCGACGTCCTTCGGCAAGAGATCCCGCGCGGCGGGATCGAAATGGTCCGAATGCAAGTGGGAGACGATCGCCATCTCGATGCCCGCGATTGCCTCGTGCGGCGCGCAAGGCAGATCCACCAGGGGATTGGGCGCGATCCCCCTGTATGAAGGCCGCGAGTGTTTGGCCGCCAGGTAGGGATCGGTGATAAACGTCCGCCGCGCGTAGGTCATGCGCATAGTGGCGTTACGAATCAATTGGAGTTGCATGCGGCTACCTCCCGCCGGTGACGGCAAAGAGGCCATTCGTCCAAGCCCGCCGCCGCGCCTCATCCTCGATCTCAAGATAAACGTAGTCCCAATCCTCCGGTACCGTCAGGACGGCCTCGGTCATGAGCGGCCCGTCGAATGATCCCAAGCGCTTCCCGAGGCAGCCGGGCCCGGCCAGCCTTATGAAGCGGACGGGGGACGTCCGGAGCCGCAGATCACGCCCGTCGAGCTGGATTGAACGAAATTCCGGTCCGCAGGTGGCAAAGAAGTTGCCGCGGCGGATGGAAGCCATGATCGCGGACGCCGAGCATTCCCCGGCATTTACCACGATCCAGCCCCCGTTCCAGCCCGGATGTTCGGGGCGCAGGTGCGCGTCGTCGACCGCGAACGCGAGGGCGTTCGGGTTCTGCCGCAGCACTGCCTCCCAATGGACCAGGCCGCCGCTCTTCCCGTTCAACCAATGACAGACGTGGTTGTATACCTCGACACCGTCCGGCCGCCAGCGCAGACCGTCATCGGTGGTATTCCCGCACCAGTGCGGATGCGCCAGGACGATCAAGGCCCCTTGTTCCCGCGCCGCTCGCAGTGCCTCCGCCAAACCCATGGCGCGGTCGATCCCGCTAACGGGACCGAGGCAGACGAAATGGAACATCGCGCCGGTATGGTCACGGCCGTCGAACTCGACGCCGTCCAGCCACAGGAGCGGATAGGCCTCCGCATCCGCCGACGTATCCGAGGGCGCCCAATGATCGGTGCGAAAAAGAAAATCATACCCCGCCGCGGCGTAGAGCGCCGCCATCTCGCCAAAGGTCTTGCCGCCGTCGGAAACGGTGCTGTGCAAGTGGACGTTGCCCTTGTACCAATGACCGGACGTGTCGTAGCGAAACTGCTTCATGGGAATCGATCACCTGCCATTGCGGGTTTGTGTTTTCTAGTAAACCTCGCTTTCATTCCCCCCTCTCCCGCGCTCGCGGGAGAGGGGGACCGAGGGGGAGAGGGCCTGCATCGAGCTTCTGTGATAATGAGTTTGAGTTAACTTTCATTCTCCCCCGTCTTATCGGACCGGCCTTTCGCCGGGGTTCGACCGTGTGGGTTCGCCGTCTCGGCCGGCGTCCGTCCCGCGGCAAGCATCTGGGCCAAGAGATCGCTGCCGGGCGGGATGGCCACGACCGCCACCTGGCCGTCGATCATGCGCTGCATCTCCAGGATCTTGAACATCGTGGCGGCCACCTCTGGATCCTGGGAGATCCGCCGCAAGGTATCGCCCACGATCTTCGGGCGGATGGCCGCGGCCTTGGCGAACTCGATCGCGGCCGCGCGTTCGGCCGTGCTGGCGATGATGGCCACCTGGTTGGCGCCGTCCTGCTTAATGGCCGAGGTCACCTGCCGCAGCCGGTTGACAACCTTGCTCTCGATCTGCCGGATCATACCCCCGTCGCGAAAATGGACCTTGCGCACATAGGCGGACCCCAGTTTATAACCCCATTCATGCGACTTCGGGGAAACCTCTTCGCGCACGGTCTGGCTCATGGCGTGGCGGTCCGACATCATCCGTTCCAACGGCAGATTGCTCAGGCAGCGCACGGTGGAATTGCCGACATTGGCTGCCAACGATCCGCGCGGGTCGGTGTTGCGGAAGAGGTATGCCAATGGGTCGCTGATGTACATCTCGTACCAGATGCCGATGCCCATGGGCGCGCCCTCTTCGGAATTCACCGGCTGGCTGCGGAGATATTCCTGGTCCAGGCGCATGTCGATCCGATGACACCGGCCGAGCCAGTTGACGATCAAGGCCCGCCACCCCATCCGCAGCCACAGGAAATGGATACCGGGCTCCGTGATCCGGCAGACCACGCTGCCGAAAAGCACATACACCAGGGATTGCCGCTCCTGCACGATCGTATACAAGCCGAAAAGGCGGAACAAGGCCAATAGCAGCGGTATGCCGAGCAAAAAACCGAAAAAAGCGGCGACGGACGTGACAAGAAGCGGATTCATGGCTTCACCTCCAGGATCACGCGGTCGGCGCGTTCCAGCAGGGCCAGCCTGACATTCCGCACATAGGCGTCGAGGACTCCGTGTCCCTCCCGCTTCAGCTCGGTCAACTGTTCCGCCAAGCGTTGCAAGGGCTCCACCTCCGCCTCGGCCTTGAGCGTCTCGATCTCGACCGCCCGTTTGGATTGCACGATCTTTTGATCCGCCGCGGCTTGCGCCAGGCTGATATCCGAAGAGACCTGGTTGTGGGCGGTATTGATCGCCGCGAGGGCCGACTCCACCTCCGGCGGCGGATCGATCCCGGTGATGAGCGTGGCTTCCAGCACCACACCGTAACGGGCCGCCGATACCCGGCATTCTTGATCCATGCGGTCATTCAGATCCCGCAAGTTCTTGCGGAGATCGTTGATCGACACGCCCTGTGCCGCCATGGCTTCGGTCAGGTTTTTCCCCGCCGTCTCGCCGGCGGCGGCCGGCGGCGCCTCAAAAGTGGCGATGCGTTCGCGCAGCACGGAAACGAAATAGCCCATGACGTGCGCGAGCGGGTTCTTGACCCCGAATAGGTAAGCGTAGAGGTTGCGTTCCGATACCCGGTAGCGGATCTGGCCCGTCAGCCCGATGTTGAGCTGGTCTTTGGTTACGGCTTCCAGGATCGTGTTGCCGCGGTTTGCCTGCGGGGCGTCCGGATCGTAAGCCATGTTCACGGTCTCGGTCGCCACGGAGACTTTGTAGACTTTCTCCCAGGGCCATTTGAAATAAGGCCCTCCGGGCGGGATGACCCGGAGCTGCGGGTAGGTATAGCGTTCGCGTTCGTCCTCGCGGAGCCACTCGGCGATGGGGTCGTCGAGCGTGGTTTTGTCCGGCACGCGCTGCGCTCGCCCGAGAACCGTCTTTACCGCCCGTTGATTCTGGTCCACCGTAAAGAAACCGCTCAAGATACAACGCACGAAGAACCAGGCCAGGAACCCGATAATTACGCCGTTTACGGTATCCATGGCTACCCTCCTTACGATGATATCATGAACCCATCAAGATTCCGTAAGAGAAGCCGGCGGTTCGTGTACCTCCACGACGCGCCCCTCCCTCACAGAAACTGTCGCATCTCATATTACCATAACAGCAAAGAAAACAACACGGGCGACTGGCGTTCGTCGTGAAGATTACGGCGAAAAGAAAAGGGGCGCAGCGTGCCGCGCCCCTGGATGGGAACGGACCGTGTTTTGTCACGCCTTCTCCACCGGCGCCTGGATCTCCGTCACGTACTGGGACGGATCCTGGGTATCCCCCGGGCCGCGCAGATAGACCTCGCGGATGGGTCCGGCGAGACGATAGCCGTTGGGCTCGAGCCAGGCCATGACGGCGTTGTACCCGTTGCCGATCTCTTCATATTTTCCCTGGTAGATGGTGCTAGCCATCTCCGCGGCCGGCAGTTCTCTGATCCGCACCGCGCCGCCGTCCGGCAGGTCACCCGCGACCGGGATGGCCGCCTCCACATCAGGGTTCTGCTCCTTGAACTCCGGGTCATGGTAGATGGCGATCGTCGGCCCCGTCGGCCGCGCCCCGCTCCGGCCGAGACAGCCAAAGAGTTCCCCGTAGAGCTCGCCCAGGTGCCCGTAGTCCGGGATATTACGTCTGACCGCCGCCACACGCTGGGCGGGTATCTTCTTCAAAACCACTTCGTACATGGGCATCTTACCCTCCCTTTCGATCTGTATGAGCCGCGCTTCGACCCTGACCAGCCGCGCCCGTTCCTCCGCCACCCTCTCCTCGGCTTCGAATTTCTTCAGCCGGAGCATGCCACGGATCTGGTCCGCCGTCGGCTCCTCGTCCAGGAGCGTCTTGATCTCCTCGAGCGAGAGGCCCAGGTCCTTGAGGGCGAGGATCCGGTTGAGCCGGGGAAGCTGCTCCGCCGTGTAGTAACGGTAGCCGGTGAATTCGTCCACCTTTAGGGGCTTGAGCAGCCCGAACTCGTCGTAATAGCGCAGGGTCTTGACGGATACGAATGTGAGTCGCGAGAAATCTCCGATCTTGAGCATGCTACGCACCTCCGCGGGCCCGCGGTATTGGCGACCGGTCCCTGTCGCATCTTCAAGATACACCCTCCCGTAACGGGAGAGTCAAGTGGCCCCGATCAGCCAAGCACACGGTTCTTTATGTTGAATAAATTCCAAAAAAGTAAGAGACCTGGTTTTTTCCGAGAGAACCAAGTCTCTTGTTATTTTGCCATTATATTATATACAAAAAGAAAGAGCACGTCAAGCGAAAACAGGAAAAGATGGGGAAAGACCGCTCTACAAGGATTCTCCACGCCAAATCGCTGTGCCGACCATAAAATCGCCATCACAAGCGTTTTGCTTTTCATGGGCCTTATAGTAAGATATACTTCTGCTGTTCAGAGACCACGCTCTCTGTAGCCGCGTGTCTTTCATCTGTTAACAAGTCTGGGTCGCGGGAGGCACTATCCGTCCTCCCGCACCCTCCCGGACCAAAGGGTGTGGTCGCACACCCTTTGGAATCCCGCGACCGGAACCAAGGTTCCTGGACCTCCTTAATGAGAGGGTCTTTATCCACCTCACCGTCCGTGATTCGGGTGAGGGAA
>JBLNCE010000122.1:0-13282 GCA_050260415.1 Bacteroidota bacterium | reverse complement strand
GAGACCCGGGACGTGGGTCCCGGCGACGCGATCCTGACCGGCGGGGGAAAGAGCCATGCGATCGAGAACGTCGGGGATGGGGACCTGGAGTTGCTGGCGGTGATCCTGACCTATTGAACCCGATTCTCGAAGGTACCTTTGCGGATAAGACCAATTACCGTAAAGAACCGATAGGCTTTTAACCACGAAACTTATCAGCCATGTTAATAAATCCGTAAGCTTTGTTCTGAGCAATGGTTGTTCCGAAACATCGTTTCTGCCGACGGTAGGCCGCCCCTCGACAAGCTCGGGGTGCTGACTTCGACGAGCTCAGTCCAGTCGAGCCTGTCGAAGCAAAAGCCTACCGCTACACTAGATCTGGCAAGGGCATAGGCTCTGTTCTGTAGAATGGTTGATCCTATACATCCATCAAGCAAGCAGCGGCAATAAGGCAGGCAGTACTGACGGCAGTCATAGAGCTTATATCCATAGCCCCACAGCATCTAAAGAATCATCCAAGCACCCCTCGGCGCAGACATGGATGTCGAGCCACGCGGCATAGGCCGCCGGACGCGGCCTGCTCTGAGCAGGATGGGAATGTGGCCATCCTGGCGAGCAGGCTTGCCAACATCCTGTCGAAGAGGAGGACGGATGGTGCCTCCCGCGACCCTGATATCAACATAAACCGATTCTACGATCCAGGTGGATACTCTAGATCAACCGTTACTCAGAACAGAGCCAAGGCATAAATTCCCTAGGATCCGGATCCCGTTCTTTCCCGTAGCCAGGATGGCTTGCCGGGAGCAAGGCAAATCACCCTGTTCAGGCGATTTGTCAAAACGCGATGGCCCAATGTGTTTTGGCAAATTGGTAGTTTTGAAGATTTGCCTTGCTCCGGTGTAGCGGCGTCCTCTCAGGGCGCCGTCGGCCCGAGCATCCACAGCTGCAGGAGCAACCGTTATCCAGAACATAGCCAATCCGTTTTTCGTGTGCGCGTGTGTTTCGTGGTAGATATCGTGTTCTTCATTTTTCTGACTTCCCAATCTCGATAATCAGCCCTTCTTCCGCCTCCAACCTCAACCCCTGTCCCCGCCACTCCCCGTTCTTCCCACCCGTGGCCGCTAAAATAGTCCCCCGCGTAACCGGCAGGTTCACTTCCCGCGCCTCCCGGCCGAAGTTCAGCGCCACCACCACTGTCTGGGCCTCCGTCCGCCGCTCGTAGATCAGGCAGTCTGCCGGCCCCATAAGCTCCCGGTACGCGCCGTGCAGCAGGGCGGGACACTCCTTGCGCAGCCAAATCAAGCGCCGGTAGAGCGAGAGCAGGGAGTCGGGATCCTTGGCCTCGGTCGCGACGTTGGTGGTCTTGTATTCCTGCCCCAAGGGCAGCCAGGGTTCGCCCGTCGTGAAGCCGGCGTTGGGGCCGGCATCCCATTGCATCGGAGTCCGTTCCTCGTCGCGGCCGGGGTGGAAGGGCCAGTAGCGCCTGCCCACGGGATCCTGGAGCCGGTGCCGGGGGACGCGGCCGTTGCGGAGGCCGATCTCCTCGCCGTAGTAGAGGAAGGGGGTGCCGCGCAGGGTGAGGAGCATCATCGCCGCCAGTTTCGCGCGCGGCAGGGCGCGCGGTCCGCGGCCGTAACGGGAGATGTGTCGGGGCACGTCGTGGTTGCTCAGGACGTAGCAGGGCCAACCCCCGGGGGGTAAGGCTTCCTCCCAGGCCCGGATGGCCCGGGCGAAACGCCGCGCGTTCCAGGGACAATGGGTGAAGCCGAAATCGAAGGCCAGCGGCAGTTCATCCGCGGCCTCACCGTAGTAGCGCGCCGGTTCCTTGGCGTCCTGGAGGTCGACTCGGTTTATCTCCCCGACGGCCATCCGGTCGCCGTACGTGTCCAGGAGCCGGCGGAGATCCTTCAGTACCCCGTGCACCTCGGGCTGATTCCGGTCGTTGATGTGGCGCTGCATATCGTAAGGCCGCCACCCCAGGCAGCCAGGGTTATCCCGCATCTTTGCGTCCTTGAAGATATGGTTGATCACATCGAGGCGGAAACCGTCCACGCCACGGTCGAGCCAGAAACGCATCGCGGCGAAGACCGCCTCCCGCACGGCGGGATTGCGCCAGTTTAGGTCGGGCTGTTGCGGGAGGAAGGAGTGCAAGTAGAACTGCCCTGTTGCCGCGTCATACTCCCAGGCGCGGCCGCCGAAGCTGGCCTGCCAGTTGTTGGGCACGCGGTCGGACCAGATGTACCAGTCACGTTTCGGGTTCTGCCGGGACGATCTGCTCTCGCGGAACCAGGCGTGCTCGTGCGAGGTGTGGTTCGGCACGAAATCGAGGATAACCCGGATCTTGCGCCGATGGGCCTCAGCCAGGAGACGATCCAGGTCCGCCATGTCCCCGAAGCGCGGATTCACCGCGGTATAATCGCTGACGTCGTAGCCGAAGTCATATTCGGGCGACGGGTAGACCGGAGTCAGCCAGAGGGCGTCCACCCCGAGCGAATCCGCCGTACCGTCGTTGAGATAGTCGAGCCGCGCGATGATCCCGGGCAGGTCGCCGACCCCGTCGCCGTTACTGTCGGCAAAACTGCGAACGTAGATCTGGTAGAAGACGGCCGTTTGCCACCAGGGATACGACATCCCAATCCCTCCGACTTAACCGTTCGTATGCAGTAGGTATCCCTTTTACTCAGGTAATAAAAGCCCGGATTCGGGCCAGCGCAGATATGGATATCGAGCCACGCGGCATAGGCCGCCGGACGCGGCCTGCCGTCAGCTTCGAAGCTATCGGAGTATTGGAGCGCCATGGAATGGCGCGGAACGCTCCCTTACAAGAGTCACGGATGACGATGTGCATCTTCACCCCATCGTTAGGAGGTCCAGGAACCCCTGGCCAGGAAATCCGAGGTCGCGAAGGACACGGATGTCCCGAGAGCGACTGGTTCCGGTCGGGCTTCGATAACTCAGCCTCCTGAGCCTGTCGAAGGGCGGGATTCCTTACGCAATGCCATTTCTCCAGAACCTGGCTCATGTCCACGCAGATACTCTAGATCAACCGTTACTCAGAACAGAGCCTAAGGGGATACCCGAATAGGCTTATGACAACGGCAAACAAATACCTACCGCCGCGACCCCCCATCCGGGAACCGGTACCTACATCGCCGCCTTGATCTCCGCCGGCAGGTGCGTCTTCACGGTATCATAAATCCGTTTAGACTGCTTCAGCGCTGTCTCGGGATAGTCCGTCTTGATGAGCTGAATTTCCTTGAAGGCTGGATTGACGGCCGCGCATTGGCTGAGCAGCGCGGCGAGGTTCTTGCCCTTGACCGGCTCGCCGTGGGCGGCGAGGAAACCCCGCAGGGCGTCTTCCGCCGCTTGCTCCGTATGAAAGAAGAGCGACTGGGCCATCTCGCCTTTGGCTTCCGCCAATAGCTGCGCCGCCAGCAAGGCGTTCGCGGCTTTCTGTAAAAATGCGATTGCTTCGTCCCGACGTACCGCGGACATGGGACCCCACCTCCCTAAGAATCAAACCGATCAAGGTTAGTCCGCCTCGACGCTGATCTCCGGGTTGGCGGCCAGCGCTCGTAAGAGTTCCTGTGTGACATTGACGCGAAACCGAGGTCCGGCCTGGATTACCCGGACCCGGCCGTCGGCGCCGCGCAGGTGCAGGCGGACCGGTTTCTCGCCCGGGTATGCCCGCAGCACGGACCGGATCCGCTCCAGTCGTTCCACCGTGGCCAGTTCGGCATCGAGCCGGATGCGCAGACCCTTGGCGTCGCTCATCGCCGCCGGCGCGGCTTTGAGATCGGCCACCGCGGCCTCGTTCAGGGGTCGTACCTCGTTGGCGATGATCTTCTTCTGGTCGTTGTAGACGTTCACACGGCCTTCGACGAGCACCTTCTCCCCGGGCACGAGCAGCTCCGCCGCCCGTTTGAAGAGATCCGCAAAGACGGTGACCTCCGCCTCGCCCTCGAGATCCTCCAAGTTGACAAAGGCCATGCGTCCACGTTTGGATTCGATCTCCCTGACGCCCTTGACCACGCCCCCCACGAGCAGCCGTTCGCCGTCCGCCCGGTCCGGCAGCGTACCGAGACCGCTGGCTCCCGCTTGCTCGAGCAGGACGCGGATGGAGTCGAGCGGGTGCCCCGTGACGTAAAACCCAAGCATCTCGCGCTCCATCGCCAGCAAATCGTCCAGGGGAAACTCGGGCAGCGGCGGCAGCGTTACCTGCGGCTCGGCCAACGTGAGCGCGGCTTGGTCGAAGAGCCCGCGTCCATTGGCATTCGTCTTTTTCGCCCCCGCCAGAAGGGCATCCAGGCCCGCCAGGAGGGAGGCGCGGGTATGGCCGAAACAGTCCAGGGCGCCGCACTTGATCAGGGATTCGAGGACTGTGCGTACCAGGTTGACACGCCGGCAGAGATCCAGCGGTGACTTGAACGGCCCACCCTCGGCGCGGACGCGGAGGAGTTCGCCCACCGCCGCCTCGCCGACGTTCTTGACGGCTGAGAGGCCGAAACGGATCTTCCCGTTGACCAGATAGAACTTGGATTGGCTCTCGTTGACGTCCGGCGGCAGGACCTCGATGCCGAAGCGTTTCGCCTCCTCGAGATAGACCGTCAGCTTGTCCGTGTTGTCAAAGAAGCACGTCAGCAAGGCGCAGATATACTCCGGGGTGTAATTCCCCTTGAGATAAGCGGTCTGGTAACAGAGCAAGCCATAGGCCGCTGAGTGCGCGGCGTTGAAGCCGTATGAGCCGAACGTCTCGATGTTGTTCCAGATCTCGACGGCATTAGCCTGTGTCAGGCCGTTCCGCATGCAGCCGGCGACGAACTTCTCCTTTTGCACCGGCAGTTCCGAGGCCAGTTTCTTGCCGATGACCTTGCGCAGCTTGTCCTGTTCGCCGGGGGTATAGCCGGCCAGCACGCCGGCCGTGCGCATGCAGGTCTCCTGGTAGAGCAGGATGCCATAGGTGCTCCGGGTCAGATCCGCCAGCCTGGGGTGGAGGTATTCCACCTTGACCTCGCCGTTCTTGCGCTTGATGTAGAGATCCGTGCCGCCCGAGGCCAGCGGACCCGGCCGGCCGAGGGCCATGAGCGCCATAATGTCGTGGATCGAGGACGGTTTGAGGCGGCGCAAGAGCCCCTGATAGAGCGAGCTTTCCAGTTGGAACGTCCCCAGCGAGAGGCCCTGCGAGAGCAGCTCGTATGCCTTGGCGTCATCCAGCGGAAGCTTGCCGATATCCAGTTCGATGCCCCGCGTCTCGCGCAGGAGCCGGACCGTCTCGGCGATGACGTTGACATTGTCCAGGCCGAGGAAGTCCATCTTCAGGAGGCCGATCTTCTCCACGTCGTTGAACTCAAACTGGGTGGCCACGCCGGATTTGGTCATGGTCAGCGACGTATAGTTCTCGAGCGGCTTGTCGGAGATGATTACACCGGAGGCGTGCACGCCGACGGTCTTGATATGGCCCTCGAGTTTCTGCGCGTAGTCGAAGATCCGGCGGATGGTCTCGTCCTCTTCATAGAGCTTCTTGACGTCCTCGGACTTGGCCAGCACGTCGGCGATGGTGAGGCCGAGTTCCTCCGGGAACATCTTGGTCAGGCGGTTGCTGGCCTCAAAGGGATACTCCAGGACGCGGGCCACGTCCTTGACGGCGGCCTTGGCGGCCATGGTGCCAAAGGTGCAGATCTGCGCCACGCGGTCCGGACCGTATTTCTCGCGCACATACGCGATTACGCGGTCGCGGTCCCCGAAATCGAGGTCGATATCGGGCATGGAGACGCGGTCCGGATTCAAAAAACGCTCGAACATCAAGTCGTAGACGATCGGATCGACATCATGGAGCCCGAGCAGGAAGGCCACGAGACTGCCGCCGACCGAGCCGCGCCCGGGCCCCATGGGAATTCCGTTACGCCGTGCGTAGTTGACGTAGTCCCAAACGATCAGGAAATAACTGGCGAAGCCCATCTTGCCGATGACCGAGAGTTCGTATTCGAGGCGGCTACGATACTCTTCCTCCCTGTCCGGCGCCCCGATCCGGGACCAATTCTCGCGGCAGAGCTTGGCCAGGTATGAATCGGGCGTCTCTCCCTCAGGCACGGGGAAGGTGGGGAGTAGGATCTGGTCGGTCGGGATCTCGACCTGGCACGCCTCCGCCACCTCCCGCGTGTTGTTCAGCGCTTCCGGGCAGTAACTGAAGAGGGCCGCCATCTCCTCGGTGGATTTGAGGTAGAACTCGACGTTGGGAAAGCGCATGCGGTCGGGGGCATTGAGGGTCTTGCCCGTCTGGATGCAGAGGAGCACGTCATGCGCGTCCGCATCCTCCCGCCGCACGTAATGGGCATCGTTGGTCGCCACAAGCGGAATGCCCGTCTCCCTGGCCAGGCGCAGGCTGCCCTCGATCGCCGCCGCCTCGGCGGCAAAGAGCCGGGTCTGGTCCGGACCGGGGTTGGCCCGGCCGTCCCGGTGATCCTGCAACTCCAGGTAAAAGCCGCCCGGTAAGGCTTCGCGGTACCAGAGGGCCGCCTTCTTGGCCGTTTCGTACTCGCCCTTGGCCAGGAGTTCCGGGACCTCCCCGGATACACACGCGCCCAAGCCGATCAGACCGCGGTTGTGCGCCAGGAGTAGATCCCGGTCGATCCGCGGCTTGTAGTAGAAGCCGTCCAGGTGGGCGATGGTGCTGAGTTTCAAGAGGTTCAGGTAGCCCTGCTGATCCTTGGCCAGCAGAACGAGATGGTAGCCGTCGTCGCGCCGGCTGCGGTCGCGGTGATCCCGGCAGAGATAGAACTCGCAGCCCAGGATCGGCTTGATCCCCGCCTTCTTGGCCGCCAAGTAGAATTGCAGAAGGCCATGGGTGCTCCCGTGGTCGGTGATGGCCACGGCGGGCTGCCCAAACGCTTGGGCCTGGGCGATTAATTCCTTTGGCCGGGCGAGGCCGTCCAGCAGGCTGTACTCGGTGTGATTGTGCAGGTGGACAAAGCTCATGCGGATCCTCCAACACGCGCCAAAGGCCGGGTATCGGGCGCCCGGCCCTTTTCTATCATACCAGGGTATGGCCCGCCGGGCAAGTCTTGCCTCGCGGCGGCGTGTCATGATTTACCGTCCGCGCGGCCATGAGTGCCCCCTTGCGCTACCGCCCGGAGAGTGATAGAATAAATCGCACGTCGGATCCACGCATTCTTTACCGACACCTTTGGCCGTGCTAGATGGGGAGGTAGCGGTGCCCTGTAACCTGCAACCCGCTATAGCAGGATCGAACGCCGTGCCGAGGCCGCCGCTCGTGGAACCGATTCGCGTAAGTGGTGTTGAAGATCGGGTCCCGCGCAACGGAGACCTGTGAACCCCGCCAGGTCCGGAAGGAAGCAACGGTAAGCAGGAACCTCCGTGTGCCGTGGGGTTGCCTGGTTGGAGCCGGCTGCGCGGATACGTCCGGGAGCGGCCGGTCGGAGCCGGCGCACGGCCGATTTTTGCCGCCCAAGCGGGCGGCTTTTTCTATGCGGGCTCAGAAGCTCAATCAGGACCAGGCATGATCGCGCGCCTCTTGGCGCAAGGTCCGGCGCGCCCGCTGGAGAGATTCAAATAGTAAGCACATGCGGCCATAGGTGGCCTGGCCATGGAACGCATAGATTGGGGGCGCACAGGCCCGCGCCGCGGCAGTCGAGACTGCGAAGGCCGGACCGTGCGCCCCCTCGGATAGGATCCCGAATCTATCCCTCGAACCAGACCTCGTCCATGATCTCCTTGACCGTCTCCACCGCCCTGACTTCGATCCCTTCCGTCTCCGCCGGCAGGTCCTTGCGGTTCTCGGCCGGGATATAGACGCGGGTCACCCCGGCTTGCTTGGCGCCGTAGATCTTCTCCCAGACGCCGCCGACCGGACGCACGCGGCCTGAGAGGGAGACTTCGCCCGTGACCGCGATGTCCTGGCGGATTGGTTTGCCCAAGAGAGAACTGGTCACGGCAAGAGAGATGGCCAGCCCGGCCGAGGGTCCGTCGATCCGTCCGCCGCCGATCACGTTCACATGGACGTCGTAGTCGGACGGATCCAACCCCGTGAGTTGCCGCACCACGGAGGTCGCGTTAAAGACGGAGTCCTTGGCCATGGACCCGGCGGTCTCGTTAAAGCGAATGCGGCCTTTGCCGGCCTCTTTGGCGGGGAAGGTCACCGCCTCGATCTCGAGGAGCGATCCCAGAAAACCGTAGACCCCCAGGCCAAACACCTTGCCGACCGTGCCGGTCCGGCTCGCCTTGACCACTGTGTGCGGGGCGAGCCGGCCGATCTGGATTACTTCCTGGACGTGTTCCTTGGTCAGAGCGATACCGCGCGCTTCCGCCGTTTTGAGCCGATAGAGGGCCAAGCCGTAGGCATCGGCGAGGATCCCCACCGCCTTGCGGCCTTCGATCGTATGGTCCGCGATGAGTTCGGCGACGCCTTCTCCCAGCTTCACTTCGAGTTTTTGCGCCGCATTGCGCACGATCTCCCGGATCGAATCCCGCGTGAGCGGTTCAAAGAAGACTTCCGCCGCCCGTGACCGCAGCGCGGGATTAATCTCCTCGGGGTCGCGGGTGGTGGCGCCGATCAGCACGAAATCCGCCGGCGCGCCCTCGCTGAACAGTTTCTTGATGTACTGGGGGACGTTGGCATCGCTGGGATCATAGTACGCCGAGTCAAAGGTAACCCGTTTGTCCTCCAGGACCTTCAGCAATTTGATCTGAAGCATCGGGTCCATCTCGCCGATCTCGTCGATGAAGAGCATGCCCCCGTGCGCCTCGGTGACCAGTCCCAGTTTCGGCTCGGGCACGCCCCCCTCGGCCAGATCGCGGCGCGCTCCCTGATAGATCGGGTCATGAACCGAACCCAGGAGGGGGTTCGTCACCTCCCGCGGGTCCCAGCGAAGCGTGGCGCCGTCCACCTCCACGAACGGGGCTTTGCTCGTGAACGGTGTAAATGGCAGCTGTTTGGCGTGCTCCAGGACCAGCCTGGCCAGGGTTGTTTTCCCCACGCCCGGCGGACCGTAGAGGATGACGTGCTGCGGGAAGGGTGAGGCCACTTTCGCCAGGAGGGCCTTTACCGCGCGCTCCTGGCCCACGATCTCCTCCACCGTGGCCGGTTTGACCATTTCCAACGCCGAGCGCGCCAGGGCGATCTGGTCCAGTTCCTCGAGTTCGGCCAGCTTCTTGAGGGTGGACGGGTTCTCGGGGCCCGCCGTCTCTTTGAGGAGTTGCATCTTGATGTCCTTGACATACTCCTCGTGCCGCTGTTGCATCCGTTCGGCGACCTTGCGTTCGATCTTGTCTTCCACCGTGCGGCGCGCGATCAGATCGGCGATTTCCTCCTCGATCTCATTGAGGATGGCCTTGAGTTCACGCCGGTGCGGCACCGTATCGATGGTTGGATCCTCGTAGATCAGGCGCTGCAAGGCAAGAACGCGCTCCTCGAGGATATCCGAGCGCATCAGGTTGAGCGCTTCCACTTTGCCCGCCTTAAGCACCAGTTTGTCGGAACCGTGTATATTGGCAAGCAGGGAAAAGATCGCCGCCACCTGCCGCTGCAGCTGTTCGTCTTCTTGCAACCGCTGGTGCAGGGTAGCCCGGCTCTCGCCGGTGGCGGCCGCGGAGACTTTCTGAGAAACGCCTTTAGGCATAGCTGCTCCTTCCGTGAGTCCTTCATGGACATCGATGTTTACGGATCAGTAACCGTGTCCGATCGCGCTTTGGGGCCGTTCAATGGTTCCGCTTCCGGCGGCCGCGCCTGGATATGAGGCCGATGCCCCCGTCATTAAACGCAAACGACGGAAACCGGGTGGTGGTTTCCGACAGTTATTCCCCCGCTTCCACCACGTCGACGGTGATCGTGGCGGTGACCGCCCGGTGGAGTCTGATCGGGACTTCGTACTGTCCCAGTTGCTTGAGGCCCTCGGGGAGATCGATCTTCTTGCGGTCCAGCTCGATCCTGGTCTTCTTTTGTACCGCTTCCGCGATATCCTTGGAGGTGACCGAACCGAACAACCGTCCAGATTCACCGGTCTTGGCCCCGATCGCGATCTTGAGCCCCTGGAGCCGTTCCGCAATCTGGCGCGCCTCGTCTTCCTCGTGCTGTTCGCGTATCTGCAAGGCCTGCTTCCGCTGGGCCAGCGCGCGCAGGTTGGCTTCGGTGGCCAAGGCGGCCAAGCCCTTTGGCACCAGGAAGTTACGGGCATAACCCTCGGCGACCTCTTTGACATCCCCCTGCCGGCCAAGCGACTTAACGTCCTGCAAGAGTATGACTTTCACCGGGTGGACCCCCTTTCATCTACCCCTAGAGTACTGGAGCAACTCGGATATGTCTCCATACCACTGTTCCAGCTCATGCTCCTGTTCCAGGCTTGCCTGCAGCCTGGCGCGGACCTTGCCGTCCAGCCGCGAAAAACCATACCCAAGACGCCGGGACAGCAGGTATGTTGAGATGACCACCGCCGCCAGACTATCCAGGGCACCCTCTTCATTATTCTTGACCAGCGCATGCAGCAATGAGCCGGTCTCGTGGACAAGCTCCGCCTCCAACCACTCGATGGCGCGAACATTGCGCGCGATGTCGATCTCTTGGCCGGATCCAGGCATCTCACAACCTCCTCGCAAGCCTTCCTTCTCTATTCGGCGGGAGGGGGGGTTTTCCTTTGGTGGCGCCCTCGCAAAAAGCGAAGAGAGGCGCTCAGCCTCTCCCCGCAAACGTTCCAAAGAACGAGCTACGGCTAGTCGCTGGTGTAGGGTAACAATGCCACGTGGCGGGAGCGCTTGATGGCGACGGTCAGTTGGCGCTGGTGCCGGGCGCAGTTGCCGGAGATGCGGCGGGGTAGAATCTTCCCCCGTTCCGTGACGAAACGCCGCAGCCGTGCGGTCTCCTTGTAATCCACATTGGGGATCTTATCAACACAGAACGAGCATACGCGCTTCTTGGGCTTGCGGCCGCGGTCGCGACGCATGATACATCACCTCTGTTCCACTCAGAATCTCAAACGCCATTGAAGCGACCGTTCTAGAACGGAAGGTCGTCGAGGTTCAGATCGCCCAGATCCTCCGCCTGTTCGGGATGTCCGGCGCGCTCAGGTCCGGCGCTTCCCTCGCGCGGCCTGTCCAGGAAACGGACGGTATTGGCGACAATCTCGGCCGCTTCACGCTTCTGTCCGTCCTTTTCATACTGGCGGATCTGGAGCCTGCCTTCGACCAAGACCAGGCGTCCTTTTTGAAGATTATTGGTGCAGGTTTCGGCGAGTTTCTCCCAGGCCACGATGTTGACGAAATCCGCCTCTTGCCCGCCCTGTCCCGACGGGATGCCGCGATCGACGGCCAGACGCATGGTGCATACCGCCTTACCGGTCGGCGTATAACGGCACTCGGGGTCCTTGGTCAGGCGACCGACCAGGATGACTCGGTTAAACACCGGGCCTCACCTCAAATCCTCTAATCCTCGTCCAGGTTGACGATCAGGTGGCGAATGACCTCGTCGGCGATACGCATCAGCCGGTCCAATTCTTGCGAGGTCTCGTTCGGCGCCTGAAAGGTCGTCAAAACATAGAATCCTTCGAGCAGGTCCTTAATCTCGTAGGCCAAGCGCCGCTTGCCCCATTTGTCCGTCTTGACGACGGTGCCGCCGGCCTTGACGATCGCCTCTTCAAAGCGGGCGATGGAAGCGTCGATGGCCTCTTCCTCCAGATTAGGGTTGAGCACGTAAAGGACTTCATAGTTTCGCACGACCAATCACCTCCTCCCCATGGACTCGGCCGGAAAAGCCGGCCGGGGCCCCGCTACGGGAGCGGGGCGGGAAAGACACGGATTAATTATAGCACTAGGGTACCAGCCGCGCAAGGATTATGTCCGGGGGGGATCGTCGCCGTCGTATCATACCTCGCGAGGGCGCACGAAAGGGTCTGGGCCGCCCTTGGGCTTCATCCGGGACGGGCGGGCAGGCCTCGCCCCTATATGGGCCCGTTCGGAGGCTATTACCCGGAGCGGGGACATGTTGCCGGTAAGGGGCGCACAGGCCATGCGCCCCTACGGAGCACGATATTTCGCTATTGCCTGTTACCTATACCCTCATGCCCTTTTACCTCCCGCCTCTTACACATGCCTTTTCCCTCATGCCTCATGCCTTTTGCCTTTTGCCTCTTGCCTCACGCCTCACGCCTCTTGCCTCCCGCCTCCCGCCTTCACTCATAACCACCCTTGTGATGAGACATCTTTCTTGCGAATACCTCGGGACTATCCGGGACCCTGCGCCCCTACTTGGGACAGAGTCATTTTGGATGGTCATTTTTGAGTCTGCGAAAAATCTCGCCCACCTTCGTTTCCGGCCACTCGCGACGCTCAATTTGCGAACGCCGCGATGGAAATTTTCGAGCCTTCAAAAACCATTTAACAGCGAAGATGTGATGACGAAACCATAGAATAGATGGAAAATGACATCCTCAATCAGGACCGATTGCGGATCCGACTGAGGATGCTCGCTCAAAAACGCAGAAACCAGCGCCACGCCTGGCCTTGAACCATTGATGAGGCATCAAGGACTGAGGATCCTCCTTCAACCTGGATCACTTTGATCCTAGTTGAAAACCTTGAACCATTGATGAGGCATCAAGGACTGAGGATCCTCTTGGGCTAGTTTCTTATGACTTTAAGCCCCAGTAGCCGCATCCTCGTCAGCATGTCTTTTTTTTGCGTACCAATCAGCGACCAGCGGCAACGCGGCCCAAAACTGTAGTCGTAGCCAGGCTCTCTTGTCTTCATCTCCCTCTCGCCAGAATCCTCGTAACGCTTCCATCATCGCCTCTAAATCTGGGTCTTCACAAGGTCGCACCGGTATTGTTGGTGGTGGGGATTGTTCCTTGCCAGTGATAATCCAATCAATTGATACTCCGTATTTACCGATAATTGAGGTCAGAAGCTCAAGGCTTGGTTTAGTGCGTCCCCTTTCAATATCACTAATATATGTAGGCGCAGTACCAAGGGCTTCGGCGAATTCTTTCTGGGACATTTCGCCCCTGATCTTTCGCACGCGGCGGCCGATATCTGTTTTCAATTCTTCCGTATTTACAGATACCACCCCCTTGATTGCTACGTAAAATACGTATATAATCTTCTTAGATAAAGCCTTATCCTCAAAGCCACGAAAGGAGGTGCATACATGCTATATGACGTGCGCTCCCCCGGTGGCAGGGTAGCCCGCGTGGAAGCCGCCAACAGCACCCAAGCCAAACGCCTCGCCTGCCGCCGGTGGGGTTATCGACCCAGTGACTATTGGGTCGGGATCACCAGCATGAAGGCGACACGCGTAAAA
>JBLNCE010000121.1:0-31587 GCA_050260415.1 Bacteroidota bacterium | reverse complement strand
TGTTTCAGGACAACAATACCTTTCTTTAGTTTTGTGTCGGAAAAAATATCAAAAGCGCCAAATTCATGATAGGTATTTTCTGCGGCAATGATCCGATTATCTTTATCGACTAGGATAATATTATCAAACAAATCGTTTTCTCTTAATATAGAGGCAATATATAATAGATTGAGATCAATGCGTACGATTTTTTGGTAACGTGAATATTCTTGATAATATCTTAAAGGTCTAATAATACTTAGACTTCTGTCATTTGGGGCTGTTAATTGTGTAGGAACCAATGCTATCCTGAGTTTAATCTCTTTTGGTGGCGAGGTTAATGTATCAATACGGTAATCAAGCAATTTTTCATCCAGAATATTAAAATTGCCCGATGTTATTTTCCTAACCAGAGCACCGTTAACTATGGTTGGGTTATCAGTGTAAAGAATCAATTGGGTCATTTGTGTATTAAATGTTAAATCTGATATAAGTACATTTTTGATACGATCTTGGTAATCTTGATATCTATTAAAGTAATTTACACTATTACTGTAGTTTGTATCCAAAAACTTATATATTTCTAGATTGTTGTTATACCGCAGGGAAAGCGCTATGATTTCAGATATGCATTCCTTTATTTTGTTGGATTTTTCTCGTAATGACTGCGTTAGTCGCTGCATTACTTCACTTTGGACATTTTTTTCAGTAGCATTGTAATAAAAGATATTCTGAATTAAAAGAGGTACAATGACACAACCAACAAAAATAAGTATCATCTTTTGTGATATCGAAAAATCATTTAATAGCTTGTCCAATAATATTTGGTGTTTAATGCGTTCTTTTGCCCCCAATCTCATCGTCTATTCAATTCTTCCTTTCGCATCTATAAAGCAACGCGATTAGGCCTTGATAATCCAATGAGCCCTTTCTCGAAGAACTGATAGGGTCTTTTCCCCTCCCCCCCTCGCCGATTCTCCAAGAGTATTATACAACAAAAGGGCTCCAGGGCCATATATGGTATCCCAGCCCGGCCCGTTTCCCGTCATCCTCCTGCTTGTCGACCTAATCTATCCCAGCGGACTCACCATCTTCCCCGGCACCTTCCGGTTCACGTGGGTGCATATTCCGCGGTCTTCAAACTACTTGTCCCATGGGCGTCTGGATGAACCTCAGGTCGGTTACGGGCGCGAATCACGGCGAAAAGCTTCAATGTTTGCAACATAACGCTAAAGCGACGATATTTGCTCGACCAGTAATTCGCGCGGGGTCTTAATCAAATCGATTCACAAAAAATCAGGCTACCGCCGCATACCCGTTCGGTGGTTGCCCCAGATCGTGAAGGTGGCGTCTTTGGCGTCAACCAGTACCTGTTGGCCGGCGAAACGCCAAGATACGCCGTAGCCTGAACCTCCCCACTTGATACGCGTCCCGGCCCACCTTGCGCTCCTCGAGCGGGAATGGCGCCAGGCGGTCCAGCGAAGGGCAGGGTTGTGGGTGCTTGAGCTCGTCGACCGATCGATTCGCCGGCCGTTCATGAGTCGTACCGTGGCTGCGCACGTTGGCACGGAGGCGGCCGGCGGCGTCTTTATATTCGACCCCACCCCGGTCGACCTGGGCTTATTGACCGGAAGCGGTCTCGAGCGGACCGCCGCCGCCTTCTGTTTGACTTCCCGGAAGGGTTTAACGAAGTCCTTGTGAATCGGATAGCTGCCGCTGATGGCATTTTCCTGGGGCTTATCCCCTCGCCCTGCCGGAGAGGGGACCAAGGGGTGGGGTTTCGGGCGGGGATCTTCTTGTAAGGCCTCGACGCGGCGCAAAAGAAGCTTGGGAACATAGATGTGGAGATCGTCAAGTTGCTTCCGCACGGGTCGCGGAATCAAGACACGGTATCTCATCTTACGCGCTGCCGCGAGAAATGGGTGACTCGTCGATCCTCCCGGGATCGGCCGGGCCGCCCAAGTCCGGACATCGCTTCTATTCCGGGATCCGGCCGAGATCCAGCTCGGAATCGCACACGGCGACCCCCCCGGTCCGTCCCAGGAGGATTTGCGGACCATCCGAACCGCCGGATGAACATCCCGACAATCTGATCCCTTCCGACCCTTCGATCCGGAAGGCCGGCCCGCGATGCCCGGAGACGTGCACGTGGCGGAAGTCGACCCTCCGCGCGCCGTAGCAGAGGATCCCGGCCCCGGCCATGGGCCCGACGGCCCTCATCATGGCCGGACGCGCGGGCACGGCGTTCTCCGCCATCTCGATCCGGACGTTGTCAAAGCTTATGTCCTCCAGCGGCATCTCGGGCAGGCCGTAGAGGAAAGCCGCCGCGGCTCCCGACTCCCGCGCGGTGATGTTGCTGAAATGGATCCGCCGGAAGACCGGAGTGGCCGCACCAACCGGATGGGGCCCGAGATCGTGCGCGGCCTCGTCGATCGTTCCTCCGCCGGTGTCGTAGTACATGTTGAGCACGAAGGGGCAGATGACGCCCTTCATGATGATGTTATCCGCCCGGAGATCCTCGATGAAACCTCCCCGGCCGCGCCGGGACTTGAGCCGGATTCCCCGGTCGGTCCCCTCGAAGATGCAATTGGCGATGACCACGTTCCTGATCCCGCCCGTCGTCTCGCTGCCGATGACCACTCCCCCGTGGCCGCGGACCATCAGACAATTGGCGACGATGATATTCTCGCACGGCGCCCGGACCGCGGAGTCCTCCCGGCCCGCCTTGATGGCGATGCAATCGTCGCCCACATCCAGATGGCAGCCGACGATCTGAACGTTCCGGCAGGAATCGGGGTCGATGCCGTCGGTGTTGGGGGAATCTGGTGGGTTGACGACGGTGACTCGATCGATGGTCACGCGATCGCACTCGATCGGGTTGATCGTCCAGGCCGGCGAGTCGATCAGTTTGACCCCTTCCACGAGCACATCCCGGCAGCGGACGAAGACCATCGACCGGGGCCGCGGATGCGCGAGTTGCCTCCCGCGGAAAAGCCGCCACCAGCTCTCGCCGCGGCCGTCGATGACTCCGCGGCCGGTCACGGCGATCCCGTCCAAGCCGGCGCCGTAGATCTGGGGGCAATAGGTAAGGACTTCCTTCCCTTCCCACCTCGTCTCGATGACCGGATAATCGGCCGGGTCCTGGCTGAAGACGAGATGGGCGCCAGCCTCCAGATGGAGCCGGATATGGCTCTTGAGGCGAATGGGGCCGGTGAGGAAACGGCCGGCGGGGATCCAGACCGTCCCCCCGCCCGCCGCGGCACAGGCGTCGACCGCGGCGGCGATCGCCTCCGTGCAGAGCCTCTCCCCGTCGGGGCGCGCGCCAAAGGCTCGGATGTCGTGGACAACGGCGTACTCGGACATCGAAGGCTCTCTCCTCCCGGCAAAACGACCGTAGCCGCGCGCGATCAGCCCTTCAGGGCGCCGACCATGATCCCCCTGGTGAAATACCTCTGCAGGAACGGGTAGATCACGAGCACGGGAATAGTGGCCACGATGACCACGGCATACTTGATCGTCTCCGCCAACAATTCGTGTTCCCCGGTCATGGCCGAGATCGTCATGGAGGTGGTGTCGTTCAGAATCAGGATCTCCCGGAGTATCAATTGCAGGGGATACAATTCCCGCGTCCGCAGGAAGATCATCGCGTGGAACCAGGCGTTCCAGTGGTGGACGGCATAGTACAGCGCAATCACGGCGATGGTGGGCGCGGCAATCGGGATCATAATATGGAAGAGGATCCTGAACGGCCCCGCGCCGTCCAGTTTCGCCGATTCCTCCATCTCCTCGGGGACGTGCAGAAAGGCCGTGCGCAAGATAATCATATTATAAGTATTGATCGCTACGGGAAAGATAAGAGCCCATAAAGTATCGTCTATCTTAAGCTGCTTCACCGTCAGGTAAAAAGGAATAAGGCCTCCGCTAAAGAACATGGTAAAAACTGCCATGAACATAACCAAATTTCTCCACATTACGTTCTTTCGGGAGAGAAAGTAAGCTCCCATTGAAGTTATGATTAAATTGAGCAATGTTCCTACGCTAACTACGAATAATGTATTAATATATCCCCTGGTTATGTTAGGATTTTTGAATACCTCGCGATAAGATCCTAAGTTGAAGCCATAAGGTTTTAGTAATAAGCCAGAATGTCCCATAAAATCAACTGGTTTACTTAATGATGCAAATGATACATAAATAAGGGGATATATTGTAATAATAACTATGAATAGCATAAATATGACGAGGAAAAAATCAAAAATCCTTTCGCCGACAGTCCTCTTAATCATCTTGATTACCCTTTCTACCAGAGACTGCTCTCGCTTATCTTACGGCTGAACCTGTTTGCCAACACCAGCAGGCAGAGATTGATGGCCGAGTTGAACATCCCCACGGCCGCACTGTAACTCCAGTTGAATTCCTGAAGGCCTTTGCGGTAGACGAAGGACGAGATGACGTCGGCGGTCTCGTAGATGGCCGGATTATACAAAAGGATGATCTTTTCATAGCCCACGCTCAATAGACGTCCGATCCTGAGAACGAGCAGAATCATGATGGTGGGGACGATCCCGGGCAACGTGACGCTCCACAGCTGCTTCCAACGCCCTGCTCCATCGATGGACGCGGCCTCGTAAAGCTCAGGATCGATGCTCACCAAGGCGGCCAGATAGATAATGGATTCCCAGCCAACCTCCTGCCAGATGCCGGAGATGACGTAGATCGGCACGAAAAGATGCGGCTTGTCAAGTAGGTTCGTTTTTTGAAAGCCAAGATGACTGAGCACATCCGGGATGACCCCGGTGCTCATGACGAATTCCCTGATCATTCCGCAGATTACCACCAAAGAAATGAAGTGAGGCATATAAGTGATCGTTTGCACGACACGTTTAAAGCGCTGATTACGTAATTCATTGAGTAGTAGAGCGAAAATGATGGGAGTAGGGAAACCAAAGAACAAAGAATTAAGACTGATAACCACAGTATTGCGTAAGATTCTCCAAAAATAGAATCCGTTGAAGAAATCCTTAAAATGTCTAAGGCCTATCCACGGACTTTTCTCAATTCCCAGGAGAGGAGAATAGTCCTTAAAGGCAATGATGGCACCATACATGGGTTTATAATGGAAAACAACATAATAAACTATGACTGGCAGGGCCATCAAGTATAACGCTTTATTAATCCTGAAATCTCTTCTGACCTTTTCCCGAAACCTGCGTGTGACTGAAACGGCATGGCCGGCGGAGCTCATGGCTTTTTAGCCCTCACTTTCCGAGCGACGATGCGGAGCGAGATGGTGAAAGCAAAAGATGAATCATACTGCGCCTTTGGCACCCATTGGGGCGATCAAAGGCGCAGGGAACCAGGAGGTATTCGCGCAATCCGGGCTTGAGGGGCCTGGCCGCCCCACGGCGGCACAGGCCCCTCTTTCCACTGAATGCTTTTCTAACGCTTGCGATACCGCGCATACGCAGCTTGATAGATTTGAATCACGCGGTCAATACCGAGCTTCTTGACCTGGGCCACGTATTTGTCGAAGTTCTCGATGGGTTCGGTGCCCATGATGAATTTCATGAACATCTCGTTGTTCAGCGTGTCGATCTCGCTCATGATCCTGGCCGCCTCGGAGGACTCCTCCTTAGACAGACTGACCGGCGGAATCTGATACTTGAGAGCCTCCGTCTTCATCCATGCCGCCTGGGCCTGTTTCTGCTGAGGGAGCGCGTAGTACTGCTCGAGATACCTTGAATCCTGGACGAAAGGACCGTTGGTATGCCCGCGCATGTATCTGGACATCTCCTGGGTGATGGCCGGGGCTTTCATGATCGCTTCGGTGTAGGTCGGATAACCTTTCACCATGTTGTAGCTTATTCCCTCGAGGCCGAAGTTCATCAGGAGATGGCCTTCCGGGCTGTAGTTGTAGTCGAGCAGCCGCACCGCCGCCTCCAGGTTCTTGCACTTGGTGCTGATGGCCGCGTTGCCGCCCTCGCCCGGCCAGATGGCCTGAATATAGCCGAACTTGGCGGTCTTTTCGCCCTTTTTCGCCGCGGGCCACGGGCACCCCGCCATGTCGGCCTTGGGTTCTTTTTGCCACAATGCCGGGAGCCACCGACCGATTCCGCTCCCGCCGGACCCATGGGTGGCGCCGGACTTGCCGCTCAGGATGTTGGCGTCAATTGTCTTGCTGCTCAAGGTGGCAAAGTTCGGATCGAGCAAGCCTTCTCTGTACCATTTGTTCATGGTGGAGTAGAAATTCTTCATATTGGGATCGATCCAGCCGTACTTGACCTTGCCGCCCTCGACGTACAAGCCACTGCCGATTGCGGGCGCGAAGAAGTTGAAGGCATTCGAGAAGTCCTGACGGAGATCGCCCATCTGGATGGTAAGGGGTGCGGTGGCTCCCTTCTTCTCCTTGAAGGCTTTCAAGACCGCGTACCACTCGTCGATGGTGGTCGGTATCGCCAGGCCCAATTCATTGAGCCAGTCCTGACGGATGATGAGTCCGGCCGTCGAGAGGAGCGGACCCGTCCCCGTCCCCCGCAGGAACGGGAAGCAGAAATAGTCGCCGTCGTCGGTCTTGATCATCTTGTCGACCTCGGGATGCCTGCGCAGGAACGAGCGCAAATTCGGGGCCCATTTCTTGATGGCGTCGTTCAATCTGAGAATGATCCCGTTCTTGATGGCCTCGGTGGGACCGCCCGGGATGTGGCGCCAGTAGAACTCGATGATGTCCGGCAGCTCGCCGGAAGCGACCATGAGGTTGAAGGCCTCCGTGGCCCGTCCGGTCGGTCCCACGGCCTGGCTGGCCACGGGCGGGTGGATGTACTTGACCTTGATGCCCGTTCTCTTCTCGAGTTCCTTGGCGAGGGGCAGATCCCCGAAGTTCGTGGTGATGAGGGCGGTATTTTGATGGAGCTCCATCCAATAGGTCAGCGTGGCATCCGTCTTAAGAGGATAAACCGATTTGGCCGAAACGGGGACGAGAACGACCAGACACGTCAGGAGTAGGACGAGAATCCCCTTGATGTACTTGGCCACGTTCTGCTCCTCCTTTTGTTGGTTGCATCTCTTTCGCCTACCGTCCTTCGGCTTTGACTCCCCTTTCGCGGCATCGCCCCCCTTCTCCCGGCTTTCTAGGCTCCGGCGTCGTGTTTCCCGGGAAAGAGCAAAGAAAACCCGGCAGGCCGAAAAAAGCGCCATATGGTGCGGCGGCCCACTACACGACGGCTTTTGGCTCGATCTTAATCCGGTCCGGAGAGGAGGATCAACACACACTTTTTTGGCGCCCACACAATCCTTTTGCGGGTCGGGAAGGGAAAGAGCGGGCCTCGCCAGCCGCGGGGAAGCCTTCGCGGGCGGAAGGCAAGGGAGACTCGGGGGTATCAGGTGACCAGAACCGTCTTCCTGTATTCGGTGGGACTCATCCCCTTAACCCGCTTGAAGGCGCGCCTGAAGGCCTTGTCGCTTGCGTATCCGGACTGCGCGGCAATCTCCGCCACGGCCAGTCCGGTCTCGCTCAGCAGCCTGCAGGCGTGGATCAACCGGATCTCCTCCAGATGATCCGAGAAATTCTTGCCGAGCTCTTCTTTGAAGACCTGGGAAATATAGGCCGTCGACAGCCTGAACTTCTCCGCAATCGCCATCAGGCACAGATCCGTCTGCGCATAGTGACACTCAATATACTTCATAATCTTCTTGACGAGGTCTTTGCGATTTGCTTGTCGCCTCTCGGTTATTATGTGAGATACTGTAAGATAGTTTGAGATTAATCTACGATAGCAGTTATTAATATTTACATCGGATGATATCTCGACGGGTTCTAGCATACTCTGCGTTTCTTCATCAATTATCCGGTACAAAGTACCGTTAATCGCCTGGAGCAATTGTCCTGATACTAAAGTAGATAACTGTCGTCGGACAAAATTCTCATGATATATATCTTCCAATATCCTCTGTACTTCTTCCTTGTCCCCAAGCTGGATGAAGCGTATCAATCTTTCCTCCAATTCGATCGGATAATAATATTTCGTGTTCCCTTGGGGGATTTCATGCGACCAGACACAGATGTCATCCTCGTGCATCTGCTGGAAGCTTGAGGCTTGCCGGGCTTCTTCGTATGACTTATCGGTATCCGTCAGATCGTTGAAGATCCTCCCCAAGGCAAACCAAGCCTTAATATTATATTTGCCCCAAAGATAGAACGAAATGGCTTGAATAACCGCGTTTGTCTGTTGAATACATATCTGCTGATCCTCATTCTCATAACAAAGTAAGACAGTAAATCTATCTTGCTCAACGTGATGAACATAACCGGCCAATGAGGTGAATTTTATGAGAGTCTCTTCGATCAGCGATCTGATCACATCGAATTTCAGCAGCTCTTCCCGGCTCGTCCGGTCCCCCAAGCCGGAGATCCTGATGATCAGGACCGCGAAATTCTTTCCCCGTATTTCCAGGTTTAGGTGGTCCATCAAGGCCCCGAGTTCGGTCTTGTCCCGGAAGTATCCCTTGAAGAGCCGGTCGAAGACGGCGGCGCGCACGAGCGGCTTCTGTCTCTCCATGGATTGGTGCAGGGACCTGTTGTCGCCCAGAACGGCGCTGACGGCCCTCAAGGTGTTGCGGAGCATATCGTATTCCGTGCCGCTCTTGTCGAGACCCGGACCGAAGAGGCTCGTCATCATCCCCACGATCTCGCGGAGGGGCTTGACGTTTCGGCGGGCCAGATAGTAGGCGATCAGGAGGCCGAGGAGGAGCGAGAGGCAGGCCGCGCCTACCGCTAGGATACGCACGTAGCGTACCTTCCCCATGATCTGAGCCGACGGAAGGACGGCCACGTGACGACGGCCGTTTTTCTCGGAGATGGTATGGATGACCATCATTGGTCTGCTGGCTATGTTGCGTATGGCATGGCCGGCCAAGACATCCTTCGGCAGGGTAACGGCGGTGGGTTTGGCCTTCGGCCCCGAGGCCATGGCCAGGATGCGGCCCCGGTTGTCGGAGACGGAGACCCATCCGTAATCGTAGAGCCTGATCCGTTCCAATAATCGCCCGAGCCGAGCCGCGTCGACGAGGATGATGATGACGGCGTCGCATCGATTGGGATAGCCGAGAGGCAATGATTGAAGGTAGGACAAGACCGAATAGTCGTTCCCCCCGAAGTTGATCCGCGCCACCGGCAGCAACTCTCCGTGGTGATAACGCTTGGTGAGCATCCCGCGCCATTCTTCGCCGCTTAGGTCCTCGTATTTGAATTGGTAATCGTAGAAAACGGAGAACGGGCACGAAACCGAAGGAGAGACCACCATGTCCAGGTGGGGAAAATAGACGAGGGGGATGATCAGGGTATCTTCCAAAAATTGGAACGCCTGCAGGTCGCCACCCAGTTCCCAAATGGTATAGTACGTGTCGCCTTTCGGCGATCTTACGCCGGCAAGCTTCTCCACCCGCGCGTCCATGGCGATGCGGATGGCAATCTTCTTGAGTTCCTCCGTGTTCATGTCGAGGAGATCGCGGATCTGATCCAACAGGTTCATATTGTTTTCTATGGTGTAACCTTTGACGATCCCTTCCGTTTCCGTCAAGGCGATGCCGCTGATGACCAAGGGGATGAAGAGCACCAAAACATAGGATAGGAGAAAACTGATCAGCACCCCATGCCTGGCTACTCGCACGCGATGTGCCCCGCTTTCTTCCGTGAGGTCCAAGCGTCATGCGATCAACGATGGATTATTCCATCCCCAGGCGCCGTCCCCCTTCCCCCGCCACCGCCAGGACGAACTCCTCCCAAGATGCTTCGGCCACCCGCAGCATCGCGGGCCGCCGGCCGACTTCCGTTGGGCGATGGGCGTCCGAGGAAGGGAAGAAACGTGTGCCGGGTTCCAGGCCAAAAGCGCGCCGGACGGCGTCGGGATCCGCCATGGCGGAGATCTCCAGCGGATGATTAACCGGTACAACGGGAGGCACCAGACCGAGCTGGGGCAGGAGCCCGAACCCCGCCCGGTCCACGTGCGCGGGGAGGCAGAGACCGCCCAGGGACGCGGCCTCGCGATAGATCGTATCCAGGCTCCGCGGCACCGCCGTGAGGAGGAGACGGGTAAAGCGGCGCGGGGGTCCCCCGTCCGGCGGGTATATCTCCTGCGGGCCAAAGAAGCGTTCATCGTTGGGCTTCTCCGGCAACCAGCCGAGCACCTTTTCCTCCCAGGCCAGGAGCCTCGGGAGATCGGGAAAGAAGCACAGCAGATGGACTTCCTCCGCGGTCTGCACTTCCATGCCCGGGATGGCCCAGATCCCGGCCTCTTCAGCGGCGGCCAGAAAAGCCGGCGTGTTCCCCGCCGCGTGATGGTCGGTCAAGGCCACGGCCGCCAAGTCGGCGGCGAGCGCGGCCCGGATCAGCCCGCGCGGCGTCATGCTCCGTTCGGCGCACGGCGACAGCGTGCTGTGCAGATGGAGATCGGCGCGGAGGTCGTACATCTCACCGCAAACCCAGTTCGTAGAGGCGCCCGGCCACGAGGAAGCTATTTTCCTTGGCGGCATAGAGCGGCAACCCTACGGCCCGGGCCTTGGCCACGGTCTCCTCCGCCGGGCGCAGCCCGCCGGCGATGATTACCGCCGCCAGGTTAAGGAGCGAGGCCACGGCCACCACGTTCTGATGGATTTGGATGGTCACCCAGACCGCGTCGGCGCGGGCGTGGGCCATCACGTCGCTGAGCAGGTCGGAGACATATGCCCCGGTTACCTGCCGTTCCGGTTCGCCCGGAACCAGCGGCTCCAGGGACAAGCGGGCGGCCATCTCACTCAGCGTCATCGGTCGACTTCCCTTCTTCCTTGCCCGCTTGGGCCTGCCCCATGGCGGGCGGCAGTTTTTGCGCCAGGGAAAGCAGGTCGCCGGCCAGGAGGGCCAGCTGCTCGCGGAGCTTGATCACGCAGTCGGTCAGGACCGCCTCGCCCTGCACGATATCCTCGGCCAACACGCGGCAGGTCGGGCAGCCGCAGGCGCCGCAGTCCAGGCCGGGCAGGGTGCGCAAGGTTTCCTCGATCCGGTTGACCTTGGTGATGGCGGTGCCGACATCCCGGTCCAGGGCCAGGGAAGGCAGAGGCGCCAAGCCCGCCGGGGGCGCGAAGAACCCTTCGGCGCCCAAGCGCGCGGCCTCCGCGACGACCCGTTCCCCCAGGGTCCGCGTGCCCAGGTTCTCGCTGAGGCGGCGGATCTTGACCCGCGCCACGAAGGGATTTTCCACGGTGAGCGGTCCGCCCACGCACCCGCCCACGCAGGCGTTTGCTTCCAGATAGTCCACGTCGGCCAGTTTACCCAGTTCGATCTCCTCGAGGACTGCCGAGACATTATGGATACCGTCGACCGCCAGGAGGTTCCGTTCGCCCAGGGCCAGATTCTCCCCCCCGGCCCTGGCCCAACCGAGGCCCAACCCGCCGGCGGCCATCGGCAGTTCCGGGAGGTCGGGCTGGGAGAGCAACTTCTTGAGCGGCCCGTAAAGATCCGCCATGGACAGGCAGCCGTCGAGCGTGCCAAGGCCCGCGGCCGCCCGTTCCCTGTACGCGGTGATCTTGGCCGGGCACGGCGTGATGAAAAAGAGTCCGACCCCGTCGAGGCTGCGACCGAGTTCCCGCTGGCGCCGCCGGTAAATCTTCGCCGCCACGTCCACCGGAGCCTCGACCGGGATGACCTGGTCCAATAGGCCGGGGAAACGCACCTGGATCAGCCGGACCACCGCCGGGCAGGCCGAGGAGATGAGCGGCCGCGGCCCGTCGTAACGGGCCAAGAGGTTTCGGATGGCGGCCGTGGTGTATTCCGCCCCCTCCGCCACCTCCACCACCTCTTGAAAGCCCAGAGCGGCCAAGGCCCCCAGGATCCTGCCGGGCGATTGTTCCCCGCGGAACTGCGCAAAGATCGAGGGGGCGGCCAGGGCCACGCGGTAACGGAAAGCCTCGATTGCGGCGAGCGGATCGCTCACCGCCAGTTTGGCGTGGTTCTCACAGATCCGGATGCACTCGCCGCAATCGATGCACCGTTCGACATTGATGCGCGCCTTGCCCTCCCTTACCCTGATGGCTTCCGTGGGGCACCGCTTGATACAATGGGTGCAACCGCGGCACTTTTCCTCATCCAGCCGAACCGAGCGGAGGGAGCCGATGGTAACCACCTCCCCTGGAGATCAACCATCCTCGAATCAGACCCCTGTCCAACCCCCGCCCGCCACCGCCGGGAAGGGCCGAAACCTTGCTCCCGCCTTTCGCATGATGCGGGGAGGATCCGGGGGCGTGCGGTCATGTTTGCCGGGGGCGACCCCTCGTCAGGTCGAACCTCATGCGGACCGTGGTACCCTCTCCGACCCTGGACTCGATGGCCAGGTCGTCAGCGCACCGTTTCATGTTCGGCAGGCCCATGCCGGCGCCGAAGCCCATCTCCCGCGCCGCCTGGGGCGCCGTGGAGTAACCTTCCTGCATGGCCAGATCGATGTCGGGAATGCCCGGACCGACATCGGCCACCTCCACCTCCACCAGGGCCGGGGTGAGGCGCACTTTGATCTTGCCGGCCCGCGCGTGAATGACCACGTTCATTTCCGCTTCGTAGGTGGCGATGGTGATGCGCCGGATCGCGTCCGCGCTCAGGCCGACCTGGCGCAATAACGCCTTGAGGCGGCTCGAGGCCTCGCCGGCGGCGGCGAAGTCCCCGCCGCGAACGGCAAAATGGAGAGTGGTATCGGGCGATCCGTCCATCGTATCAACCCTGTCTCCTGCAGCCGGGAAGGCCCGCGGCATAGAGTATGCCGCAGGTCTCATAGAGCGGATTCTCCGTGAGCAGGATGGGCAGGCCCTTCTCCCTGGCCAGCTCCACCACTTCTTCCGGCGGCCGTTTGCCGCGGACGAAAACCAGCCCGCACAGGTCGACGAGTTCCGCCGTGCGCACCACCTGCGGATTGGTCAGGCCGGTCAGGAGAAGGGTGCGTTCCTTGGTAAAGGCCAAGACGTCGCTCATGAGGTCCGCGCCGCACGCCGAGCGCGCCTCCACCCGGTCGAGGAGCTCCTCCCCCGTCAATACTTCCGCGCCCAATATCCTTCTTATCTCCGACAGCTTCACGAAGGCACCTCCGTTTACAAGGGCGATGCGAAACCCATTTCCCCGCCCGGGTCCCGATCGATCCCCGCCAGGCTCCCAACCCAGGGTCGGCGTCGTCCGAGGTTTTTCGCACCGCTTCGAAGGCCTGTCCGACAACGGCCGCCGCCGCCCCTTCCTCCCGATGCCGCTTGGAAGAGACGGGCGGGGTAAAAACAAACGACAGGCCGGGGAAGCCTGCCGCGGCCGTGGGCCGGAAGACTCTGGTTATTCCGTCTGGATGGCGACGCTGTATCCTTTCTGCGTCAATTGCGCCTTGAGCGCCAGAGCATTGTCGCGGTTGGCGAAGGCTCCGACCTGGATCACGTAGGGGGCCTTATTGGCCAGATAGATCGGATAACCTTCGGCGCGCAAGACATCGGCGGCCTTCGTGGCCTGGGCGTAATCGGCGTAAGGTCCGACGCGGACGCGGTACTTGACGGAGGTCGCCGCCGGCGCCGTCGTCCCCGTTTCGGCCGGTCCCGTCGTTTCGCCGGCCGCTTCATCCGGCGGCAGGCTCACTTCCTCCACCGGCACCTCCAGCCCCGTGGTGCTCGTCGGCGTGCCGGACTCGCCGCCCACCCACCGCTCGAACATCACGCCGAAAACCACGCCCAGGGCGATGGCCAGCAGGGAAAAGAAGACCAATCCCGCCGTCTTCGAGGCCACATCTTTGATCACCTGCATTCCCTTTCTCTCCACCCGCCGTCTCCTCCTCAATAATAGCACTTTGAAGGTCACTAATAGATATGACGGCGGGTGGTTCGACTTTACAAGAATCGGGTCAAGCCGTGAGGGACAGCTTCCTCCCGCGTTCCAGCGCCTCCCGATTCACCGGAAGCAGGTCCTGCCGGTGCTTGGGCAGAGTCTTGGCCAGTGTCGCCACCACCGTCTCCGGCGCGACCACCCCGGTGGCGCCGAGGAGCGCGCCGAGCGCGACCATGTTGGCCACACGACCTTCGCCGAGGGCAACGGCGATCTCGCTTGCGGGCACGGCGATGATGCGCACGTCCTTGCGCTCGGGGGCCGGCGCGATGAGCGAGCTGTTGTAGACCAAGACCCCGTCCGGTTGGAGCGCGGGGAGGAAACGTTCCAGCGACGGCCGGTTCATGACCACGAGGGCGTTGGGTTCGGCGACGACCGGGGAACCGACCGGGGAATCGGCGATCACGACCGCGCAATTACAAGTGCCGCCCCGCATCTCCGCCCCGTAGGACGGGAACCAGGTGACTTCCTTGCCTTCGATCATCCCGGCATAGGCCACCAACTGGCCCATGAGCAAGATGCCCTGTCCGCCGAAGCCGGCGAAGATTATCTCATGCGCCAACGTTCGTCGCCTCCTCAGGCTGCCGGAAGGTGCCCAGCGGATAGTAGGGGATCATCTTTTCCTCGATCCACTTCAGAGCCTCGATCGGGGTCATGCCCCAATTGGTCGGGCAGCTCGAAAGCACCTCGACCAGGGAAAAGCCTCGCCCTTCCTCCTGTATGGCGAATGCCCGCTTGATGGCGGCCTTGGCCGCCAGGACGTTCTTCGGATTGTGCACGCTCACCCGCGCGAGGTAGACGGCGCCGGGCAGGGTCGCCAGGAGTTCGCAGACGCGGATGGGGTACCCGGCCTTTTCCGGGTCGCGACCAGCCGGCGAAGTGGTGGTCTTCTGCCCCACCAGGGTGGTGGGAGCCATCTGCCCGCCCGTCATGCCGTAGATGGCGTTATTGATGAAAACGACGGTAATCTTCTCGCCGCGCGCCGCGGCATGTACGATCTCGGCCATGCCGATACTGGCCAGGTCCCCGTCTCCCTGATAGGCAAAGACGATCCGGTCCGGCAGGACGCGCTTGATCCCCGTGGCCACGGCGGGCGCCCGCCCGTGGGCGGCCTGGTGCATATCGAGATCGAAGAAATCATAGGCAAAGACGGCGCAACCGACGGGTGCCACCCCGATGGTCCGGTCGCGCGCCTCCATCTCGTCGAGGCATTCCGCCACCAGACGGTGCACGATGCCGTGGGTGCATCCCGGGCAATAGGAAAGGGTCTTCCGGGTCAGACTGGCCGGCCGGCCAAAAACTTTGTTCATGCGGCACCCCCCTTTGTCCCGCGGCGGAGTTCGTCTTGGAGCGCTTCGTAGATCTCCCGCACGGACGGAACGCGGCCGTTCAAGGTGGCATGGAGCCTTACCGGGGAAAGTCCCTCGACCGCCAGCCGTACGTCCTCCACCATCTGGCCGGCGCTCATCTCCGCCACGAGGAAGCGCTTTCCTTCCCGGGCCAGTCTGGCCAGGGGCCCCGCCGGGAAGGGCCAGAGCGTGATCGGGCGAAAGAGCCCGACCCGTCCCCCTTCCACCCGGATCCTGGCCATGGCGGAACTGGCCACCCGGGAGGTCGTGCCGTAGGCCACCACCACCAGTTCGGCATCGGCCACCCGATCCTCGACGTAACGCACCTCGGCCGCCTGGATGGCCCGGTATTTTTCCTGCAGCCGCTGGTTTTTCTGGTACAGGATCTCGGCCGGCAGTCCCAAGGAATTGATGATGTTCGCCGGGCGCCCGGCCGCGCCCGTGGTGGCCCACGGCTTATCCACGCGCCCAGGGTGCCCGGGTTCCGGCAGAGTGACAGGCTCCATCATCTGGCCGAGAATGGCGTCACCCAGCACGATGACCTGGGTCCGGTACCGGTCCGCGAGGACGAAGGCCAGACCCGCCAGATCGATCATCTCCTGGACCGAGTTGGGCGCCAGGACAATGGGGTGATAATCCCCATGGCCGCCCCCCTTGGTCGCCTGAAAATAATCCGCCTGGGAGGCGCTCAGACTGCCGAGACCCGGGCCGCCCCGCTGGATGTTCGCGATTACGCAGGGTACCTCGGCCCCGGCCAGGTAGGAAAGTCCTTCCATCTTCAGGCTGATCCCGGGGCTGGAAGAGCTGGTCATGACCCGCGCGCCTGCGCCCCCCGCGCCATAGCACATATTGATCGCGCTGATCTCGCTCTCCGCCTGGAGAAAGGTACCCCCCACCTCGGGCATGCGGCGCGCCATATACTCGGGGATCTCATTCTGGGGCGTGATCGGGTAGCCGAAGAAGAACCGGCACCCGGCCCGTATCGCCCCCTCGGCCAACGCCTCGTTGCCTTTCATCATCACTCGCTCGGACAAGCGACCGTCACCACCTCTGGAAATGATGTCTCCTTGCGCTGTCCGCCCCTTCCGCGCGGCGGGGGCGGTTCAGCCCCGAAGGGCAGGAGTGCGCTCGAACCTGAACCATTCTCGCGAAAGGGCCTTTGCCGGCCGGGGCCTTGGCGCTCGTCAACGCGGCAAAACCGCAGAAAGCCTCATGTCCGACATCCACCTTCGCAATCTCGGTTCAGCGGCCGGAGGCGGCCTTCGGGGGGCGAAACACCTCGATGGCGGTCTCCGGGCACATCCGGGCGCAAGACGCGCAGCTGGTACAGGCCTCCTCATCCTCGATTTCCGCGGGTTTGAGTCCCTGCCTGTTCAGGCGATCCGCCAGGCGCAGCAGGTTGCGCGGGCAGAAATGCAGGCACAACTCACATCCTTTGCAGCGTTCCTCATCGATCACCAGTTTCTTGCCGGTCATGTCCCGTCCCTCCCCGGAATCTCCACCGTTCGCTTGTCGACCTCAGCGCTCCCAAGGGAGCAGCATATAGCGGCGCAGCGGCAGGATTGGCCCAAGATCCCCGCGCGACGCTTCCTCCGCCAGGTCCTCGCGCACCGCGGTATAGACCACCGGAAGGCCCAGTCTCCCGGCCGCCTCGCGCACCGCGCGGCAGCCGCGGCGGATCGACGCCAGATCGGTCTCCGGGCCAAGGTTCGGGTTGGCGACCAATCCCGTCAAGGCCTGGCGACCCGCGACCGCAATTCTCCGCGCCGCGGCGACAATCGCTTCGGGACTCCCCGTCTCCGGGCGGTAGGTATTGACGACCATCCAGACCTCCGGCGTACGTTCCGCCAGGAGCGCATGGAACCGCCCCAGCACCCTGGCCCCGACCGGGTCGCCGCCGACGTCAAAGACCAGACAGAGGCCGGGCGTCTGCAGGGCGCCCAGGATGGAGGGGGAGAGCGCGGGTAGGTCGGCTTCCTCAAAGCCTTCAACGCTGGAGATAACCCGTAATCCCCACCCGCCCGCGAGGGTGGCGGCTTCGCGCGAACGGAAGTATGGATTGATGATGTCCAGATCGATCAGGGCCGTGTCCCGCCCGTTCTCCCGTTCCCGGCGGGCGAGGTTCAGGGCGACCTCGGTCTTGCCGCTTCCGTAGGGGCCGATCAAGATGTAAATGGCGGGTGCCATTGTTCCTCCGGAAGGCTATGGTCAAACGCCTTATGTACTTATCCATAGCGGAGCGGATCTCCTGCCGGGCGGAGCAAGAGCATGCAAGAATGAATATCCGCTGTAGAGAACTTTTTCTCGGCCTGGTCCGTCAATACCTGTGGACGCGGACGAGCAACCCCGTCAACCCAGAGCGCGAGGCAGAGGTGGAACAGAAACCCCGCGCGGGGCGAGTTTTTTGCCGTCCGGGTCGGCATGACCCGGGGCCGAAATGAGAGGAGGATAACGAGATGAAGCGAGGCCTCCCAAGGACCGTGGCCATCGCGCTGATCTGCCTTGGCGCCGCCGCCGTTCAGGCGGCACCCCTGCGGTTCCATGCCCGGCACGTCATCCGCCGCACCGCCGCCGTGGTCATGGCGGCGCAGAAAGCCGCCCGGCGGGGCGGGAAGTATTTCGGCCTGGCCAGGACGGTCGGCCACCAGCTCTACGCCCGCAAGCAGTATGCCCGAGGGTCGTATCTTGACGCCATCTATCACTCCCTGAGGGCGAGAACCCTGGCCGTGCAGGTGATCAAGCTGAACGGCGCCGCTCTGGTGCGCGAGGCGGCCTTGGATCGGACGGAAAAGAACTATGCCGCCAAGATGCCCGCGGAGAAGGACCTCGACCAAAAATTGGAAGGCGAGGATCTCGGCACCGATGAGAACGCGGCGGGGATCCTGGTCGAGACGGAGCTGGATTGAGCCCGGGTTACGAAGGCATCTTGACCGGCTGCGGCTCCGGGACGACGTGTCCACAAGGACTCGATATTCGGCAAGCCCCTCCCCAGGATTGGGGTGCGGGCTTTAATATGTTTCTGATAATTACCCATTTTCAGCCCGGCTTGCAGAAATACGAAGGATTTTGGCGAAGAATGCCGATATTGATCGTAGATAACGGTCGGCCCCTGAAATAGTCTGCCGTGACGGCGAGCCGAGATTTCGAAAGTGCAGGAGGCAGGCGCTCGGCATCGCGCCCATGATATTCATGGCGCGGCGCGCCAAAGGGCGCAGGTCGGACGAGTGCCTTGAAGTCGGGGCATCTGCCGTCGGAGGAGGCGGCCATGGCCAGAGAGTTTTATATCATACGGTGCTTCACGTACGGTTTTCGCGCCTTCGGGCGCAGTCCGCTCAAGGCGGTGTTGGCGTTCTTCCTTTTTGGCTTGGTTAGCGGGCTTCTGGGCATGCTCTTGGCAGGGATCCCCTTTGGAAACCTTCTGTACAATCTGTTCCTCGCCGGCCCGCTACTTGGCGGTCTGACCATATTCTACCTCAGTCTCCATAGCGGCGAACGGGTCTCGCTGGGCAGTATCTTCGCCGGATTCCGTCACTTTGGCAAGTTCACGCTCCTGCATTGGCTTACCCTGGTGATACTTGCCTGCACATTTTTGGCCGTCGCGGCGCCCCTGGCCTTCTATTTCACCACCAAGTACCCGTCCTTTTCCCCACTGCGCGATATGCCCAACGCCTTGGAAAGGCGCGATGTGTTCGCAGACATGTTTTTTCGCCGGATGCTCATCCTGACCGTGTCAATGATCGTTATGTCCATTATTATCATCATCCGCTGGAGCCTGGCCTATTATGTCATGGCCGATCGACCGGATCGATGCGGAGTGCTCGAGGCCTTCCGGCGCAGCGCGGAAATCACCGCCGGCCATCGTTTGAGGCTGATTTTTGCGTTTATCGCCATCATTCTGTTCCCGTGCGTCTGCACATTCGCGCTCGCCGGTTTCGGCCAAGTATTGATCCAGCTTTTTGGGTTAGGCGGCGTCATCTTCATCCTTCTGAGCCTGTTCGCCCTCTGGCCGCTGATGCTCTGCGCCCTGGCCGCCATCTACGTACAGCTCAAGGACGAACCGGAACCGGAAGTTTTGCCCCTACCGGCGGCGCCACCCGGTCCGCCGCCGAAACCATACCTTACCGAGGGAATCTTCACCCAGCCCGCGGCGAGCCCGTTTCCGGCCCTGAACGCGGCCAAACCTTTCCTCGCCGCGGCCGGAGCGGCGGAACCGCACGCCATCGATCTGCCGGGGGCGCCGCATGATGCTCCATCCGCGGCCGCCCGGACCTTGCCGGCTTCGCCGCCCGTCCCGGCCCCGTCGCAAGCGGGGTCGACGGTGCCATTCCCGCCCGCGTCCGCCGCGTCACCCCTTGCCCAAGGGCCTGCTTCCCCATCGGCTATGGCCATGCCTCCGGGTCAGCGGGATCTCTCGACCTTCGCATCGCCGCCGCATGACGCGGCACCCCCTTCCCCGCAGAACAAGTCGGCGACCTTGTCGGCGGCCCCATCGCCGGTGCCGTCGGCGCCGATGGGACCGCCCGCGCCGCCTTTGTCCGGGGCGGCCCCGGCCTCTACGCCGGCCGCATATCGCAGCCCGTTCCCGCCACTCATGGAACCGCTGCGCATCGACCAGAGCAAGGTTGACTTCAGACTGCGCGGGGAGATGCTCCGCCACGGCGCGCCCGTCGTCCGCCTGGCCCTGTCCCCCGACGGCGCCCTCGTCGTTTCCGCCGGGCGCGACGGCACGATCAAGGCCTGGCACCGCTACCAGGGGACACTACAGGCCATGTACAGGGCCGGCGGGGCGGCCGGCTGCCTGGCGGTGAATCCGAACCGACAAACGGCGGCCGTCGGGCTGGTCGACCCGGACGAAATGGACGAGGGGATCATCAAGGTCTTTTCCCTGGCGAACGGGGAGGAACGGGGCGTGTACCGGCTCCATCACGGGGCGGTGCGCGGCCTCGCGATCAACGGCCGCGGCGATCTCGGCGTCTCCACAGGCGAGGACCGGTCCGTGCACGTCTGGGATTACGCCTCGGGGACAACAATCATGGGCGGAACGCATCCCGATCAGGGCCTGGCGGCGGGTTTCACCCCGGACGGGCGTCCGGTCTCGGTCAGCCGCGACTGGACTCTCACCCTCTGGGACCTGGAAACCAAAGCTCCCGCCGCCACCTGGCGCGGGGAAGCCGGCCCCTTCCAAGTGGAGCTCTCCCATTTCGGCGAATGGCTGGTCGTCACCAGCCCCCAGCGGGCGCAGCTCATCGAGGTGGCCTCGGGCCGCGCCCTGGCGGACTGGGTCCCGGGCGGGCGGATTCTCGCCGTCTACGGCGGTCCCGAAGGGTCGGTCACGGCCTGGGAGGCCCACGGCCCGACGGCCAAAGCCCGGCACGTCCAGGGTGGAGCCCAACGGGCCGAACTGCGGGGGCATACGGGGGACATCCTTGCCCTGGTTCCTTCCCCGGACGGCATGTTCGTGGCGACGGGGGGAGAGGACGGTATGGTGGGGATCTGGGAGGCGGTGTAGATCCTGAATCCGTGATTCGAGGTTCATTCCTCCGGTTGCAGGATACCCCGGATCGTCCCCACGAGATGCAGCGAACCGCAGACGCAGAGCAGCCCGTCGGCGGGCATCCCGGCCAGGGCGCGGTCCAGGGCGGCGGCCGGATCCGGCTCGGTTTCGACCGGGATCTCCATCCCGGCAAAGGCGGCGGCGATCCGCCCCGGATCCACCCCCGGCGCCCTCCCTCCATTGACGGCCGTAACCGTTACGCGGCGGGCGAGGGGCGCGAGGAGGCCCGCCATCTCCGCCACCGGTCTGTCGCCCGTGATACCCACGAGGAAATCGACCTTGTCCCGCCGAAAAACTCCGCGCAGGGCCGCAGCCAGGGCCGTCAGGCCGTCCGGGTTGTGCGCGCCGTCCAGGACCACGCGGGGCGTCCGCCGCACGACCTCAAGCCGCCCCGGCCAGGTGACCGCGGCCAAGCCTTGTTGCACGGCGTCCATCGGGATGTCTGCCCCCTGTTCCACCAAGGCTTCCACGGCGGCCACCGCCACGGCGGCGTTCTGTGCCTGATGGGCGCCGAGAAGGTTGACCCGGACTTCCCCGTAGTCTCGCGCCCCGCGTAGGCGGCAGTAGGTTCCCTCCTCCCCCGCCCGGAGCAGTTCGCAGGCCAGATCGCGCCCGACCAGACGCACCGGTGCGCGTCGGCGCGCCGCCTCCGCCAGGATTACCCGCAGCGCCTCGGGCTCCTGCGGGGCGATGGCCACCGGCCGCCCGGGCTTGATGATGCCGGCCTTCTCCGCGGCGATGGAGGGCAGATCCGGACCGAGACGGTCGGTGTGGTCCAGGGCGACATGCGTCAGGACGGCCGCCAACGGGTCCAAGACGTTGGTCGTATCGTACCGGCCGCCCAATCCCACCTCGATCACCGCCAGGTCGATGCCGGCTTCGGCCAGGACCAGGAAGGCCAAGGCCGTTCCGACCTCGAACTGCGTCGGATGTCCCGCGGGCCCCTCCTTGACGCGTTCGACCGCCGTCCAGACCCGGGGGAAAGCGGCGGCCAGCTTTTCCGGCGGCGCCGGCCGCCCGTCCAGGGCGACGCGTTCCCGATAGTCCACGAGATGCGGAGAGGTATAGCGTCCCGTGCGGAACCCGGCGGCGCGCAGGATCGCATCCAGCATGGCAACGGTGGAGCCTTTGCCGTTGGTGCCCGCCACATGGACGGCCCGCAGGCGTCTTTCGGGGCGGCCGAGCATCTCCAGGATGGCTTCGATCCGGTCCAGGGTGAGTTTCATGCCGAACCGGCCCAATCCGTCGAGTTTGGCCAGCATCTCCGGATAGGATCGGGTCGATGCTTTCATTCTCATTTTCATCCCTTGTTTGTCCCGGCGAACGCCGGGGTGGATGCTTGCCTGCCGACATGGCCGGCAAAAAACGCCGCGGAGGGCATAAAACCCATGCTTCACGTGGTGCTCTATGAACCCGAGATACCGCAAAACACGGGCAATATCGCCCGTCTCTGCGCCGCCGCGGGAGCCGTCCTGCATCTAGTGGAACCGCTGGGGTTCTTTCTGGACGACGCGCGTCTGAAACGGGCCGGACTCGACTACTGGGACTTGACGGAGGTCATCCGCCATCGCAGCTGGGAGGCCTTCCTGGCCGCGCAGCCCGCGGGGAACCGGTGGTACTTTACGACCAAGGGGGGCATTTGCTACACCGACGCCGTCTATGCCGCCGGCGACAGCCTCGTCTTCGGTCCCGAAACCCGTGGTCTTCCCGGCGCGCTCCTCGAAGCGGAACCCGCGCGTTGCCTGCGTCTCCCGATGCGCCCCGGCGCCCGCTCCTTGAATCTAGCGAATGCCGCGGCGATCGCGGTCTACGAGGCCATGCGGCAGATGGGGTTCCCGGGATTGGCGCGCGCCGCCGGCGACGGCGCGTGACGGAGGGCGGAAGCGCCCGGTTCTATTGGCGGCTCAAGGCCCGCGATGCCTCCGGCCAATGCCGGAGGAAAACAAGCATGGTTCCAACCGCCAAGGCAAGGGCGGGCCGGGGCGGAAGGCCGCACAGGCCGGCCAGGGACACGGCCAGGACCGCCACGGCTGAGGCTAGGGCGACGCTGCGCCGCCAGGCATAGACCGGGAGCCAGAAGACAGCGAAAACCGGAATGAGCCATGGCGCCCCAAGAAGGATCACGCCGAGGCCGGTGGCCAGACCCTTGCCGCCGCGAAAGCCGGCGAAGAGCGGGAAGACATGGCCGATAACGGCCGCCAGCCCGCCCAGCCACCCTCCTTCCGGGCCAAGGAACAGAGCCGGCAGGTAGGCTGCGGCGAGACCTTTGCCAAGATCGCCGGCAAAAACGATGACGCCGGGCAACGGTCCCAATACCCGCAGCGCATTGGCCGTCCCGGGGTTGCCGCTGCCCCGCCCCCGGATGTCCACCCCTCTCACGAGCCGGCCCACCATCACCGCGCTTGGGAAGGAGCCGAGCAAATACCCCAAGGCGGCGGCCAGGAACCAGTGCAAGGAGCATCACCCCTGGCCCTGGAAGGCCGTGCGCTCCGCGGTCTGGGCGGGACGGAAGGAGGCGCCGGCAACGGTGAGACCCAACGGGATAAGGCGGAAGGTGAGCCGCGTGTCTTCCATGACCTCCCCATCGACCTGGTAATAGATGGGGGTCTGGCTTTCCAACACGATCTCGCGACCCCGGATCATGGTTATTTCGGGAAGGCTCAAGTGATTTCCCTTGATAAAACGTGGGAGGTTCAGAGCGACCCGCGCCGGGCTCATCTTGTCTGCGAGGCAGATCTCAAACAACCCGTCGTCGACCGCAGCATCGGGGGCGACGAGCATGCCTCCGCCGTAGGTGCGTGAGTTGACCACGGCCACCAGGAGTATCTCCCGGTCGAATTCCCGGCCGTCCACGGTCAGCTTGACGCGGCGGGGCTGATAGGAGAGGATGGTACTGAGGACGGACAGGATGTAGACGGCCATCCCCCGGAGATGCCGGTATTTGTGGTTGGCCGTATAGCATACCTCGCCGTCAAAGCCGGCCCCGACCGAACTCGCGAAAAAACGGTCGTTGACCCGGCAGAGATCCACCCCGAGACGCGGCCCATGGAGGATGCGGTCTAGGCCGACGCGCAGGTCCTTGGGCATGCCCATCATCGCCGCAAAATCGTTGCCCGTGCCGAGGGGGAGCACGCCCAGGACGGCCTGGCTGCCCGCGATCCCGTTGACGACCTCGTTTACGGTGCCGTCCCCGCCTGCGGCGATAATGAGATCGAAACCATCCGCCACGGCCTGTCTGGCCAGGAGCCGGCCCGCCCCGCGCTGGCCGGTGAAAGCCGCGTCGAACTCAACACCGGATTGGCGCAAAGCGGCAAGCAGGTCATCCTTTACCTTTTGGCCGCGTCCCCGGCCGGCGATGGGGTTCAGGATCATCTTGACACGCACGATGACACCCCCGTCCATGCTGTTAACGCCCGGGTGTAGTTCGTCATGTCCAGCCGGAATCCTTTCGGCCCGGCGTCCGCTTGAGCAGGTCAGAACATGATTTTCTGCCGCCGCGCCCAGACGTTTTCCAGGAGTCCCACCGCCCAGAGACTGGCGGACATGGAACTTGAACCGAAGCTGATGAAGGGCAGGGGAATGCCGGTAATCGGCATGATGCCCAGATTCATACCCACATTCTCCAGGACGTGGAAGAGAAACATCGCCAAGACGCCGGTGGCGATCAAAGAACCATATTTGTCCTTGGCCTGGTAGGCGATGCGCAAGCCCCGCCAGATCAGGGTGAAAAAGAGCGAAAGCAGGAGGAATCCCCCGACGAATCCCAGTTCCTCCCCGACCACGGCAAAGATGAAATCCGTCTGGTGCTCGGGGACATAGCCCAGGCGCCCCTGGGTGCTATGGAGATAACCCTTGCCGAGGAAGCGGCCCGAACCTACGGCAATCATGGCCTGAATGATATTGTAACCCGATCCTTGGGCATCCTTGGCCGGGTCGAGAAAACTGGTAAGCCTCTTGAGTTGATAGCCTTTGATCAGGGGGAGTTGAACGCCGAAGCGGAGATGGACCGCGATGGCGCCGATCACGAGGAGCATGGGCAGGCCGAAGATCAAGGCCAGGTGCCATCCGCGCGTGCCGGCCATGTATAACATGGCAAAAGTGATGAAGGCGAAGACCAGCAGAGTGCCGAGGTCCGGCTGGAGCAGGATCAGGACGAGCGGTCCAGCCACGTGCAGGAGCGGGCTCACGAGATCCCAGAGAGTGTCCAGGTGCTCCTTGTTGGCCAAGTGCCTGGCCAAGGTTACGATCGCCGCCACCTTGGCAAACTCGGATGGCTGAAAACGGATCGGCCCGAGATCCAACCAACTCTTGGCCCCATTGACCTCCCGGCCGAAGATGAGCACCGCACCGAGCATCAAGAGATTACCAAGGTAGATCGCAAGATGGAAACGTTCCGAGGCGTGGTAGTCCACCAGGATAATCAGGGCCATCCCGGCGAACCCCAGGATGACGCCCAATAACTGGCGTTTCGTAGCGAAGAAGGGGTCCTTCTGGTTGAGGGTATGAGTGGCGCTGTAGACCATGGCCAAACCGAAGAGGACGAGGAGCAGGACCGTGACGAGAACGGTCAGATCCAGATTGCGCAGCAGACGACGCTCCAGCATTGACCTGCCCCTTTCGGGTCAATTATAACTCCGCCCGCGGGGGCCGTCGAGCAGCAAAAAGTGACATGGCCGCAACCGCCCGTGCGCGGAACCGGCGCCCCGCGGGCGATGGGCCGATCGGTCTCAAGCCTCGCCTCCCCTCCGCACGCGGTGTACGGGGATCGTGGCCATCAAGGCCGCCCGCTGGTCATTGGTGGAAAGGCGTACCTCCATCCCGTCCTCGTCGATCTCCAGGTACCGGGAGATTACCTCGACCATCTCGCTCTTCAGGAGTTCCAGCAAAGCGGGCGAAATCATCGCCCGGTCGTGGACAAGGACCAGACGGAGCCGTTCCATCGCCACTTCTCTGCTGGCCCGGGCCTTCTGGAAGTCCATGCGCCGTACCCCCCAAATCTCCGCGTCAACGGATCAGCTACATCCCGATGAGCCGTTTGAGCCGTCCAAAGACGGTCAGGTCGAAGTCCATGTTCATAAAAGGTATATTCTCGCCTTCCAAACGCCCGGCTATATTGCGGAATGCTTCCCCGGCACGGGAGGAACGGTCAGTAACCACGGGCTCGCCCCTGTTGGTGGAGATGATGATCGACTCGTCGTCGGGGATGATCCCCAGAAGCTCCAAGGCCAGAATATCATTGACGTCGTCGATGTCCATCATATCGCCCTTGCGTACCATGTCCGGCCGGATGCGGTTGACGATCAGCCACGGGTCGGTCAACTCCCGGGCCTGCAACAGGCCGACGATGCGGTCGGCGTCCCTCACCGAGGACACCTCGGGCGTGGTCACGATGATCGCCTCGTCCGCGCCGGCGATGGCGTTCTTGAAACCCTGCTCGATCCCGGCCGGACAGTCGATCAATATGTAGTCGAACTCTTCCTTCAGCGCGCCGCAGATCTCCTCCATCTGCTCGGGGGAGACGGCGTCCTTCTCGCGGGTCTGCGCCGCGGGGAGCAGGAACAGCCCCTCATAACGCCGGTCCTTGATCATCGCCTGGCGGAGGCGGCATTTCTTCTCCGCCACATCCACCAGGTCAAAAACGATCCGGTTTTCCAACCCCAGGACCACATCGAGATTGCGCAGGCCGATGTCGGCGTCGACCATGACGACACGGCGGTTGCGGAGGGCCAGACCGCAGCCCAGATTGGCTACGGTGGTGGTCTTCCCCACCCCCCCCTTGCCAGAGGTAACGACGATGACTCTGCTCATCACGCCCACTCCTTAGATCCTCCGTGGTCGTCGTGTTTTGGGTCGCTGCCACCCGGTAAAAGGCTCGATCACGATGGTCTCTCCCTGCACCACCGCGACTTCGGCGCCCCAGGCCGGCCCCGCGCCGGCGAAACGTGCCACCACGTCACCCAACCTCAGCAAGGAGGGACGTAATTGGAAGGCGAAGACCATCGCCTCCCGTCCGCTGGTCAAACCGGCGGCGATGACCCCCCTGGCCGCGCCCAGGATTACCACATCCCGACCGGCCAGGATTTCCGCGCCCGGGTGGACGTCGCCCAAGATGAGGGCGTTTCCCTCGGCCACCACGCGTTGGCCGGAACGGACGGGCGAGCGGACCGTGGTCGTCGACTCACCATTGCCATCCTCCGGTTCGGCCAAGGCTTCCGAAGAAGTATGGAGCTCCACCCCATGTTGCAGGAGCATGGCACGGAGGATCTCGATCTCCCCGGGCAGGAGCAGGCGCAGGCTCTGATCCAACAATACTTTGGCACCGCGGAAAAAATCGCCCGAGGCCGCCAGCTTGCCCTGGAGATCCGTGCATACAGCGCCAAAATCCCCCTCCGCCGGCAGGATGAGCCGCAGACCCTGGCGATAACCCTTGAAAACCACACCGGCGGAAGTGCGAAGGCCCAGTTTCTCTGCTGGGCCCCGTTGTCGCGCCCCTCTGGCCAGCGGCATCACTCCCCCGTCTTTTCGCCCGGGAGATCTTCCCTCCCGACGGTAAAGATTGGTTCGCCTTTGCCCCGCGGAATTCCTTCTCCGAAGGCGCCGCGCCACGTCAACCGGGGCCCTGCTCCGCCGGGATATCCTCCGGGACCGGCTCCTCCGCCGCCGGGGGTGCCGGCACCTCGATGGGGGCCGCCGTTTCCGGAGCGGGCGAAGGGGAAGATCGCGCCGGCGCCGCCTTGATCGCCGGGAGATGGAAATACGTTTCGAGGATCCGCCGCGCCACCGGAGCCGCGGCCGAGCTTCCCATGCCGCCTTGTTCGATCACGACCACCACGGCGATCTGCGGTTTATCGGCCGGGGCAAAACAGGCGAACAGCGCGAAATCATCGTAGCCTTTCTTTTGCCCCGTTCCGGTCTTGCCCGCCACCGGAATGCGGTCCAGCGGGAAACCGGCGAAGGCTCCCGCGGCCGTTCCGCCGCTCACCACCTCGTTCAACCCGGCCAGAACCTGGCGGCGCAATGATTCATCGATCTCGATCCGGCTGAGCGGGCGGCTTTCCGCGAAACTATACCGGATCCGCCCGTCGACGGTGCGGATGGATCGGACGAGGTGGGGACGGTAGAATGCACCTCCGTTGCCGAGGGCGGCGTAGGCCACCGCCAGCTGCAGCGGGGTCACCTCGAGAAAACCCTGGCCGATCGAGAAATGGAGAGTTTCCAGCTCGCGCCATGGTTCATTGGGGCGGACGCGCTTCTTGTAGGCTTGGTCGGGTACGATGCCCGCCGCCTCGCCGGGCGCAAGATCAATGCCGGTCGGGGCGCCGAAATGGAAAAGTCGCGCGTACCGAGCGAGTTTTTCGACGCCCAGTCGGCGGGCCAGTTCGTACATGACCACGTTGCAGGAGTTTCTTAGCCCGTCCACCACTGTCTGCCGCCCGTGGATCTGGCCGCGGCCGGCGATCCAGCACTTGGCCTCGCTGCCGTAGACCCGATCGTAGCCGCGGCAGAAAAAGACCTCGTCGGGAGCGGCCTCCTTTTCCGCCAAAGCCGCCAGGACGGTAAAGGGCTTGAAGGTTGAGGCCGGCGGGTAGAGACCGCGCAGTACGCGGTTGTTGAAGGGCTTGTAGGGATTGTTGTTCAGGGAGGCGAAAGTTTCCCGCGGCACGATGTCCACGAAGAGATTCGGATCAAACGAAGGCTGGCTGGCCATCGCCAGGATTTCCCCGTTCCGCGGGTCGAGGGCGATGACCGCTCCGGCCTTGGCCCGTTTGTATTTGGTATGCCGCTGGAGGTAGGTCAGCTGTTCCCGCAGGGCTTGCTCGGCCGTCCGCTGCACATCCAGGTCCAGGGTCAGCCAGGCGTCGAGCCCGGGGACGGGGGCGCGCTCGTACACGCGGTTGATCGGGCGCTGATTCTTGTCGATCTCGATGCGCTGCACGCCGTTCTCGCCGCGCAGGAACGTTTCCAGCGTCTTCTCCAGCCCCGTCTTGCCGATCATGTCCCCCATCTGGTAACCGGAGGATTTCAGGCGCTGCAGTTCCTCGTGGCTGATCTCCCGGGTGTAGCCGAAGGCATGGGTGGCGAAGTCCCCGTAGAGATAATGCCGGCAGGGAACGGTCTGCACCTCGATGCCGGGCAGGTTCAACGAGCGTTCCTGGATGTGGAGGGCCTTGTTCACCGGGAGGTCCTTGGCGACGGGATAGAGCTGGTATGGCAGCAGACCCGGCGTGGCCAGGCGTTCCTGAATGGTTTCGGGCGGACAATTGAGGAGCCGGGCGAGTTCCTGGATGACCTCAGGATGCCTCTTCAATGTCTCGCAGAGCCCGACCACGTTGTAACTGGGACGATTGGCCACCAGCAACCGACCGCGGCGATCGTAAAACACGCCGCGCGGCGCGGGGATGGTGATGTCGTAAGTGGTGTACTCCATCGACCGGCGGTAGTTGACCGCGCCCCGGACAATCTGCAGGATCCAGAGCCGCCCGAAGAGCACGGCAAAGCAGAGCGCGGCAAGGATCATCATGATCCGCCCCCGCCGCTCCAGATCATCCGTCTGGTTGAGCCTCATGGCGAGCAACCCCCCGGACATGTGTTGCGACCGGGAAGGTCCTCCCTGACCAGGATGCGCCGATCCATGGCGCACCGTCGATATTCCGGCCGAGGCTCGGCCGGCGTCTCACCGGAACCGGGCGGGGAACGAACCCCTATCCAGCGTTCTCCAGGCGGTAAAACTGGTGATACACGAGGGGGGCCAGAACCGCGTTGTACAGGGCCAGCGCCAGCAGGCGCGGCAGGATGAGCAACACCGGTCCGACATGCATTCCCAGGGCTCCGCTGATCACGAGAAAGATGATCTCACTGAGAAGCGTGCCGGCGAGGAGGCTCAAGAACGGGACGAGCAGGTTGTCCTTGAAGATGGTCTTTTCCAACAGGCCGGCGGCAAAACCGGCAACCATCTTGGCCAGCGCCCCCACCCCGACGATCGCCCCGCCAGACAACAGATCGCAGAAGAGCCCCGTGGCGAGGCCGATCACCGCCCCGTACCAAGGCCCCTTGAGCAAGCCGAGGGAAACCGCGACGATCAGCGCGAAATCCGGCACAATGCCCAGTCCGAAGGGATTCAAGGCCGCAAAGACGGTGGCCTGCAATACCAGGCCAAAAATGACGGTAAGAACGACGGCGACGGCGCGGGAGGTCATCGGCCGTCTCCCCGCTCGACGCCCTTGATCACGAAGAGCACGTCGATGCGGCCCGGCCTGACGGCCGGACGCAGGGTGCCCCCCAGGGGCAGCCCGCCTTGGCCCCGCGCGGCGGTGACCACGCGACCGATCGTGAGGCCGCGGGGAAAGTACTCGCTTTCTTCCCAGGTCACGACCTGATCGCCCGGGCGGAAATCGGCGTCCTTGAGGGGCAGCAGCTGGCAGTATCCCGGCCGGCCGCTCAGCCCACGCACCAGGACGTGGGCGCCTGTGCGTTCGATCATGCCGCCGATCTGGCTCATGCCGTCCGTGATGAGGAGCACGTCCGCGGTATGTTCCCTGGTCTCGATCACCCGCCCGACGACGCCTCCGGCGGCGATGACACCCATATCGGCGCGGATCCCGTCGGCTCGTCCGAGGTCGATGGTCAGACGGCTGTACCAATTGCTCGGACTGCGGGCGATTACCTCCGCGGCCGCCAGGGTGTGGGGCAGGCGTTCCCGCAAGCCCAAGGCCTTGCGGAGACGGGCGTTTTCCAGTTGGAAGCCTCGGAGAACCTGATTTTCCATGGAGACGCGGTCGAATTCCTCGGCCAGTCTGCGGTTCTGCTCATTCAGCCGATGCAGTTCCCCCACGGTACGAAACACGTCCCGGACGGCATCCGTCACCGCGTCAAAAACTCGCGCCACCGGCATGATCGCCGTGCGCAGGAAGGTCTCGGCCGAGGTTTCCCGGAAAGGATGATCGGCCGTGAAGAACATGATCCAGGAGAGGAACAGAATCGCCACGGCCGCGAAGAGCAATTTCTTACTGGTGAGGAACTGTAACACGCCCACGCCCCCAGCCGATAGCGAACCGCTCGGCGGCCCGCCTCAAGACGATTCCGTTCGACCCGATCTCAGGAAACACGCCTTTGCCAGCTCAACTTCGGTCTAGGCCAAATGACGCGCCCTGGAGGTGACCCGGCGCAGGAAGGCCATGTTGTCCAGCGCGATCCCCGTTCCCCGGACCACACAGGTCAGGGGATCCTCCGCCCGCTGCACCGGCATGCCCGTCTCTTCCCGCAATAGCTGATCGAGACCCCGCAGAAGGCATCCTCCGCCCGCCAGTACGAGCCCGCGGTCCAGGATATCCGAGGCCAATTCGGGCGGAGTACGGTCCAGGGTCGCCCGGACGGCCTCGATGATCCGGCTGACGGGTTCCGCCAGGGCCTCCAGGACTTCGTGCGAGCCCAGGACGATGGTCTTGGGCAGACCGGTGAGCAGATCCCGGCCGCGAACCTCGTAGTTTTCCTCCTGTCCGCAGGGATAGGCCGCGCCGATGGAGCGTTTGACCTCTTCCGCGGTGCGTTCGCCGATCATCATGTTGTAATGCCGCTTGACATATTGGATGATGCTCTCGGTCATCTCGTCGCCGGCAACCCGGCTCGACTGGCTGGCCACGATGCCCCCGAGGGAAAGGACGGCGACTTCGGTGGTGCCGCCGCCGATGTCCACGATCAGGCTGCCGGTGGCCTCGTTCACCGGCAGGCCGGCGCCGCTGGCCGCGGCCCACGGCACCACGCAGGTTTATAACACCCCGGCCCCCCCCCGCACACCCGCCGCCCAGACCCCCCCGCCTTACACCCACGTCCCCCCC
>JBLNCE010000120.1:0-50907 GCA_050260415.1 Bacteroidota bacterium | reverse complement strand
TCTATCGAAGGTTTTACAAGTTTCTCGGGCGGGATTAGAAGCGATGTGACTAACCCGTCTTGGACCGATAAGCGCAGATTTCGCAGATTGACGCAGATTACGTAAGAGGCTGGTGTCTCGTAACACACGAAAAAGTGATCAACTAAAATACCGCCGCTTCTTGACCTTTCGCATTTTCGTGGTTTCAATACTAGCGGTGTTCTTGCGTCAAGCGCCTTTTTCACAGCGTTCTTAGAAGCAATGCAAAAAACCCTTCTCACTCTTCACCCCCGCAGCGCCGCCTTGAGGAGCAGGCCCGCTCCCACGGCCAGGAGCGTGCTGGCCAGGGTGCCGACCAGGTAATACTCGGCAAATCCCTTCTCGTCCAGTTCCTTGAACCGCGCCACCGACTTGGCGGCGACCACGAAGCCGACCGCGGAGACGACGTCAGCCAGGACCAGGGTCAGGATGAGCCCCCGCTCCAGGATGCCGATGTACTTGCCAATGCGTCCGGCGCCGGCGTCATCGCCGGGCTCCCGCCGTGGGGAAACGCCTAGAGCGTCCAGGATCTTGCGGAGCAGGACGGCGCCCGCGAACATCACCGCGACATAGACCAGGACCACCGCGAGCACTAGGTTTAGTTCGATCGCGGGCGTTCCCTGCGCCGTTCCGAATACGGCCGCGGCGCGTGGCGGTACGAGAAGCCCATAATAGTAAAGGACGCGCGGATCGGGCCGGGGAGCCAGCCATTGCCAAGAAAAGAACAGGACGAGCCCATGCAGCACCTGATCCCCGACGAAGAGAGCTACCTGCACCCGGGGCGAGCCTTTGCGGCCCAATAGATCCTTGAGCCAATCCAGGATGAGGTGCAACCCCGCGACCAAGATGGCGAAGAACGCCGCCGCCCCAACGCCATAAAAGTGAAGGAGGACGAAGAGCACCGCCGCGACCGTGCCCGCATGCGCGAGATACGGCCAGACACGGCCGGCCGTGCGCGCTTGGACCATCCGGTCGCTCTGGAGGAGAAAATCGGCGCTGAAATGCGCCAAGAAGGCCAAGAGCAACGGCGTCGGTGTCACGTTCTTTCACCTCTCATCTGGTGAAGGCGGCTGGTTCACCTTATCCCGGGTGAAGATGCCGTACCAGTCGCCCAGGGTGCGCAACGCGGCCTCTCCCGCGCGGACGGAGGCCCAACGGGCCGCCTTGCAGCGCTTCTCCACGTTCTGCAGGGCGATACCGAGCACGGCGCCGGCGGCGCCGTAAGTACCCTCGCGCTCGTATGCCATGACCGCTTCCCATTGCGCGGCGGTCCAATACATCCACGTGGTATCCAGGAGTTCAAAGAGGCCGTTGGCGACGGTGTCGAACCGGGCATCGCCGGAAAGTAGGCGCGTGCGTGGATGCTTGCCGGGCTTCAGGCGTTCCATGGCGTCCCGGGCGCGGAAGAACGCCTCGCCGCTCATGTCCCACGAGGAGGCAGCCGTCTCGGAATCGGCCGACCCAAGACCGACGCCGATCCGAAGTACCAGCGGCAGGCAGGCGTGCCGGAGACGGCGGACAAGCTCCGGCGCGGCCAAGACCCCTTGGCAGACGGCCTGCAGTTCATCACCGCGCGATACGGTAAAAGGCGTGAGGAGCAGCGGATGCTCCAGGCGCGGCAGCCGCTCCTCCAAGCGGCGGCGGATGTCTTCGTGCCGGCGGGAGTCGATGACATCGGCGGTGATGACGGTCAGGTACGGCAACGCTTCTCACCTGCTCAAGGGTGAATTACCGTTTTTCACCCGTTACAAGGTGAATAATTCCACCCGGCGGGTGGTTTTCCTTCCTTGCGATGGTGGTTCGAGAAGAGGTGTGAGAAACCTCATGATCGCTGGATCGATGAAGGCCCTCTCCCCCTCGGTCCCCCTCTTCGCACCGCCTCTAGAAATTGCGTGCAAGACGCGCATGTAATTTGCAACTCTTGGCAAATCGAGATCATGGGCTGGACGAGCCATACCCACACCGGTCAGCTCGCGGTGACCACGGATATGAGCGTCAAGTTCATCGCCCCCATCTACTTCGGGGAGACGATCGCGGCCGCTTGTTCCGTAACCGCGCGGGAAGGGCCGAAGATCCACCTCCGGGCGGAACTGAGGAACGCCAAAGGGGTCGCCTGCACCGTCGCCACGGGGGTCTTTCACGCCCTGCCCGAGGAGAGATACCGGGTGTTGGTCTTTGGGCCATAAATGAGCGCGGGTTCGCCAAGATACCGTGACAAGGACAGATGTGTACAAATTACGACCATCCATGGAAACCGGTGCGATCCATTGCCTAATATGGACGTGTTTCTGAAGTCGCCGAGAAAAAAAAGCAACCCGCGCCATGCGCGGGTCCCTGTCTGTTCACGCATCTATGTCTGGAGCTTCCGCCCCATATTCAGCTGGTCGGGCCGACAGGATTTGAACCTGCGACACCTAGACCCCCAGTCTAGTGCGCTACCAAGCTGCGCTACGGCCCGACGGATGGATTACCGTAAACCCATTATATCATCGGGTCTCTGGGGTGTCAAGGCGGCGGATCCACCCCCTGACGTGCGAAGACGGTGTGGAAAATATGGTGGATCTCTGTTATAATAGTTGTACTGCTTTTCCTGGAACTGGCGTGAACAGGTTTCTTGCATTGCTTCCAGTCAACTTCCTACCGCGCGGCGGCCACGGATGACACCCGCGTCGAAGAGTATCTACGGCGGTAAACAAACGGGAAGGCCCCGGATGGGTGACGGGTGCATTGACCTTGAATGACAGCGCCGCAAGTAACTATCGCTTATGCCGGCTTCTTTCGAGCCGTTCCGTGGGGCAGTTCATCAAGTATGTCACGGTCGGCTTGCTCTCCGCTGGCCTAGACTTTCTGATCCTGGCGGTAATGCGGAAATCTGTCTTCCCCGAGACGATCGCGGTCAACCTCGGTTTACAGCGGGTAGTCTTCGCCGGAACCTACGCGGCCAAGACCGTCGCCTTCGTCACCGTTTTCTGGTTCAATTTCCTCCTGAACAAGTTCTGGTCCTTCCAATCAAGCGGCCATATGGCGCGGCAAGTCGCGCTCTATGCCGCGCTATGCGCCTTCAATCTAGGGGCCTCCCTCGGCATCATGTACGTATTCCTCGATCTAGCCCGGTTGCACTACCTCATCGCCAACGTTTTCTGCATTGGGGTCATCGCCGCATGGAACTTCATCCTGTATAAGACGGTGATCTACCGATGAACACCGCATCCGCGCCCCTCCGCCTCTCTCTCGTGATACCTGTCTATAACTTCGCCACACAGCTGGAGCCGAACGTTCTCCAGATCCTGCGGGAACTAAAGGATGCCGCGGCCGGCTTCGAACTAATCCTGGTCAATGACGGCAGCAGGGATGATACTCCGGTCGTGATGGCCCGCCTCGCCGCCGCGCACCCGGAACTCCGCGTCATCGACTACCCCGTGAACCGCGGCAAAGGCCACGCCGTGAGACGCGGCGTCCTGGCGGCGCGCGGAGAGTACGTCTTCTTCACCGACGTCGATCTGCCGTACGGGCTGGCGCCGATCTTCGAGGGCCTGCGTCTCATGGCCCGCGAGCGCGTCGACGTGGTCCTGGGTTCGCGCGACCTTGCCGAGTCCGAGGACATCCGCTCCTACTCCCTGAAAAGGAAGATTACCAAGAAAGCTTTCTCGTTAATCGTGAACCTCCTTCTCGGGATCGGCGTCTCGGATACCCAATGCGGACTCAAGGGCTTTCGCACACCGGTCGCCAAGGACATCTTCGGCCGTCTCACGCGGAGCGATTTCAGCTTCGACGTCGAGGTCTTGTACCTGGCCAAAAGCGCCGGGTATATCCATCGGCTGCTGCCGGTGCATCTCAATCATTCCAAGTCGTCAACCGTCTCGGTGGTGCGTGATTCGCTAAAGATGCTGCGCAGCGTCTTCGCGATCACCCTGAATATATTGACGGGTAAATATGACCGCTTCGCACAGTCCGGGCAGACCGGGAGGGATATCGAGTGCTAGGTTTATTCTACCTCGTGCTGGCAATCTACGTTGGACATGCACTGATCAAGCGTTTTCTGCCGCAACTGGCCGCAGTCTCCGAGGGCGGCGGCCTATCGGACGGCAAGGTCCGCCTACCCGGTTGGATGCTGACCTGGCCCGCATCCTTCCTCGTCGGCACCTTGAGCGTGACTTGGGCCGCGTATTTGCTGGCCTACGCTTTCGTATGGACGAAAAAGCCGCTCTTCTACGCCGATCTGCTTTTGCTCGGCGCCTTCACCCTCTTCGCCGCCTACCGGCTTACCCGCCGCCCGGAGCGGCTGACAAAGGCGCTCGCGCAACTGAGAATCGCGAATTTCAGAGACTTTTGCCTTGCGCATCGCGTGGAATTGACGTTCATCCTGCTTGCCACGCTAGTATGGGGCGTTTTCATTTACCGTTCGTTCAACATCTCGGGCACGTCGGCCCGGGTGGGGCTCTCCGTCTACAGCGATTTCGGGCCGCATCTGGCCATGATCCGCTCGTTTTCGCAGGGTTTGAACATTCCGACGCAGTATCCCCACTTCCCCGACGGCACGGTCCGGTACCACTTCATGTTCCAGTTTCTCGCGGGCAACCTTGAATTTCTCGGTCTGCGCCTCGACCACGCCTTCAATATACCGAGCATCCTTTCGTTCACCGCCTTCATCATGCTCCTCTATGCCTTTGCCACCCTGGTCTTCCGCCGAAGGCTGGCCGGGATCATCACCGCCATCCTGTTTCTCTTTCGCAGTTCCTTCGCCATCTTCACCTTTCTCGCGAGCAACACCGCCCCCGTCCTGGCGCGCATTCTGCGCAACGCGGACCATATCGGCCGTACGCAGTGCGAGAACTGGGGGCTCTGGGCGCAGAAGTCATACATCAACCAGCGGCACTTCCCGTTCGCACTGGGTATCATGCTGCTGATCCTGATCGTCGTTCTCCCCACGATCAGAAAAATGGCCGCCGCCTTGGCGAACGCCAGGAAAGAACCTCGGCCCGTACAAGCCTGGTGCAGGGAACTGTTCCAGTCGGAGGACGCCTGGTGGCCCCAGGACCCGAAGCGCGCGCTTTTCCTGGGCGTCATCCTGGGGTTGATGGGATTTTGGAACGGCGCCGTCGTCATCGGAACCTTGCTCATCCTGGCTTTCCTGGCCTTCGCCGCCAAGCACCGCCTGGAATTCATCAACATCGCCGTGATTACGGGTTTTATGGTCCTGGCGGAATCGTTGTTCTTCGTGGGTCCCGGTAAATCCGTCGTCCAACCCCGGATCGTCCTGGGGTTTCTGGCCAGTCAGCGCGATCTGATGGGCATCATCAAGTATTATCTCGAAGTGCTCGGCGTCTTCCCCCTGGCGGTACTGGCCAGTCTCTTCATATTGCCGCGCGGCGGCAGATGGATGGCATTGGCCTTTGCCGCGCCGTTGGTCTTGGCCACGACGGTACAGCTGACGCCGGACCTGGCGGTCAGCCATAAATACGTGATGATGACCGTGAACCTCTTGAACGTGTTCGTGGCCGGCCTGGCCATCCGACTGCTCGAGGCGGGTTCCGGGAGCGGTGCCGCGGCGATCGGCTGCGGAGCGCCAGCCGCGTTGGAGGCGGCCGCCAGCACCGATAAACCAGCCGATGCAGAGGCCGCGGCCGCAACGGAGGCGGAGACTGCCGTCCCCCCTGAAGCGGAGCCGGGCCGGATTAGCTCAATCTTGAGGCGGATGGAAAAAACCGCGCGCGCTCTAGGCGCGGGCCTGGCGCCCGTATTCAGGCCCATCCTCCCATTTGCCGGACGGACCATGGCCGTGGTCCTCCTCCTGCTCATGACCGTTACCGGCGTGGTGGATATGATTACCCTCTACAACATGGACCGTGCCACCATTCCGTTCGACACCCGGGATCCGCTCACGCTCTGGGTCCGCGACAACACCCCGCCCGATGCGATCTTTCTCACGGATATATATGTCACGCACCCGATCCTACTGGCCGGAAGGAAGATCTTTTATGGGTGGCCCTATTTCGCCTGGTCGGCTGGGTATGAAACCTCGGCCCGGGAAGCCACCGTCCGCGAGCTCTTCCGGGGCGGGGACGCGGCGCGGGTCCGATCCTTGGCCGCGCAAAACAAGATTGGCTACCTCGTGGTCGAAAACGGCAACCGTACGGGGCAATATATGGTCAATCAGCAGTTTTTCGATCAGAATTTCCCGCTCGTCTATAGGGATGCCGGAAGGGATTTGTCGATTTATAAACTATAGACCATAACTACGCAGCTCGTCGCTGGTCGCTCGTCGCTCGGGGAACATCATTTTCCGCAGAGTAATACCGGAGTATAATTATGGCCGGGTTTGACCAATCAAGGAAAGGAGTGGCATTCATATGTCCAACAGATCCGGAATCCTCTTTTTGATCTTGGCCTTGGCCTTGGCCTTGGCCGTAGGGCTCACGGCCGCGGTGGGCGCGGAGGAGAATCTTCTCTTAAATGGAGGTTTCGAGGAGCCGAATGGAGACATCCCCATGAGCTGGGCGATTGATTACTGGCAAGCAACCTCCACCTACGCGATGAGCTCCGCCAAGGCGCACAGCGGCAAATACTCCCTGGAGATCAAGTCCGATACGGCCAATGACGCGCGTATGATCCAGACGGTCGGCGTCTCCCCTGACACATTCTACCGGCTTTCCGGTTGGATCGCGGTCAAGAATGTGGCGGCCGGCAAGGTCGGCGCGAATCTCTGCGTCATGGGGCAGTACAACTACTCGACGCCGATCGAGGGTACCGCGGACTGGACTTACGCCGAACTCAACTTCCGCACGCACTCCAGCCAGGACAGAGTAGTCATCGGCGCCAGGCTCGGCATGTACTGCAACGAGGTCTCGGGCACGGCGTACTTTGACGACCTCAGTCTGGTGCGTCTCGATAGCGCCCCACCGTCCTATCAGCAACTCGGCGGCAATGAACCGGCCCAGAGTGCCGGCCAGACGGCGTCCGGTAAGAGCGGCGGCGGATGGATCTGGCTGGTCGCGATCGGAGCGGCGGTAATCGTGCTCGTAAACGTGTTCTTCTACAAGAAACGCAAACCCGCGGGCGGCGAACCGCCCAGCGACGACAACCCGCCCGCCGTGGCCGGCGAATAGAAATCACAAAAAGAGAGGCGGGGTCATCCCGCCTCCTTCTTCCTAGTTTGCGTATCCCATTATCTAAACCAAAACCCGATCCAATTGCCTTTTCAGTTCCTCCGAGATCTCCGTCAGCGGCAGTCTAGTCTCCAACGACTGGATCAAGCCCCGCCGTTTCAGGCAATATTTGATGGGCGCCGGATTTGGCTCCTTGAAGAGCAGCGGGACGAACTCCGCCAGCCCCCGCCAGATCTTCAACGCCGCCTGGTGGTCGTTGGCTCTGACCAGCCGGTAGACCTCCACAAAGCTCTCGGTGGCGAGATGGGACGCGGCCAAGATCCCGCCGCTGCCGCCGAGGACCAGGGTCGTGTAGAACAGGGCGTCCTCGCCCGTCAGGATCGAGAAAGACGCCGGCGGGTGCAAGAGCAGCTCCGTGGTCTGCTTGATATCGCCGCATGAGTCCTTGAGCCCGACGATGTTCCCGAGGGCGGCCAGCTTGTGGATCGTCTCGTTCTCGATGTTCCTGCCGGTCCGGTAGGGGATGTTATAGAGCACGATTCTAAGGTCGGTCGCCTCGGAGATCTGCTTAAAGTGCTGATAGATGCCGTTCTGGTCCGGTCTGTTATAGTAGGGACAGACCGACAGGACGCCGTCCACCTTGTATTTTTCCACCATCTTCAAAGTCTTGATGACCTTTTTCGTGTAATTGCCGCCGACGCCGATCAGGATGGGGACGCGGCCGGCATTGTGGGTGACCGTCTTGTCCACGATCTCTTCAAACTCGGCTTCCGAAATCGTGGGGCTCTCCCCGGTCGTACCCAGCGGCACGAGGCCGGATATCCCCTTGGCGATATAATGATCCATCAGCTTGAAGTAGGACGCGAAGTCCACCTTGTCATCACGGAACGGCGTGATGATCGGCAGCCAAACTCCTTCGACCTTCATGCAACCCACCCCTTCTTACCGATCGATTTGGGTATCCCCTTAGATCAGGTTGCGAAAACACCTTTGTTTTGCGCTTTCAACCCACCCCCCTCTCTAAGCTTGGAGAGGGGTCGCGGCCATCCATCCCTCCGCCACGATGGTGGAAAGCCTGCGAAAGCCAGGATGGCTCAGAGCAGGCCTTGGATTTCGCGACTCTGACCCTTCCCGGGTCTGAGGTGGCCGAAGGCCGGGGATGAGCTAAACAGCCTAGATCGCATTGGAGGCCGCCGCCTCCGCCGCGCCCCGTAGACGCATGGGAATGCGATCCAGCCGCAAAAGATCATCGTATCGCTCGCGGGCGACGAAGAGATCCGCCTGTCCCCGGTAACAACTAACCATTGCCGGCCGCGGGAGGCGATTATAGTTGCTCGCCATCGAATAATTGTACGCGCCGGTGGTGAAGACCGCCAGGATCTCGCCGGGCTTTGGGTTGGGCAACGGCACGTCCCAGATCAGCATGTCCCCAGACTCACAGCACTTACCGGTCACAGTGACCAGGACATCCTTACCGGTCGAGGGGCGGTCGGCCAGTGCGGCCTCATAGACCGCCTGGTAGAGCGCCACCCGCGGGTTATCCGCCATACCCCCATCCACCGGCACGTAACGGCGCAGCCCGGGAAGCTCCTTGACCGCTCCGACCGTATAGAGGGTCGTGCCGGCCTCGCCCACGATCGAGCGGCCTGGTTCGAGGATCAGGCGCGGACGGGGATACGAAACCTCCCGGCACGCCTCCCCAAGCGCGTTGGCGACTTCCCGGACGCAATCGGCGATGGCGGGCGGGTTATCGGCGCTGGTATATCGGACACCGAGGCCGCCGCCGAGATCGACTGTTTGCGCCACGAAACCATGCCGGGCCCGCATCTCGGCCATGAAATCGACCATGATCCGCGCCGCGGCCAGGAAGCCTTCCAAGTCAAGGATCTGGGAGCCGATGTGGCAGTCAAAGCCCGCGAGTTCCACCCAATCAAGACTAAGCGCGCGCGCCACGGCTGCCTGCGCCCGCCCGTCGCCGATGCCGAAGCCGAATTTCGAATCCTGTTGCCCCGTGCGGATATACTGATGCGTATGCGCTTCCACACCGGGCGTCAGCCGCAGGAGGATCTTCGGCCGGACCGTCATCGCCCGCGCCAATTCCGCCAAGGTTGCCAGCTCGATCTCATTATCGACCACGATGGTGCCCACCCCGGCGCGCAGGGCCTGTTCGAGCTCGGCCGGGCTCTTGTTGTTGCCGTGAAAAAGGAGGCGTTCCACCGGAAAATCGGCCCAAAGAGCGGTATGAAGCTCGCCGCCGGAAACGACATCGAGCCCCAACCCCTCTTCGGCCACCAAGCGGCAGATCGCCATGCATAGCAGCGCTTTACCAGCGTAGGCAATCATACCGCCCGGCGCATGAGTATCCATGGCCCCACGATAAGCCCGGCAGCGCGCCCTGATGTCTTCCTCGTCGAGCACGTAGAGTGGCGTGCCGTAGCGGTGCGCCAGTTGCACCGCGTCACAGCCCCCGATCTCAAGGTGTCCTTCCTTGTTCCGCCGCATTGTCCCGCGCATGGTCTAGGCCTCCTGTATAGTGATGAAGCGAGGGGAGTGGAGGAGAGGGGGAGAGGGGGAGTAGAGGAGTGTGGAAGAGGCGAACGGGTGAAGGGGTGCAAGCTCGAAAACCCTTTTGCCTCTTACCTCTTGCCTCTTGCCTCTTTCCTTCTGCCTCATGCCTCATACCTAAAAGAAAACGACCCGGTAAAGGGTCGCATGCATACGCATCCCTCCACCGCCGCGTGAGATAGCGCTCCATGGCCGCTCTGGCGCAGAATCGGCCATGACAGTCCCGCGCCTGTTCGGACGCGGTCCCAACCGTCCCCCCGCCCGGAAGGGAGAGACGATTTCGGCGGAGACGCCTTTCGCGCCGTCCGGGCTACCGGGCCCGGATGGACGGCCTACTGATCGGCTCCGCGACCTCTACCCCACTTCGGAGGAAGTGAGGTAATATAAAGTTGTGTTCATTTTAACACGACGGAACGAGACGGTCAATAGAGGACGGCGCCACGGTATGAAAGCCCCGATACGTTTCCGTTTTGATGGGCGCCATGACGGGCAACGTCGTCGCCAAGGCCCCTGGTTGTGGTCTTTGCCTGCATCATATCGACGCGACTTCGTTCTTACCCATGAAGTGTCATCTTAATCCCCGACGATCGGTTAGCGGCATCAAAAGATAAGATTTCCAAAAGATGTCGAATGCCTCAGTAGCAGAAGCTACGGGAGGGATCGACATGTGTACATACGTCCGCCCACGGGGTCAGATATCAACGCACCAAGACCTGGAAGGAATCGAACGACCCGGAGTTCGACGCTAAAAAAAACGGATCAAACGGCTCTACATGAATCCGCCCAAAACAGTTCAAGTACGGTCTCGCCACCAACGGTGAAGGAATACCGTTCTACGGCGAGCCATTGGACGGCAACCTGGACGATAAGACGTGGAGCCGGAGGTTCCTCAAGTACGCCCCGAAGCTTTTGCGGTTCATAACGGAAAAGACGGTCATCGTGGCGGACTCGGCGGCTATGTCCGAGAAGTCATTTGGCGCAGTAAAGCAACACCGGCTACTTCGTCGGCCCGGTCAATTTGAAGTTACCTCGTCGCGTACAGGCTCTTGGTTACGTCATGCCCGTGGCGCTTATGGTAATCAGATTTCTTCTTGGTTGAATCGGATCGAGTGCCATTTCGCCCCCCTGCGCAAGTTCGCTTTGTCCGGTGTCTACTACGCCGACCATAAGGCGCAGATGAGCGGAATCCGGCGTCATATCGGCAAACGGCGCCAGTCTTTTCCCCGCATCATCTACTATCACGGGGGCGCCGAGATCTTTTTTGACCAGCCGAAGCCTTCCATGTTGCCGCGCCTCCGTTATCTGGCCTATGGGGGCGTGGCGGTCTTTGCCGTCACGGAATCGATCAAATAGCGGGCACCGCCGTCTCCAATTCCCGGTCCGGTGCGCTCGGTTCCGCCCGCAGCGCGCCGCTCCACTTGCCGCACCGATCCCCCCAGGAGGCCGCGGCCTGCCCCGCCACCTCCAGGGTCACCACCTCGCACTGGTTGGCGCACCCGCGGCATTCACGCCCGGTCGTGCGCACCTCCTCTTCGGCGAGGCCAATCCCCCGGAACTTGGAGCGCGCATATGCCGGGGCGGATTCCGCCGCCAACAATCCGGCGCCGATGGCACCCATGACCTCAAAATGCTCGGGGACCTGGATCTCACAGCCCAAAGCCTCACGGAACGCTTCTCTGATCCCGGCATTGGCGGCGACGCCCCCCTGAAAGACGATCGGAGGGCGGATGTCCTTGCCCTTGCCCACGTTGTTGAGGTAATTGCGCACTAGCGCCTGGCACAGACCCGCGATGATATCGGGCAGGGCATGGCCGACCTGCTGTTTGTGGATCATGTCCGATTCGGCAAAGACCGAGCAACGCCCGGCGATGCGCACCGGCGCGGTACTCCGCCCCGCCAGGTCCCCGAACTCCTCGATCGGGACGCCCAGGCGCGCGGCTTGCTGATCGAGGAACGAGCCGGTACCGGCCGCGCAGACCGTGTTCATGGCAAAATCGACCACCACCCCCTCGCGGAGGATGATGATCTTCGAATCCTGGCCGCCGATCTCGATGACCGTGCGCACGTCGGGCACGAGCCGTTGCGCCGCCACGGCGTGCGCGGTGATCTCGTTCTTGACGATATCCGCGCCCAGCATGACCCCGGCCAGTTGCCGGCCGCTGCCGGTGGCCCCGAGGCCGCGCACGGCCAGATCCGCGAGACGGGGGCCCAGCGTGCGCAAGGAGGCCTTGAGCGCGCCGATTGGGTCGCCGCGCGTGCGCAAATACAGTTTCTCAACGAGTTCGCGCCGGTCGTCCAGGATGACCAGATTGGTACTGACCGAACCGACATCAACGCCCAAGTAACACTGGTTCAGAGATCGGCACCCCTTTCCGCCGCCTGGCGAGGAGATCGAGAAAAGCTTCCACGCGGGTCAGGACGCCCGCCTCGCCCGCATGCTCGTCGAGCACGAGCGTCATCACCGGTAGGTCGAGCGACCTGCTCACCGTGGGCAGGACGCTCTGCGCGATGATCTCGGGCATACAGGTAAAGGGCGCCACCTGGATCATCCCGTCGAGACGGTTGACGGCGGCGTCGACCGCCTGGGCGACGCTCTCAAGCCCGTGCCCGCCGACGAAATTGGCCAGGTAAGGGCGGGCCAAGGCTCTGACCCGCTCGAACCAGCGCCGCGAGACGAAGCTGCGCAGCAGTTGGTCCCGCACCCAGGCGGACAGGTAGATCTCCCTTTTTACCTCGGCCCCGCTCTCGCCCAGGACCCTTTCCAGTTCGAAGTTGACCGCCGGCTCCAGGACCATGTAGATCTCTCCCCCCAGGGCCACCCGTAGCGGTGGTGGGTCCGGCGAGACGGGTATCTGCGCGAGCAGCTCGCGGCAACGGTTTTCGGCGGCGCGCAATCCTTGGATGGTCGCCGCCGGCGCCAGGATCTTCTGGCATTCCCGCCAAATGCGCGTGGTTTCGCCGCGGTTGCGTTCGCGCGGACGGATGCGGTTGACCAAACGCTCGATCGCATCTATGGCGGCGAGCTTCGCATAGGCAAACGCGACCGCCCGCCCGATCCGGGCCAGGCTGGCCCGGGGAAGGACCCGCCGCAAGGCCCGCCGGAGTTCCCCCCAGCCGTGCTTTGGTGGTTCCAGCACGATCATCTCGAAATCATGGCCCAGGCCGCGCAGGATCTCCCGCTCGACCTCCGCGTAGTAACCCAGCCGGCAGGGACCCACGCCGCCGACCATCAGGATCGCCTCGGCTCCCGCCGCGAAGGCTTCGAGATAGTTGCCCAAGTTCACCTTCAGGGGAAAACAGGCGAATTCGGGCGCGTATTTGACACCGAGCGCCAACGTACGCTGGCTGGTAGGCGGCGGCACGACGGGTTCAAGGCCCAGGTCCGCCAGCAAGGTGGTAAAGACCAAGTGCGCTGTGCCCATATGGGGGAAAGTGACTTTCACCTGCGCCACCTGCCGATCATGTCCAGGAATGCCTCGAGCCGCGTCAGAAAGCCAGCCTCGCCCGTATGCTCGTCCAGGTGCAGGCGGAGCATGGGCACACGCCACCTCGCTGCGGCTTTCTCGGCCAGTTCGCCCACCAGGGCCTCGGGCCCGCAGGCGAATGCGGTCGCATGCACGATTCCATCGCACCGTCCCGCCCCGAGCAAATGGTATGCCGCGCCGAGTTGCCGCCGGCCAAACGACCAAAAGAGCGATTTTGGCAGGTAGGCGAGCCCTTCCTCGATGGCGGACGCGGGCAGCATCTCGGGCGTTATTACCCGGCAGCCCGCGGCAGCCAACCGGTTGAGCAGATCCATGTTGATGAACCGGTCGTAGAGGCAATATGGATGCCCGAGTACGGCCAGGTTCGGGCCGGTTTCCGTACCGGGCGGCAGCCCAAGCGCGGTTCCTGAACGCAACGCCTCGCCATACTCGGCTTGGGCCGCGCGGGCGGCGCGCCAAGCCTTTAGAAAACTTCCTCCGCGAAAACCCAGGGCGGCCGCGGCTTCACGCGCGGACATCTCCCAGGTCGCACCGCCCCTGATGTCGACCCTCGCCGTCATCGTCCTCGCACCGGGTAGCGCCTGGCGTACGAGATCCGGCAACCCCATGAACTTCGGACAGGTAAAAGCCCTGTTTTCCAGGGAAATCAGATGGGGTACCATGAGGACGTCGCATTGCGCGCTGAGATAGGCAGCATGGCCCAGAAAGAGCTTTACCGGCAGGCAGACGTCATCGAGCGCGGCTTTGAGGCCCAACCCGAGGAGGGCCTTGTTGGTCTCCGGGGAGACGATCGGGCGCACGCCCAGCACGCCAAAGAAAGCCTCCCATAGAGGCGCGAACCAGTAGTAAAGCAGCGCCCGAGGCAGCCCGAGCCGGATTCTCTCAGCCATCGGCCACACACAGCCCGGCACGGCGCATGATTTCCCGCACGGCCTCGGTGGTAATGCGCGCCCCGTCCGCAACCTTGTCGGCATGGTCCATCTTACCCAGATCCCCAAGCCCGATGACCACCGGTACCTCCATCTGATTGAGGATGTCAACCGTGTCCCCCTGGAGCCTGGCCTCGTGCAGCGGCAGACCGTCCTTGTCCACGGCGCCTTCGACCGTTCTTCCTCTCCTATCGACCGAGGCCGTGACCGGAACGCCCTCGACGCGGTCGGTATGCGACGCCACGGCGATGGCGCCGATGATCCGCACCTCCGGATCGTCCGCGATTGCGGCCAGCGCCTTTTCACCCGGCCCACGGCCGCGTTTTCCCCCGTCGTCGATCATGACCAGCACCGGGCTGCCTTGCGCCCGCTTGATCGCGGACACGATCTCGGCCCCGGAAACCTCGGTGGGATTGCCGGCGGACAAGGAGATACAGCGTCCGCCGATATTGGCGGCCGCTCTCTCCACGGCCCGGCGGGCCGTCGCGTCCCCGTCCGTGACGACGATGACCGGAATAGGGCTGTTGTTCATCGGGCGCTTTCCTCCAGGAAACGTTTGACCGCGTCGACCGTCGCCACGAGCCGCGGAAAGATCTGCTTGATACCGTAAGCAACCAAGGGTCGTCCGATGCTAACGAGGCCGAATTCCCGGGAAAGCCCTCCTCCGATCCGGGCGAGGACACCTAGTCCTTTCAGCGCATTGACCACGAGCGGCTCCTCCGCCTCCCCGTTCAGGCGGAAGATGCTGTAGATGGCGCCCAAACCGGCTTGCACGGCGAGCGCGAGACCGAGGGCGTAGACTTCATGGCCGGCTCCGTCCCGCCCCATCAGCAATGGACGGCCGAAATCATGCCGTTTTGCCGCGTCGAATTGCGGCAGGGCGGTGATCTGGCGCACGGTCGGCGTGCCGGACTCCGGCAGGTTGCCCAAGTGAATGTGCGCGGCCACGATCGAGGTATGTGACCTGCCGTAGCACTGGTAGAACACCTTCATGATGAAATCCGATCCCTGCCCGCTTGCGCCGCCCGCACGAGCCGGGGATAGCGCCGGAGCATGGTTTGGGCCAGGAATCTTCTCCGTGCGCGCGCGCCGCAGAGAAACCGTACGACATGTGCCAGCAGATACAAGCAGCGGTTGTAGGCATGGGAACAGTCGATCGTGACGAAGCCGCCGGGGTCCGCGCCGGCTAACCGCACGGCGGCTTGGGCGGCGTTCACCATGATGCTCGCGTCGCAACTCCAGCCGGCCACGAAAACCTCATCCGCCCCCCCCGCTTGTCCGCATGGAAAGAGGAACCCCAGGTCATGCCGATCGAGATGCCCAAAATACGGCGCCGATAAGATGTCCTGCCCGCGCGGCCGTCCCGATTCGGGCAGCATACCGAGGTGCACGGCGGCGGCGACGGAGGCCGCGCACCCCCCATGGCAGCAGTGGTAAATGATCTTCACTACTCCCGATCCCGCCGGTCCCCCTCGTCCTGGCCGGGCTCGGTTGCCTTTGTCCGCTTCGGCTTCTTGGCCCCCAGGGCGCTCGTAAACTCGCTCCGGAAGAAACGCCCCAGATTGCGGCTGGCGCCGCTGAACGAGCCGGAGTTGAGCAGGAGAAAGATGACCGCCACCACCAGGACGCCACCGAGCACGTAGAGGACCGAGCGCCAGGCACCGGAGGCTTCCCTGCTGCGGCCGGCGGGTCCGGCCCCCACCAGGCTCTCCGCGGCGGCGGCGAAGATCATCGCCCCACGCTCCGCGGATTCACGGGCATTGGACTGGGCGCCCATCTCCAGGAGGAGCGCGCGCGGGGAGAGGTCCTGGTTGTACTTGCCGTGGCCGTAATAGATGCCCTTGATTAGGCCGGGATACTTCCGGTCCACGACGGCCTTGAGCCGCCTGGCGAAGGCCTCGTTGGCCTTGAGGTTCGGGTTGCTTCGCCCGAGGACGATCTGGACCTTGGTCACACCCTGGCTGTTCACCTGGTCCGCGTATTCCTGGCGCGGCGCGGCGTCGCGGTGGACGTCGAGCAGTGCGGCGGGACTTTGCTTCAGGAGATCGGTGGCCGTCCGGCGGGAACGTTCGTACGCCAAGCCGTCATGCGGGTTGTGATTGGCCTCGGAGTGAATCGCCCGCACCCCGCCGCGCATCAGCCGCTCGGCCAGGGATTTGCCCACCCGGTAGATCCCGCCGAAGCCCGGTGTGCTGGCGGCGCCGTCGGTCGGTATATAGGACTCGTCGCTGTGCGTATGGTAGATGGCCACTGGCCCCGACTTGCCGCCTCCCTGGGCCAGGCCCAGAAAACCGGCCACGCCGTCGAAGGCGCGGGCCAGCCAACCCCGCTCGGGTGGCAGCGCCGCGCTCAGCTCTTCGCGGCCCAGGTATTCCGCATAGGCCGTGTCGCCATCCAGGCGCACCACCCGGTAGAGCAGGTTATTGCCGGTGAGATATTGATCACCGGGGTAGATGACGATCCCGGTCCGGCAGATTACCTGTCCGGTATCCTTATCCACCATGGTGTAGTAGCCCTTGCTTCTTTCCTCTTCGGCCCGCGCCGGCACGGCCGCAACCATGACGGCCAGGCAGGCGAGCGCCGCGATCGAGATCACCTTACGCACCGCGATCATCACCTTTCCTCGTCGTCCTCGAGCCGTTCGACGATTTCCTCCCGCCGCAGACCCGCCGGGCGCGAGGCGTCGTCATGGGGTCCGCCGCCCAGCTTCTCCCTGGTTTCGCCGAAGATCTCCGCGAGCAGCACGGCCAAGAGACCGGCCAGGACGATGCTGTCGAAAGCCCCGGCCCCGCCGATCCGGGTCGCCGCGCCGCTCCTGGCCGCGGCGGCCTCCACGATGTGGATGAGATCCATCAGGATCAGCCCCAGGGTGGCCGAGATAAAGGCCGTGCGCCGCGAGCGTCCCACGAGATACGCCACGACCCCGGCGACGGCCGCCCAGAGGTAGAGGGGATCGAGATACATTTCCTTCTCGCCGAAATTGATCAGCTTGCTCAGGGCATAGATGATGCCCGCGGTCACGGCCGAGGCCAGGACCGCCCGCCATTTCTCCCAAGGAGTACCAGCCCGCGAGAGCACGTACGCCGCCAACCCCGCCGGAAAGAGCGCCCCCCCGACGTTTACCGACACCGGCACGCTGCCGCGCGAGATGGGAATCTCGATAAAGCTGCCCACCACCATACCGCCCAGGAAGAGCAGGGCCCCCCAGTCGGACAGGTACATCCGGTCGAGCACGCGCTGGGCCAAGCCCAGGAGGACGAGGACGGAGACGATTGCCAGGAGAACCAGCCCAAGCGACACGGAGAATTCCACCTCTTTGGATACCCGGTTATGATCTAGGTTTGCCGAGCGTTGGGCGCGGTATGCCTGGAAGAATTGGGCGGGAGATGAGCCGTGAATGCAGAAAAGCCGCCCCAGACGGAGCGGCTTCTTTTTTTGCTGCAACGCCTTTAGTCAGCGGGCTGGCCGGCGTTCCGTCCTTTTGTCCAGGAGGCGGAGCACATAGGCCAGCACAACGCCGAATATCGACGTGGAAATAAAATTGGAGGCGGCGGTGGGCAGATCGATCTTGCTGATGATGGGCGTCTTGTAGAGCGTCCCGATGACGTAGATCGAAAACCACAGGAAGACGGAGAACATCCAGCCTTTGAGCAGGTAGTTTTTACTTGTTATCCCTGGAACCAGGAAAGCGAAGATGATGCCCAGAACCGCCGTAAAGACAAACACGGCCAATTCTGCGAAGAGCGATTCCCACAACCCGTGGGGTGTATGCCCGTAGATCAGGATCGATGCAAAATCGAGGGCTCTTCTCTTGGTAAAGTGGAAAAGGTAATATGATGAAAGGTTCTCTGCCGCCAAAACCAACCCCGCCACAGTCCCGGCGATCATCCCCTTGGTAAATCGATCATCAATGGCCCAGGCCATGGTGAAAACCACCTTTCAGATGCTGGCCCTGTCGCATGGTAGAAGTCGCTGAGACACAAGGCCTAGGACAAGGCCAAAGAGAATTGCGCCAAAGATATTGGAGACACAGGACGACAAGGAGAAACCGTAAAGGCCGTGCACCTTGTGGAGGGCCAAAACGGCGTAGATAGTGAACCAAGCGGCCACGCCAAAGAAGGTACTCTTGAGAAGGTAATTACGCCGCCCAATCAATGGAACAAGAAAACAAAAAAAGACTGCCAACGCAGCACTCCATCCAATTTGGGCCGCAATGGCAAAGGTCGTCTCGACAATGGTTCGGGGTTTGTGTCCAAAGATAAGAAAGGCGGAGAAGTCTAGAAATCTGGTCGTTGATAAGCGAAAAAGGTAGAAGGAGACAAGGTCTGATAGGTCCTTTGCCATTCCGGCAATAACACCCGCCACCACCCCGGCGAGAAACCTGCTTTCCAGGGCCATCCCTCCGTCCTTAGGATTCGCCCATAGACAAAAGCTTATGTATGATAAGAAAGAGCGTCCTGCTTTGCAAGATAAGGCTCCGGGATAAGAGGCGCTCCCTGGCGCTCCATGGGCGCTCAGGCAACAAAAAAAGGTTCCCGGTGATCCCGGAAACCCTAATCATTCATGGCGCGCCCGGCAAGATTCGAACTTGCGACCTACGGATTCGTAGTCCGGCACTCTATCCAGCTGAGCTACGGGCGCGTCTAAACTGTGTACCTCCCGCGAGGCACTAATTATAATACCACAAACCCGTCCCCCGGTCAACTGGCAATGTCCGCCCACGCGGCGATTACCTGCACTCATGGCGCGAAAGATCAGGCAGCCGCAACAGTGTTGCCACGGGCGTCAACATGATTATCACGTAAAAAACGGCTCATTCCGGCAAAAAAAGGCCAAGCAGTCACGGCCGTATTTTCTAGACCCGCCTAGCCGGACCAGATGCTGCCAGAACGCCCGAGAGCGATCTTTCTTTCCGGGGAGCGCCGGCCGATATTAGTAACAGAAGGAGCGTGTGCAGGAGTTCCCCGGTCATGGATGGTTCAGGGATGGACTGTGGAAGGGCCGCCGAAGGGCGGCCCTTCCGGTTCAATCGACCAATCGTTGACGAATATGCTGAAATCATGCTGTTGTGGTGTGCTTACTTCTTACTCGACGGTGGCGGAGGTGCGGGACCTGCTGGCTTTTCTCGAGCCATCTCAGGGGTAGCACCTTTTCTAATGTCTTCACCCAACATAAGGAATTGTAATGGTTTAGGATTTTTGTCCACTGGCTCGCCCCCTACTCAGAAGATAGATTCCCCAATATTCGTGATCCGTTCTTTATCTAGCTTAGGATTGTGGACTGCTGCGATCATGTCAATTCGAGCAGCAGGTATGAACAGATATTGATAGTTCAAAGCGATATATTGTCCTTTTTCATCATCGTACTTCGCTGGCTCCTTCAGCACCACGTCTCTTTCCTCTTGAACGACGGAAATATCCGCCTCCCTTATTAATCCAGCATATGCCGCTCCATCGACAAGACTGATAATTACCCAATGCTCCTTTGCATATGACTTTACAAAAGCATCCCAAGTATCGGGATATGGCGACATTGGGGTCCAACGCGCTAATAGTCTTACAATACCTGCAGCGAATAGCCCAACCAAAGCCGATCCAAAGACATGTCCACCATAGGCAAGACCGAGTTTGGATAGACTACCCAGCTCCAAGAAGTCTTGAGAATCACTGTGAGTTAAGTAAGGGGGAAAAGGCAGTCCGCATGCGCTTGCCGCAACTATATATAAAGCGAGTCCGCTCACACTGAAAACAAGTAGACGTAACAGCTTTTGCCAGCCATCGTCTCTTCGATCAAGACCGACTAATAGCCGGTAGATACCAGAGCCAGCCATGCCGGGAAGGATTGCGAAGAGAGCAATCATAAGTAACTGACATCTCTATTGGCAATGCCCTATCTCACCTGCCAAAAACTTCCCTCTGCGACTAAATCTGTTCATGCTCTTCCAAGTTCAGCTTGCATCGTTTCCATCCCCATTATATCATCAGCTCAATCAACTTGCCAGACGGGTACCATTCGGCCCTTGCCCGAGCGAAAGACACGGAGCCTACGGATCTTCCAGCGTACGAACCATTATAACTCCGTATATTCTGTCTCTTGCTTGGCGATCCTGGTCCTAGTGATGTCCGCGCCCGGACACCAGATAAAATAAGCATATAATGCCATTCGGCATGAGCTGGTCTGCGCCGGGCCGGACCACCCTTAACTTATATAAAGGCCATTGAAGACATCCAGTCTCGTCAGGCTGGATGTTTTTTTACGTCCTGGAATCTCGCCCCAAAACTCTTGGCCATTGACACCCTAACCAGCCTTCCGACGGCATTGGGAAACCCGCTGGAAAATGAAGAAAGAGGCTTGCGGATCCTCTCCACAAACCCCTTATAAGCTGGTGGGCCACGCGCGACTCGAACGCGCGACACCCTGATTAAAAGTCAGGTGCTCTGCCAACTGAGCTAGTGGCCCTAAGAGTGCGCCGGTAAACCGGCTATCTAATTCTACAACAAGGCCGTCCCCGTGTCAACTCGGTCCTCGTCAAGGTCAGTGATAGTAACGGGGCACGAGTCAAAAGGCAAAAGTCAAAAGTCGAAAGTCGCGCGTCAGAAGTTGAAAGTCAAAGGTCGCGTGAGTCTCCACCACATGCTCCTGATTTTTCTTCTCCTCTACTCCCGCTCTCCTCCACTGGCCTCCATCCCAGAGTGTTCACTTTTTAGCGCTCCACGCATCCTCCACCGCCAACGTCTCTTCCCGGCGCCACCCGACCGAGACCATGGCCAGCGGGGCGTTAACGGTCTCGGCGATCCAATCGAGGTAGGCGCGGGTCTCGCGGGGAAGTTCCCCGAGGGATTTGGCCTGGGTCGTGTCCCGCTGCCAGCCTGGGAATTCCCGGTAGATAGGCTCACATTCCTCGAGCACGCGCAGGCTGGCCGGAAACTCGGTCATCTCCTCGCCGCGATACCGGTAGGCCGTGCAGACCTTGATGACCGGGAAAGAATCGAGGACGTCGAGCTTGGTCACGGCCACCGAAGTTATACCGTTGATGCGCGCGGAATGGCGGGCGATGACCGCGTCAAACCATCCGCAGCGTCTGGGTCGGCCGGTCGTGGTCCCGTATTCACGGCCGCGGCCGTCTTGACCGTCCCGCAGCCGTCCCACCTCGTCCTGCGGCAGCTCGGTCGGGAAAGGACCCTCGCCGACGCGGGTGGTATAAGCCTTGATCACGCCGAGCACTCCGTTAATCCTGGTCGGCCCCACGCCGGCGCCGGCCGAGACTCCGCCCGCGCCGGGATTTGACGAACTCACGAAGGGGAAGGTACCGTGATCGATATCAAGCAAGGACCCTTGCGCTCCCTCGAAGAGCACGCGGTGGCCGTTGTCCAGCGCCCGGTTGGCCAGCACGGACGTATCGGTCACCATGGGGCGCAAGATCTCCGCATAGGCCAGATATTGTTCCAGAATTTTGTCTCCGTCGAGGGGCGTTTGACCAAAAACCCTCGTAAGCACGCGGTTCTTTGCCTCGAGCACCCGCGGCAGCTTGGCGCGGAAATAATCACCGTCCAATAGGTCGCAGAGACGGATGGCGTCATAGCGGGCGTACTTGTCTACGTAGGCCGGGCCGATGCCGCGGCCGGTGGTGCCGATCTTGTCGTCGATCCGCTGGCTCTCCTCCAGCCGGTCGAGCAAAGGATGAAACGGCAGAATGAGGTGCGCCCGATCGCTCACCCTCAACGAAGAAACGGCGAACCCCCGCTGGCGCAGGGTTTCGATCTCCTCGATCAGCACCGCCGGGTCGATCACGACGCCGTTCCCGATCACACAGAGCACGTTGGGATAGAGAATGCCCGACGGCAGGAGATGGAACTTGAACTCCTCGTTCCCGACCGCCACCGAGTGTCCGGCGTTGTTCCCGCCCTGATAACGCACGACCATCTGCGCCTGTCCGGCAAGATAATCGATGATCTTGCCCTTGCCCTCGTCACCCCACTGCATCCCGGCAATAACCAAAGCCGGCATCAAGGACACCTCCATCGGACGGCCGCATCCAGGGGATACACCGCCCTTACTCCCGGACCATCATATCATACGGTACTCCATAATGCTAATCAATCTCTTTTATCATCCTTATAAGTGCGTCTTATGGAGGCAGCGCACGCACGATCCTATTGTGACCAGATGGAGCGCGGAGAACGGCTTATCCGCGTGTTGCCCGCCGGCACTTTTCCGGCCATGATAAAAAGGGATATCGCCGGGCGCGGAACTCCACCGACGCCCGGCCGGAATGGCGGTGCGCAGATGGAGCTTCACCAACTCAAGATTTTCGCCCGCGTCGTTCAGGACGGCAGCTTCAGCCGGGCGGCGCAGGCGCTTCACCTTACCCAGCCGGCCGTAAGCCAACAAATCCGTGCGCTGGAACAGGAATTGGGCGTGGCGCTGCTGCATCGGACCAATCGAGATATCCGCCCGACCCGCGCCGGGGAAGTTTTGCTCGAGTATGCGCAGGGCCTGCTGACATTGGCGGAAAGAGGCCGGGCCGCCCTAGCCGAATTTCAGGCGGAACGGCGCGGGCGTCTCATACTGGGGGCGGGCAATACCACCATCACGTTTCGACTCCCAAAGCTCCTGCGCGAGTACCGCCGCCGGGAACCCGGGGTCGAGGTGATCGTCCGCGCGGGCACATCCCACGTCTTGCTGAATCTCCTGGAACAAGGCCAACTGGATGTCGCCATGGTGACCTCGCTGCCCGCGGGCCGCAGCTTCCGGTCGATTCCCCTCTACCGCGACGAGATCGTCATGATCCTACCGGGAGATCACCCATTGGGGCACGCGGAGAGCCTGACACCCGCGGATCTGGCCCTCGTGCCTTCGATTCTGTTCGCGCGCGGGTCCGGATACCGGCGCTTTCTCGATGAATCCTTTACGCGTGCGGGTTACCAGCCCGACGTCGTCATGGAACTCGACAGCATCGAGGGGATCAAACAGTTGGTCCAGAGCGGCCTCGGATTATCCTTCCTGCCAAAGATCGCGGTGGAGCAGGAACTCTCCCAGGGCCTGCTGCGCGTGGTACCGGTGGTGGGCTTGACGCCTACCTCCCGCACCACGCATGTCGTTTTTCGGCGCGAACAGTTCCCCGCCGCGCCGCTTACGGTCTTCCTAGATCTGCTCGAAGGATTCTATGGAAACTCACTCCAGGGTTACCAAGATGAAACCAATCACCAAAGGCATGAAACCAGCGTCCCTGGGTAACCTAAGCGCGAGAGGTCGGTACAACCGAGATGACGAAGTCATGGATTGCCGTTGACGCAATTCTCAATAACTGCGGTGGCAGTTACTGCTCGTCCTCACGTGACGGGTGACTGATCGCGATTGGTCGTACCGACCTCTTCTATAGATGTTCCGGGAGTACAGGGGCCAAGGGCCCTTGTACTCTTTTTTTGCGTTTGTGCATAGACCGGACGAAAGCGGACAAGATAATAGCGTGGACCGGGGAACGGTCGAGTCACGAGCCCGCGCAAGCGGCTCCCAGCTAGTCGCCTGGCGACTACTGCTCATCCAGACGGATGGGTGACTACGGCCAGCCCCGGTCCGTTTTTTGTCCTCAAGCAGGATCTAGAGCGGGAGTAGAGGAGAAGGGGGAGTAAAGACCTCAAGGCTCTCAGCAGGAACTCTTTAGTTTACCGCGAATATGGCGGGGATTAGGGGATTAATTGTAAACAACGGGGTGACCCCGCATGCGCTTCTCGCGCACCGCCGCCGATCTCTTGCTGCTTGCTGTCTGTGTCATCTGGGGCGGTTCCTTCGTCGTGGTCCGCGACTCGGTTCAGAGCATACCCCCCTTTCTTTTGATCGGCGGGCGTTTCTTACTGGCCTCCTTTGCCCTGGCCATCGCCTTCCCCAGATCGTTTCGGCGCTGGCGGGAAAGCCTCGGCCCGGGTCTGATCCTCTCTTCTCTGCTTCTTGGCGGGTTCGTGTTGCAGACCTACGGTCTGCGCTATACCGAGGCCAGTACTTCCGGCTTCATCACGGGGTTGAACGTAATCTTCGTCGCCCTGATTGCGGTCCTCTGCGGCACGCAGAAACTGACCCGCCGGCGGATCCTCGGCGTCGCCCTTGCCGCCGCAGGCATGACCGTTCTCTCCTGGCGGCCGGGCGGCTGGCATTTCGGCCGCGGCGACCTGCTGACCCTGGGATGCGCGGCCTTCTTCGCCCTTCATATCGTGGCCACCGGTCTGCTCGTCCCGGACCGCGATCCGGTCGCGCTATCCGGGATCCAATTCACGGCCATCGCCCTCGTCGCGCTGGGGATGAATGCCGTGCTGGGCGAAGGTTTCGACCTCCCAGGCGTTACCGGGACGGCCGCCCTGTGCTACCTGGGCTTGGCCGCCACCGCCTTCGCCTTTCTGGTCCAGACCGTGGCGCAGCGGCATACTTCCGCGGTGGACACCGCGATAATCTTCTCGACCGAACCTCTCTTCGCCGCGGCGATCGCGGTGCTGCTAGGGGGCGAACCGCTCACCATCCAGATGCTCGCCGGCGGGAGCGGAATCTTTGGCGCGATGCTCTTATCGGTCTTGACGCCATCCCCCGCCGCTCTGTCGGCGACAAGCCAAGACCCGGGCCGCATCTTACCCGGGTCTTAATGATTTATCTCTGTCGGCGGGCACCTTCCCGGAGGATGTGGAAACCACGCCCCCGCAGGCGACCTTCCAAACCCATGCCGTGTTACCACTCTTGCCTTTTGCCTTTTGCCTCGTACCTCGTGCCTCACGCCTCACGCCTCACGCCTCACGCCTTTCCAATACCTCGACCGCCTGCGGCGCGCGCCTTTGCTTACCTGCCGCTCGCGGCAGGATCTCACGTAGGAATTGCCCCGTGTACGACGCCGGATTGGCGGCTACTTCTTCAGGCGTGCCGGTGGCGATCACCCGGCCGCCGCGGTCCCCGCCCTCGGGTCCCAGGTCGATCAGGTAATCCGCGCTCTTGATGACATCCAGATTATGCTCGATGACGAGCACGGTGTCGCCATTGTCCACCAAGCGCTGCAGCACCTCCAGCAAGCGCTGGGTATCCGCGAAGTGCAGGCCGGTGGTCGGTTCATCCAGGATGTAGAGCGTACGCCCCGTGCTCCGGCGGGAGAGCTCCGTCGCCAGCTTGACACGTTGCGCCTCGCCTCCGGAGAGGGTTGTGGCCGGCTGGCCCAGTTGCATGTAACCCAAGCCCACGTCGTGGAGGGTCTGCAGTTTCCGTCGGATCCGCGGGAGATTTTCGAAGAAGGCCAGAGCTTCCTCGATCGTCATTGCGAGGACATCCGCGATATTCTGCCCCTTGTACCGGACTTCCAGGGTCTCGCGATTGTAACGCTTGCCCTTGCAGACCTCGCACGGGACGTAAACATCCGGCAGGAAGTGCATCTCGATCTTGATGATGCCGTCCCCGCTGCACGCCTCGCAGCGTCCGCCGCGGACGTTAAAACTGAACCGGCCCGGCCCGTAGCCCCTTGTTTTGGCCTCGACGGCCTGGGCAAAAACCTCCCGGACCAGGTCAAAGATCCCGGTATAGGTCGCCGGGTTGGACCTGGGCGTGCGTCCGATCGGCGATTGGTTGATGTCGATCACTTTGTCGAGATATTCGAGGCCCTCGATCCCGCGATGCTTGCCAGCGCGTGTGTGCGCCCGGTTCAGGGCCCGGGCGAGGACGGGGTAGATGATCTCGTTGACCAGCGTGCTCTTGCCGGAACCGGAGACACCGGTGACGCAGGTAAAGGTTCCCAACGGTACGCGAACATCGATCGACTTCAAGTTATGCTCCGCGGCGCCCTGGATCTCCAGGTACTTGCCATTTGTCTCGCGGCGGCGGGCGGGTATGGGGATTGACCTCCGGCCGGCAAGGTAGTCGCCGGTAATCGATTCCCGACAGGCCATAACCTCCTCGATCGTTCCGGCGGCCACGATTTCCCCGCCGTGCGCGCCGGCGCCGGGGCCGATGTCAACCAGGAAATCCGCCTGGCGCATCATCGCCTCGTCATGTTCGACCACGATCAAGGTGTTGCCGAGATCGCGAAGGCCTTTCAAGGTGTCGATCAGCCGCTGGTTGTCCCGCTGATGCAATCCGATGCTGGGTTCGTCCAGGATATACAACACCCCGACCAGGCTCGACCCGATCTGCGTGGCCAGGCGGATACGCTGCGCTTCCCCGCCCGAGAGGCTGCCGGCCGCACGGTCCAGGGTGAGATAGTCCAGACCGACATTGACCAGGAATCCCAGGCGGGCGTTGATCTCTTTCAAGATCTGGCGCGCGATGGCCGCTTCGCGTTCGGTCAAAGTCAGGCCGCCCAGAAAACCCATGCTCTCCGAGACGGTAAGGGCCGTCAGCTCTTGAATGTTCCGGCCGCCGACGGTCACGGCCAGGCTCTCGGGGCGTAACCGGGCGCCGTTGCAGGCCACGCAGGGCTTGATCCGCATAAACTTCTCGATCTCCGACCGCACATACTCGGACTGCGTCTCCCGGTAACGCCGCTCCAGATTGTTGACCACGCCCTCGTAGGTGGTCTCGTGCTCGCGTTCGCGGCCCTGGAAGTTGGTATAGCGGAACCTGACCGTTTCAGAGCCGAGACCGAAGAGTATCTGCCGCAACTGTTCGGCGCTGGCTTCCCCCAGCGGCCGCTCGAGGGAGAACGAGATCCGTTCCACGACGGCGGTCAGCATCTGGCGGATGTAGCCCTCGTCGTCTCCATTCCAGACGCTGGTTCCCCAGGCGATGATGCCCCCGGCGGCGATGGAACGTTGCGGGTCGTAGACCGCCTCGGGATCGATCTCCATCTTCATGCCCAGTCCCGAGCAGGCGGGGCAGGCACCGAAGGGATTGTTGAATGAAAACATTCTCGGTGCCAATTCATCGATGCTGATCCCGCAATCGGGACAAGCATAGTTCTCACTATAGAGCACCGGCTCCCCGTCGACGATATCCACCAGGACCAAGCCTTTGCCCAGCTTGAGCGCTGTCTCGACCGAATCGGCCAAACGGCCGCGGATGTCGGGCCGCACGATCAGGCGGTCCACGACCACCTCGATATCATGCTTCTTGTATTTCTCAAGGTTAATCTCCTCGGACAGTTCCCGCAGATCCCCGTCCACCCGCGCCCTGACGTAGCCTTCCTTACGCAGGTCCTCGAGGAGCTTCGTATACTCCCCTTTACGCCCCCGTACCACCGGCGCCAGGATCTGAACCTTGGTCCGGTCGGGCAAGTTCAGGACCTGATCCACGATCTGCTCTGCCGTCTGCCGGGTGATCTCCCGTCCGCACCGCGGACAATGCGGATGCCCGATCCTGGCGTAGAGCAAACGCAGGTAGTCGTAGATCTCCGTCACCGTGCCCACGGTCGAACGGGGATTATGACTCGTGGTCTTTTGGTCGATGGAGATGGCGGGTGAGAGGCCCTCGATGTAATCCACGTCCGGTTTGTCCATCTGCCCCAGGAATTGGCGGGCATAGGCGGAGAGGGATTCGACGTACCGGCGCTGCCCCTCGGCGTAGATGGTGTCAAAGGCAAGGGAAGACTTGCCCGAGCCGGAAAGGCCGGTGAAGACCACCAGCTTGTCCCGGGGAATCGCCAGGTCGATGTTCTTGAGATTATGGGCGCGGGCGCCCTTGACGAGGATATAATCCTTGGACATGGATGACCTCCGTACTAAATAGAAAATAACCTTGGCTCTGTTCTGAGCAACGGTTGTTTCGAAACATCGTTTCTGCGACGGTAGGCTGCCCCTCGACAAGCTCGGGGTGCTGACTTCGACGAGCTCAGTCGAGTCGAGCCTGTCGAAGCAAGAGCCTACCGCTACACTATCTGGCAAGGGCATAAATGCCCTAGGATCCGGATCCCATTCTTTCCCCGTAGCCAGGATGGCTTGCCTGCCTTTGTGTAGCGGCGTCCTCTCAGGGCGCCGTCGGCCCGAGCATATACAGCTACAGGATCAACCGTTATCCAGAACAGAGCCATAACCTTTGTGACAATTCGGTACATAGCGGATCGAACATATATTCGATACCTCAACAGGAAATCCTACCACGAAGTCGATATTATTATTATCCCGGAGCAATGTCAAGGCCGCGCCGAGACGCCTCGAATTTGCATACCCAGGTTACGTATGCCAGGTGAAACCAACAACCATGCAAAAAAAGAAGACCCTCCCTCCACTCCCCGTCCTCCTCTGGAGTAAGTCCTTACCTTCCTTCCCCCTCTCCCGCACTCGCGGGAGAGAGGGACCGAGGGGGAGAGGGCCTTCCTCGATTTCGCTATAAGAGCCCCGCGCGCGCGTCGCGGAAAAAGGCGTCAAAGGGAACCTGCGCCGGGGCATCCTCGGTAATGACACGGCACAGCATCCTCAGCAGCGGCAGCTCGTCCGGGCCGATCGCCCCCCGCGCCTCCAGAACGGGTAAGGCCTTGGCCAACTGCGTCACGACTTCGGCGCTTTCAAGCGTCTCCCCCGCCATCTCGGCCTTGGCCTGCGTATAGGTGAGACCCTTCCCTAAAAGCCTCCCCAGGCGAATCGTGCGCCCACCCACACAGGTAACGTATTGGTCCCCCACACCGGGAAGACCGGCGACATGTTCCGGGCGTCCGCCCAGGAGCGAAACCAGGCGCGTCATCTCCACCGCGCTCTGGCCGAATAGAGCCGCCGCAGGGTTGTACATGGCGGCCTCGGCTTCATCGGGGCCGCCGGCGCGTTCCAGCATGCCTCCGGCCAGGCCCACGGCCAGCGTATAGGCGTTCTTTAGCGCCGCGCAAGCTTCGACACCGATCGCATCCGTGGAAAGCCGGATATGGTAGTACGGGGTGCGGAAGACCTCCCGCAGGCGATGCAGCGCGGCCATATCCCGTCCCGTAAAGACGACGCACGTCTGCCGGCGCCCCGCCAATTCGCCGGCGATGCAAGGCCCGCCGATGGCGGCCAGTTTGACCTGTTCACGCAGGGGCGGTGGTATCTCCCCCGCCAGCACATCCGGTAGAATGCGCAACTCTCCCGTCGGCCCTGCTTCGAGACCCTTGGTCACCGCCACGATTGTCGTATCAGGCCGCAGGAGCGGTGCCAGCGTGCGCCCGAGCCAATGCACGCCGGGAGAACTCACGCCGCTGACGATGACCTCCGCGTCCGCCACCGCCTCATGGACTTGCTCCACGTAGTACGGCTGCACGCCTGCCGGAAGCCGGCGCCGCAGACGCGGATGATAACCCGATTCAAGACATGAGCGGATAATCTCGGCATCCAGGTGGGTACCCACCAGACGCACACGGTGTCCGTTGTCGGCCAGCGGCCAGGCCAGGGCCGTGCCCATGAGGCCCGCGCCGACGATCGTGACGTTCGGCATGAATCGCTCGCTCCTATTCATTAATCACAATCCATCGCACTTGATTACCCATTCAGCCACGGCATCCTGTCCGCGACGTCCCCCCGGAGAATCGGCAGGAGCCTCGCGCGCAAGGGTTCCGGTACCTCCTTCAGCCTGCACTCGTCGATGCGCTTGATCTCAAGCGCCTCAACGCGAAGGTGTTCGGCGAGTTCCTTGACGGTATATCCCTGGTTTTTCCTAAGTTCCTTCACCTTCCTGTTCGCCAAGGCAAAGCCAAAGTTCACGTTCATGCCTCCTCACGTCCAGCCGATGATTTTCCATGGTTCTGCCCAACTTCCACCGGCTTGATTGCAGCCTTGTCGGTTGCTCCCTCCTCTATTCCCCCGTCCCCTCTACTCCGCCCCAAACACCCGCTTGAACTCCTGGATGAAGTGCGGGAATACCACCCCCGGTTCCTCCAGGTCCGGCTCCCATAGCTTGACCCACTCCAGGGAGACCCAGCCGTCGAAACCGCCCGCGCGCAGCACCGAGGCCAGCTCGCCGAAGGGTAAATCGCCGTCACCCAGGAATCGATAGCGGACCCTCCCCTCGGCGAAGACCGAATCCTTCAAGTGCAAGTAGCGAACGAACTCGCCCAATGCGTCCCAGGACTGCTGAAACGATTCCCCGGCGAAACGGAAGGGGTGATGGACGTCCCAAAGCACGCCGATACCCTTTCCACCCGAACTCTCCACCACGCGGCGCAGCCGCTTCGTATCCGCAAAGGCGCCGTTCGTTTCGATCAAAACGGTCACGCCGCGGGCGGCAGCGGCTTCGCCCAGCGTCCGCAGGCCCTTGGCGACGAGGCCGTCGTCCACATTCCCGGTAGGTTGAGGGGCCTTGTCGCCCAGTACGCGCACGTAAGGAGCGCCGAGCCGCGCGGCCAGGTCTATGTAATCAAGACCTTCGCGAAGCCGTTCCTCCCCGTGGCCCACCACGTGCAGGCAGCAGGAGGAAGCGAGACAGGAAACGGCCAAGCGCCGGCGCGCCAGCGCCGCCATGGTCTCGGCGATCAGTCCGGGGGTGAAGATTCGCGCTTGGGGCAGATACAGTTCCCCCTCCACCGCGCGGAGTTCCACGCCGTCGTATCCCAGGTCTTTGGCGGCGGCGGTCATCTCGTTCCAAGACCAATCCGGGCAACCAAGGGTGGAGAAGGCGATTTTCATGACCGATCACTCCCTCATCTCTTGCCGGGCCGGATCAGTCCAGGGTAAGGCGATCGATCCCGGCGAAGATCTCGTCAAGTGCCGAGGCAAGACCAGAGAGGACGCTGCTCTCGATGACCGGCCGCCACGACGCGGCGCGTATCCAGAGGCGAGTTGTCTACCCCAAGAGCCTCTGCCACTCGCGCATCTCGTCGCGGTGCTCCGCGGCCTTCTCAAACTCCAGATTCTCAGCCGCCTTGAGCATGGCGGCTTCCAACTCGGCCACCCGCGCTTTGATTTCCTCCCTCGTCATCCCGGACTTGCCGCGCGCCTGATAGACAACCTTTTCTTCCGCGGCCTGTTCCAGGAGGACGAGGTCCCGCACCGCTTTCTGCACCGTCTCGGGCGTGATGCCATGTTCCTCGTTATAAGCAAGTTGCTTGGCGCGGCGCCGGTTCGTTTCCTTGATGGCGCGATCCATGGAATCCGTGATCGTGTCGGCGAACATCAGGACCCGTCCCTGGACGTTGCGCGCCGCGCGGCCGATGGTCTGGATGAGCGAAGTGCCGGAGCGCAGGAACCCCTCTTTGTCGGCGTCCAGGATCGCCACCAAGGAAACCTCGGGGAGATCCAAGCCCTCGCGGAGCAGGTTGATCCCCACCAGGACATCGAACTTGCCCAGGCGCAGGTCCCTCAGGATGACGATCCGTTCGAGCGTCTCGATCTCTGAATGGAGATAACGGGCGCGCACCCCGAGTTCCTCGAGGTATTCCGTGAGATCCTCCGCCATCTTCTTGGTCAGGGTGGTGACGAGCACCCGATCGCCCCGCTCCACCCGGAGGCGGATCTCTTCCAGGAGTTCGTCGATCTGGCCTTGCACCGGCTTGACGATAACCTCCGGATCCACCAGTCCCGTCGGGCGGATGATCTGTTCCACCACCTGTGACGCGCGACGCAGTTCATACTCGGCCGGGGTGGCGGAAACGTAAATCACCTGGTTCAAGCGGGCCTCGAATTCGTCGAACTTGAGCGGCCGGTTGTCGAGCGCGGAGGGAAGCCGGAAACCGTAATCCACCAGCGTCTGCTTGCGGGAGCGATCCCCGCCGTACATGCCGCCGACCTGAGGAATCGTCACGTGAGACTCGTCCACGAAGAAAAGGAAGTCCCGGGGGAAATAATCCATGAGCGTATAAGGCGGTTCGCCCGGGGCACGGCCGGTCAGATGCCGGGAGTAGTTCTCGATGCCCTGGCAGAATCCGATCTCTTGCATCATTTCCAGGTCGAACCTGGTGCGCTGTTCCAATCGTTGCGCTTCGAGGAGCTTGCCTTCCCTGCGAAAGACGGCCAGCCGTTCCTCCAGTTCGGCCTCGATCGAGGCGATGGCCCGCTTCATATTGTCCTCGGTCGTCACGTAATGCGAGGCCGGATAGATCGTCACCTCGTCCAGCTGTCCGAGGATCTCGCCGGTCAGCGCGTCGATCTGGGTCAGCCGCTCGACTTCGTCGCCAAAGAGTTCGATACGGATTATCCCTTCCCCGCCTGCGGGGATAACCTCGATCACATCGCCGCGCACACGGAAGGTACCGCGCGTGAACCCGACGTCGTTCCGCGTGTACTGGATACCCACCAGGCGGTGCAGGATATAGTCGCGCCCGCGCTGATCGCCTTTCTTCAGCGCCAGCGTCAGTTCCATATAATCGTTGGGGGACCCCAGACCATATATGCAGGACACACTCGCCACGATGATTACATCCCGCCGTTCAAAGAGGGCACTGGTCGCCGCGTGGCGCAGCCGATCGATCTCGTCGTTTCGCGTGGCATCCTTCTCGATGTAGGTATCGGACTGGGGGATATAGGCTTCCGGTTGGTAATAGTCGTAATAACTGACGAAGTATTCGACCGCATTCTCCGGGAAAAACTCCTTGAACTCCCCGTAAAGCTGCGCGGCCAGTGTCTTGTTGTGCGCGATGACGAGTGTCGGTTTGTTGACCGCCGCGATGATATTGGCCATGGTAAAGGTCTTGCCGGATCCGGTCACCCCGAGCAGAACCTGATCGCGATAGCCGCGCATGAGCCCGTCCACGAGCGCGTCGATCGCCTCCGGTTGATCGCCCCGGGGCTCATATGAAGATACCAGCTTGAAGCGGTCCATTCTTTATCCTCCGTGTTTGGTCGAACATATATTCTCCCCCGGCCCGTAAACTCCTGCCATAGAGGATCGCATGCCATCCTTGGCTACCGCCATGCCTTACGTAACCGGGAGCACCCACGCCATCGCGCCCAAACGTAAACCGATTCCACATTTGCTTTCGCGTGGGATGAAACCCGCCGGGACGGGCGAAGCAAGCCACGCCCCTACATAGGACCGTTCGAACGGCCGATGGGGTTTTCCTCCTGCCTCCTACCTCTTGCCTTTTGCCTCATGCCTCACGCCTCATGCCTTTTTTTGCCTCATGCCTTGCCTGCTCTTCACTAATCCAACGGTACCTGGCGCCAATCCTCCTCCGCCTGTGTCAACCGCTCGTAGCCGTCCGCGGTGATCAGGTAGGTATTCTCCACGCCGATCACACCCACCCCGGGCAGGAGGACTTTGGGCTCGATCGCGACCACCATGCCGGGGGCCAAGGATTCCTTACGCCCCCTGGCCAGGAAGGGTGGTTCATCCAATTCCAGTCCGAGGCCGTGCCCCACGAACTGCAGTTGGCTGCGCCCCGGGTTGAGAAACTGTTCCTCATAACCAAGTATTCGCGCTTCTCGCAGGGCTGTTTCATACAGTTGGCCCGTTACCTGGCCTGGCCCCAACTGGTTTTCGAGGCGCCGGAGAACATGGCGCATAGCCTCATAAGCCCAACTGGCCTCTTCCGGAGGCCGGCCGAGCGAGAGCATCCGGCTCTCGTCGGCGAGGTATCCCGCGCAGCAACCGCAATAATCGAAGAGGACCGGTTCGCCGGCATGAAACTCCCGGTCGCCCGGCCCTAGGGGCACGGCCGGCGAGAGCCCGGGACCGGTGCACATGGCGTCGAATTCGGAGGCGGGCTGGGTCGAGGCGCCGGTCAGGATAAATCCCACGGGAGGCTGGACGCCCGCCGATCTGACCCGCACCTGGCCTGGGTGGCCTTTGCGCCTTAGATAGGCCTCGATCCGTATGGCCAACTCCAGTTCGCTCTGGCCCAAACGGAGCAAGGAAGCGGCGGTCTTGAACGCACCGTCCAGTTGCCGCCCGGCAAGACGGATCAACTCCACCTCCCGCGGACTTTTGATGATGCGGAGATTCTTGAAGACCGCGCCCAGATCCACCAGCTCGGGTCGGGCAAGTATCTTCCAGAGGCGCATCGCCGTATCATGGCGGGTAACGTCAAAGGCCAGTCCCACCCGCCGGAGGGCTGACTCGGCGTTACGGGAGACGGCCGCCGACAATTGCGCGCTGTCCGCGAATTCCTCCAGCGGCAACTGGGTCTCCGCGCGGGTTCTGTCCGCGCCGCGGCGCACGGCCAGCCACGCATAACCCGAAGGATTGAGAAACAAGTAGCTCGCCTGACAGGTCCCGGAGAGATAGAAGATATCCGGAACATGCGTCACGATTGCAAGGTCGAGCGCTTGCCGTGACAGTTCCTCCGTCAGTCTGGCGCGGCGGCCGGCATACTCGTCCGCAGGGAACAGGTTCCTCACCCCCCTGGATCTACCCCGATCGATTCGCCTGAGTTGACCCCAACTCCTCCGCATGGGTACCGAAACGCAGATTATTCGGATTACGCAGATCACCAAAGGTCTAAGGAAACCACGTGACACTGGTCTCTTGCGTAATCTGCCCTAATCCGCGAAATCTGCGGCCTGGTTCTCCGGACGGGTTTTTCAAGACGCCTCGAGGCCGCGCGCCAGAACCGCCTGGATTCCCAGCGCGCATTCCAGGCGCTTGCGCAGCAGCCGGCAACCGGATTCATCCGGCGTAAAGATGGTGCCGTGGTGCAAGTCGGCATTGGCATGGCAGCCGCCGCCGCAAAAGTAGCGCGCCCAGCAGTCAAGGCACCCTTTTTTGTGATATATGTCGGCGCCGGCGAACGTCTCCGACAGATCAGCGCGCGTGATTCCCCGGGCGACGTCCCCGAGCAGATAGCCCGGCCGGCCCACGAACTGGTGGCAAGGGTATAGTTCACCGCCGGGTGTGACCGCGAGGTACCGATGGCCGGCCCCGCACCCGGAAAGTCTCTTCCCCAGACAGGGGCCTTGATCCAGGTCGACGGCGAAATGAAAGAAGGTAAATGGCCGCCCGGCCCGGGCGCGTTCGAGGTAGAGTCCGGCTAGACGCTCGTATTCCGCTTCCACGAGCGGCAGATCCTCTTCACGCAGCGCGTAATCCTCGCCAGGCAGCGCCACGACAGGCTCGAGCGAGAGGCGCTCGAAACCCAAGGCCAGCAGATGCCTCACATCCGCGACAAAATCCAGATTGGCGCGGGTGAATGTCCCGCGGACGTAATAATTGGCACCGGCCCGCGAAGCGACCACCTTCGTGATGCCCGCCACGGCGTCCGCGTACGAACCACGCCCGTTCGCGGCGGGACGAAAACGGTTGTGCACCTCGGGACGGCCGTCAAGACTCAGCACCAGGCTCAGGCCGTTCTCATTCAAGAAGGCCAGCTTCTCCTCGCTGAGCGCCACCGCGTTGGTGGTCAGGGTAAAGTTGATACGCTTCCCCAGGGCGGCCGCCCTTTCACGGCCGTACGCCACCACCCGGCGGACGCTCTCCATGGCCAGCAGGGGCTCGCCACCGAAGAAGTCCACTTCAAGCTGCCTGACGGGACCGGATCGTGCGAGGAGCAGGTCGATAGCCGCCTGTCCAATCTCGGCCGGCATAATCCCCCTCGTGCCGCCGAAGCTGCCGCTGCCCGCAAAGCAGTACGTACAGCGCAGGTTGCAGTCATGGGCGACATGCAGACAGAGTGCCTTGAGCCAGCCCGCCGCACCGGCGCGCTCCGGGACCGCGCGTCTTGAATCCGGCAGGAGCAGGCCGCGCTGCCTCAGCGCCGCGATCTCCTCCGCCACCTCGGCGGGGGCCGCCTCAGACCCATGCAAAGCCAAGCGGGCCTCCTCGTCGATTTCGAGCAGCGAGTTGGTCGGCACATCGAGCAGGAAATTTCGCCCGAAGAGCTTGAAGAGATGCTGGTCGGAAGACAATGAAGAATCACCTCGTCCGCGCTGGGAAGTCCGGGCAGAAAAAAAGGACCCTTCGGCCCATTGAGGACGTAATGGGGTCCTTCCTTGCGGTTCGGAGCGGTTCCGCGCTATTTCTGGCAGACCTGGTTTCCCACGGTACAGGAAGTCTTACAGGCCGATTGGCAAGAGGTCTGGCACTCGCCGCATTCCGGCCGGATCGTCTGGATTGCCTTGCCCTCACGAATAACGTGCAGATGCTTCACGTCCAAAAGCCTCCCCGAAAGAATAATGGTGGACCAGAAGGGATTCGAACCCTCGACCTCTGCGATGCGAACGCAGCGCTCTCCCAGCTGAGCCACTGGCCCACAAACTTATCTAGCTCGACTGACGATAGAGGCACGGGCCGCCGTAGAACTCGTCCCATTTCCGGCATTTCTTCTGTTCGGGCAGGGACTTGCGTTCCCCGGGGATAGCCTTGCAGCATGAGCTGAAGGATTCGAAATGCTCACAGGTGCCGCAGACCTTAAGGACTTCCTCGCGCGAAAGCTGATAAACCAGGTTTACCACCCCGCCGCCGATGAAAGCTCCCCGTGACATATCTCGTTTGCGAGATAATTATATCACGCGTGTCCTGTGTTGCCAATAGCCTTTTCCTGAGAGGGGAGGGCTTTTCCTTCCTTAAGCATGCGGGAGAGCAGCCCGCCGACCTGCCCGCATTCTTTGGCCGATAGGCCGCCCCATCCTTCAGCGCGGACCTTTTCGAGCAACCCCAATTGCTTGGCGATCGAAAGCTTCATACGGTCTTTGGCCGTTTTTGGCTTTGGCGGAGTTTTGCGCCGCGGTTTCGCCTTGGTCAATCGTACCACCTCGGGCCTATTTTGCCCGCGGAACTATTTGCGCATGATCAGGATATTCTGGTGCGTGATGTTGGGAACAAAAGCCGATCCAACGGCATAGGGTTTGAGGGGCCGCTGCGTGGCCTTGTTCCACCAGAGACGGAGGCCTTTGAACTGAAAGCCCACACCACGCAAGATATTTGCGACGAGAAACCCTAAGGGTACGTATTCCCCATCGCGAAAACGATCGCCAACGAGCATAACGAGATACCGCCCTTCCGGCAGCAAGCGTCTGGCTTCCTGGCCGAACCGCGCCATGAGCGCCAGATACGCCTCCAGGTCGACGGCGTTCCCGAAATCCTTGTCCGCGCCCACGTTGAGCATGGCGAAGTTGGTCTCTTCCTTGAAGCCGGTGGCGCCGTGCATCCAACCGTACGGGGGATCGGTCACGATCGCGTCGATACTGCCCGGTCTAAGGGCCGCCATAAGTTCAAGGCAGTCACCAACCGCCATCCGGCCCGAGATCTCCCCGCCTTTCGGCGCCTCCGTCCTCTGCACGAGCCGGCCGTCGCAGACGGTGAACTCTTTCTGTACGTGGTGGTAGATCTCCACCCACCGCGGATTGAGCTCAAATCCAAGCGACTCGCGTTTCGCAAGCGCCGCGCCGAGCAACGTCCCGCCCACGCCGGCGAAGGGATCCAGGACGAGCTCGCCCTCCCGTGTGAAAAAGCGGATGATCTCGGCCATCAGCTCGGGTGGCTTCATAGCCCCGTGCGCTTTGCGCAGCCTGTACGTGGCGTCCGGGGGGAACGCGGTCTCGTAGACCGTATTCGTCCAGAAGAGCCATTCCCGGCCGGATAGATCGTTAAGTTTGTTCCGCAAGCGCCGACCCCCAGATTATTAAGTACGAAGTACGAAGGACTAAGTAACTAAGGACTAAGAATGAAGCACGAAAAAGAGAGCTGAATAACTCGAATTAACCACGAAACACACAGAACACACGAAAACAAGGCTCATGATTCAGTTTCTTTCGTGTTTCGTGGTTTCACAACTACTGCCAATAGTACAGGTTTTCATCGAATAATATGTCGTTGCTCATCTTCGCCAAGGATACGGCATGTCTTTAGGCAGACCCTAAGCTTCTTTTGCCGCAGCTTTGACCTTCACACTTAGTCCTTTGTACTCTGTATTTAGTACTTAGTGCTTAGTACTTGGTACTTATTTCCTATCCATTCTGCCCGTCAAAGAGCCTCCCCACCTCCGGCCGTTGCGACACCGAACGGCCTAGATGCTGGTATGCCAGGTGGGTCGCCATCCGGCCGCGCGGGGTGCGTTGGAGAAAGCCAATCTGCAGGAGATAAGGCTCGTAGACATCCTCGACGGTCTCCGCTTCTTCGCTGGTGGCGGCGGCCAGGGTCTCCAGGCCCACCGGTCCCCCGTCGAACTTGGTGATGATCGCCTCGAGCAGAAGGCGATCCACGCGGTCGAGGCCGAGATCGTCCACCTCGAGCAGGCGCAAGGCCTCCCGTGCCACCGGAAGGGTTATGACCCCCTCCGCCCTGACCTGGGCGAAATCGCGCACGCGTTTTAAGAGACGGTTGGCCACACGCGGCGTGCCCCGCGCGCGCCTGGCAATCTCCGCCGCGCCGGACGGTTCGATCTCGATCGCCAGCACACGGGCGGAACGGGTCACGATCGCCTCGAGTTCGCCCGGCTCGTAAAACTCCAGCCGGCTCACGATCCCGAATCGATCTCGCAGGGGAGAGGTCAGGGAACCGATCCTGGTCGTGGCCCCGACCAGAGTAAACCGGGGCAGATCGATCCGGACGGAACGCGCGCTGGGCCCCTGGCCGATGACGATGTCCAGGGCGTAGTCCTCCATCGCGGGGTAGAGGATTTCCTCCACGGCGCGGTTGAGCCGGTGCACTTCGTCGATAAAAAGGACGTCGCCCGCGTCGAGGTTGGTCAGGATGGCGGCCAGATCGCCGGGGCGTTCGATTGCCGGCCCGGAGGTCACCTTGATCGCCACATTGGATTCGTTCGCGATGATGTGCGCCAGGGTGGTCTTACCTAGACCGGGCGGGCCGTAGAGCAATACATGGTCAAGCGCCTCGTGGCGGCTCCTGGCGGCCTTGATGAAGATGTCGAGACTCTCCTTGACCCTTTGCTGGCCGATGTAATCCGCCAGCTGCCGCGGGCGCAAGGTCTGATCCAGTTCAATGTCTTCGAGGCGCCGCCGCGGGGCGACGATGCGTTCCTCTTCCATGCGGTACCCCTGTCTAGAAGAATTATGAGACCATTTGGAGCACGAAACACAGATTCCGCAGACTAACGCAGATTAGCCCCCCACCCCGGCGTGCCTCCGGGATAACAAAGAACGAACCCGCGCCCGCTCCCCGAGCGACGAGCGACCAGCGACGAGCTGCTATTTTCTATCTAGGTAAGAAACAACTGTCACCTGGCGCTATCTCGTCATCCGCTTGAGCGCCGCCCGCACGAGCGTGGGCGCGGTTTTGATGCCCTCTTCGGCCTGTGCCGCTTCAACCGCCTGCACGGCGACGTTTGCCGGGTACCCTAATGCTACAAGGGCTTCGACCGCGTCAGCGACCTCGCTCCCGCCGCGGCCGGCGGGAACCGCCGTCCCCGTTTCGGCACGAACGGTCTCCAGCTTCCCCCGCAATTCAAGCACAAGACGCTGCGCGGTTTTCTGGCCGATGCCCGGCACCGAGGCCAGCAGACGATGGTCCTCGGATACCACGGCCTGCTTGATGCGATCCACCGACAGCACGGAGAGGATCGAGAGAGCGGTCTTGGGCCCGATGCCCGAAACGCTGATGATACGTTCGAAGACGCGTTTCTCCTCCACGGTCGGAAAACCGAAGAGCTGCACAGCGTCCTCGCGCACATGGAGGTAAGTAAAGAGCCTGACCTCGCCCTGTGCCTGGGACAGCTCTTCAAGGGCGGAGAGAGGCACCCGGACCTCGTAACCGACGCCGTTTACCTCCAGCAGGCAATAACCACCCGCCACGTCCACTACCTTTCCTGCCAATGCCGCGATCATGGCGCCAGCACCTCCCGTTGCGGACGGCATGAATGCGCATGGCAGATCGCGATCGCCAGGGCGTCCGCGGCGTCGTCGGGACGGGGTGTTTCACGCATGGCCAGGAGAACGCGCACCATCTCCTGGACCTGCCGTTTGTCGGCGCGTCCGTAGCCCACCACCGCCTGCTTGACCTGGAGAGGAGTGTATTCCGTCACGGTCAGACCGGCGTCCGCCGCGGCCAGCAGGGCCACGCCGCGCGCTTGGCCCACAGCCATGGCGGTGCGCACGTTTCGATTGAAGAACAGCAACTCGACCGCGACCGCGTCCGGCTGATATGTCTGAAGCAACGAGCGCAACTCCCGGTAGATCAGGCGCAGCCTCGCGGCCAGGGGCTGATCGGCGGGGGTACGCACCGTGCCGAAGGCGACATGCTCGAGATGATTGCCCGTCCGGCGGACCAAACCATAACCCGTCGTCGCCGTCCCTGGATCCAGTCCCAGAACCAACACCGGGGGAACCTCCTTCCCGTTTCCTTGTAGTTCGCCGCCTAGCGGGGAATACCTCCAAAAGACGGGCAAGAGGCAAAAGGCAAGAGGCAAAAGTAAAAACGTTAACCCAACTTCCGCACAAGTTGACTGATTATGCGATTCTTTGACGCCTATAAGCCTTCAAACCCGTGAAGCGACAAGAGTGGTTTTCGAAAACATCAAAATAGTGACTAGAATATACAGATGTTTCCTTGTGGTAATTGCAGTAGTTTGATAAAATAGTGTCATGTATATACGCAGAACAACCAACAAATACAAAGGCAAGCCTTACACCAACTACCTGCTCGTGGAGTCCGTAGCCACTCCCAAGGGACCCAGGCAAAGAACCATCTGCTCGTTGGGCAACCTTAAGCCGCGGCCCCGGGAGGAATGGCTGCTCTTGGCACGCAAGGTGGAACGGGCCTTGTCTAGTGGGCAGCAGCCTCTTCCCTTGGAAGAGCCGGATCCACTGGTCGAAGAGATCGCCGCCAAGGCAAGGGCGGCCCGAGAGAAGGCGGTGGAATCCCCGGAAGATGCCGTCGCCGTTCTGACCGACGAGGTAACCGTGGAATGCGCGCGGGAGGCCGGAACGGTCCACGTCGCCGGCCGGATGTGGCGGCGAATCGGGATGGATGAAGTCCTTGGGTCGGTGGGATTCACCGAGAAGGAACGGCTTCTGACTCAGATCATGGTGACCAACCGCCTGGTGAGTCCCGCCTCGGAGCATGCCATGCCGGACTGGGCGGAACGGACCGCGATAAGCGACATCCTGGGCGCGGATCTTTCCGGACTCAACAGTGACGCGCTTTACCGGCAGATGGATCACCTGTATCCGATGCGGGAGGGGATCGAACGGGAGTTGGCCGAGCGCGAGAAAAACCTCTTCAATCTCGACGGCACGGTATTCTTGTACGATCTGACCTCCACATACTTTGAAGGCCAGTGCCTGAAGAACCCGCAGGCTCAACGGGGCTACTCCCGGGACGGACGGGGCGACTGCAAACAGGTGGTCGTGGGCCTGGTGGTGGATAGAGACGGGTTTCCCAAGGCCCACGAGGTCTTCGATGGCAACAGAACCGATTCCACCACTGTCGAGGAGATGCTGGGGGCGCTTCTTTACAGGACGGGCAAAGTCGAAGGCGCCACCGTGGTCATGGACCGTGGTATGTCGAGCCGGGAGAACCTGATCGCCGTCAAGGCTTTGGGGTTGCATTACGTGGTGGCGGCCAGACATGAGGAAAGATACCAATGGCTGGACGAGCTTGAAACGGCCGAAGATTGGACGGAGGTTGTACGGACGCCTTCGCCCACCAATCCCAGCCAGAAGAAGAGTTCGATTCGGGTTCTCCAGCGGATGCGGGACGATGAGACCTATATCCTGTGCCTGAGCGAGGAACGAAAGCCCAAGGACCGGGCGATTCGCGAAAGCCAGGAAAGGGACCTGCGCAAAGACTTGGCCAAACTCGAAAAGAGGGTGGCCGAGGGTAAGCTGAAGGATTATGGCAAGATCCACGAGGCCATCGGCCGGCTCAAGGAGAGATACCCCCGGGTGGCCAGGTACTACGAGATCACCTATGCCGAAGCGGCGGGTCTGCGCTGGCGTGAGGAAAAGGCCAGAAAAGAGATCGCCGAAAAGCTCGACGGCAGTTACGCGCTGAAGACGGACAGGAAGGATCTCTCCGCGGACGAGGCCTGGCGGGTTTACTCCCTTCTCACCCGCGCGGAAGCGGCCTTCGAGGCCATGAAGAGCCCATTGGCGGAGCGGCCGATCTTTCACCAACTGAAGGAGCGCGTGCAAACCCACATCTTCCTTTGCATCCTGGCCTACCACCTGCTGGTGGGCATCGAGAAGACCTTGCGCGACAAGGGATGTCATCTCTCCTGGCAAACGGTGCGCGAGACGCTCCGGACGCATCAGGTGGTCACAGTGGTACTCCCCACGGTGGACGGCGATGTCTTGCGGATCCGCCGAGGCACCACGCCTGAGCCGCAGCACTTTGAGCTTTACAAGCTGCTGGATATCGATCCCGAGATCATGAAACCGGTCAAGACTTGGTCGGTATCAGATTCATAGTGACTAGACGATCCCGTAAACTATTGATATTGCTGGATCGTGGTACCGAAAATGCGGAAGTTGGGTTAAAAGGCACCCGATCGTGCCGGATGCCTTTTCCTTTGCCTCTCAGGGTAAGGCCGTGTATTGTAATCCCCCATAGAGACGATCTTCCTCTTGCCTTTTGCCTCTTGCCTCTTGCCTACTTCAAGGGCCGCATCAGCGGAAACAGAATGACATCCCTGATGGACGGGGAGTCCGTCAAGAGCATCGCCAGCCGGTCAAGGCCGATGCCCATCCCCCCCGTGGGCGGCATGCCGTACTCCAGGGCGATGAGAAAATCCTCGTCCCAGCCCATGGCCTCTTCGTTGCCTTTTGCCTTCTCGAGCGCCTGGGCGCGAAACCGCTCCCTTTGGTCCAGCGGGTCGTTGAGTTCCGAAAATGCGTTCGCGCACTCCCAGCCGTTGATGAACAGTTCGAACCGGTACGTGAGCCGCGGCTCATCGGAACGCCGCTTGGCCAAGGGCGAAATCTCGATGGGATAGTCGATCAGGAACGTGGGCTGGATCAGGTGCGGCTCGACGAAGGTGCCGACCAACTCGTCCAGGACCATGCCCCGGGTGCGGCGATCGCGCAGGTTGAGTCCGAGCTTCTCGCCGGCGGCCACGGCCTGTTCATCAGAGTCGATGGCCAGCCAGTCCAGGCCGGTATATTCCTTGATGGCCTCCATCATCCGCCGCCGGGGCCAGGGCGGGGCCAGATCGATCTCTTTCCCCTGATAAGTGAGTTTGGTCGTACCAAGAACGGTTTCGGCCACCGCCGCGAACATCTTCTCGGCCAACTCCATCATGCCTTCATAGTCGGTGAAAGCCTGGTAGAGTTCGAGCATGGTGAACTCCGGATTATGGCGGGTGTCGATACCCTCGTTCCTAAAGCAGTGCCCGATCTCGTAGACCCTATCCAGCCCGCCCACGATTAACCGCTTGTGGTATAACTCCAAGGCGATGCGCAGAGTCAGGTCCAAGTCGAGGGCGTTGTGGTGCGTCGAGAAGGGACGGGCATGACCGCCACCGGCAATGACCGACAGCACCGGGGTCTCCACCTCGAGATAGCCGCGCGCATTGAGGAACTCGCGGATGGCCGTGATCATACGAGTACGGCGCACGAAAACCTTGCGCACTTCGGGATTGACGATCAAGTCGAGATACCTCTGGCGGTAACGCAGGTCCACGTCCTTCAAGCCGTGCCACTTTTCCGGCAGGGGGCGCAGCGCCTTGCATAGGAGCTTGAACGCCGTTACCTCGACCGTGACCTCGCCGCGCCGCGTCCGAAAGACATTGCCGTCGACACCGATGATGTCGCCCAGATCGAGCTGATCGAAGAGTCCGTGCGCAAGCTCGCCAATGGTGTCCTGTTTGGCGTAGAGCTGTATCTTCCCCGAGAGATCGCTAAGATCGGCGAAAGTGACCTTGCCCTGGCGGCGAATCGAGGTCAGCCGCCCGGCCACGGCGACCGGCTTGCCTTCCAGTTCGGCAAAAGCCGGCTCGATGGCGCCGGCCAGATGGGTGCGGGCAAATGCCGCGCCGTACGGCTCGTACCCGGCCCGTTGCCAACGGTCCGCTTTTTCCTTACGGAGACGGTACTGTTCCTGCTCTTCAAATTCCTCAGGCATGCCATTCCCTCCGGTCCGTGTCCATCCCATTTCCGCGTCGCTTATTAAAAAGGACGCTTTCGCGTCCTCAGGCCATCCGCTCGATCGCCTTGATGCGGTACTTCACGTTTCCCATGGGCACCGCGACCGTGACGGTGGCGCCCACCTTCTGACCGATCAGCGCCCGGCCGACGGGGGATTCGTTGGAAATCCGCGCCCGCTCCGGATCGGCCTCGGCGGAGCCGACAATCAAGTAACTGACATCTTCATGATTATCGATTTCCTCAAGGGAGACACGCGACCCCAGGCTGACCGTCTCCGTATCGACGTCGCCTTCCTCCAAAACCCGCGCGTTGCGGAGGATATTCTCGATCTGCATGATCCTGCTCTCGATGAACCCTTGCTCGTTCTTTGCGTCTTCATACTCGGAATTCTCGGAGATATCCCCGAACTCCAGCGCTTGTTTGATTCGCTCCGCGACTTCACGGCGGCGTACCGTTTTTAAGTTATCGAGTTCTTTTTCCAGCCTGGTAAGGCCGTCCAAAGTCAACAGGACTTCTTTTTGACCGCCCATCCTCTAGCTCCCCTCGCGGAATTTATCGAAGATATTCAGCCAGGACACCAAGGTGTATGCTGGATGGTATCTGCGCGCGTATAACCGGATATAAACAGCACCGCGACCTTTAAGGCGCAGTGCGTTCTCATTCGGGCAAGGTTATTATACTCGAAGGTCAAGACCTTGTCAAGCAAGCGCCACCCCTACGGTCCTGCCGGATCGCAGCCGCCCCGTGCCTCGATGGCCGCACGGCGACGCTTCATTCGGCCTGAAGGTGATAAACGGGGCGTACAAGCCGCGCGCCCCCATGGAAAACGTCTGCGGTTTCCCCTTTGACTTCTCTTACCTCACGCCTTACCGATCCTGCTCACGGCGATCGCTTCGGCCTCCGTGAGGTCTTTAGCCCTCAGCTTGGCAAGGATCGCCTCCGCATAAGCGGGCGAAAGGGGCGTGACCACGCCGATCTCCAGGCATTCCCGAAGGTAGCGGATGCCGTTGCGTTCGATGTTCCCGGTCTCAGCGCACTTGGCGACGCTGTTGATAGCAAAATCAGCCAAAAGCTTGGGGCTGGGATTCGGAATGTTCGGCTCCAGATCGACATAGAAGACCGTGTCTATCCCGGCGGCGCTCATCGAGCGGATCGCGGCCCGCGGCGGGCGGCCCTCGCGCAGCCAAAGGGAATGCGCGACCTTGTCCCGGCTCTCCTCGGTATCGGGAAGATCGAGCACCAGAACTTGTCCGGTGACAATCCCTCCCCCGTCATAGAACGCCACCGCAGGTGAATTGCCCCTACTCCGGCTCAAACGCGCGTATTCGACCGGCCGCGGCGAAGGAAAAGGAATCCGTTCGGCAATGAACGGCTGCAGGTCCGGGCCGGCGTCGACGAGCAGTGATCCGTAACCATAGATAGCGAGTCTGCCTCCCATCCAGATTACCCTCCCTCTGCTTCGGCCGCGATTCTTCACGGATGCCGATGGCACTTAACCCAATCTTTGGGTCCATCAATGTCATCATAGCATAAGCGAACCGGCAAGGCAAACCCGTTCTGCCATCGGGCCGCGATCGATGCAGAAGAAGCCGCCGGGATCCCCGGCAAATGAGTCCATAGCTCGACCGGATCTTTGCCCCTCGGGACGAGATCCTCAGCTCCGCAAGAATACGCACCGAGGTACGGATGATGGTGTATCCCAACCCGTGCGTGCATCGGTAGCTTTCATACGCCTTACGGACCGGTTCCCAGTTGACGTTCCAGAACTCGCCGGTATCGTTGTCGCGCACATAGATCAGCCTGCTCATCAAGTGGTCCCGGCCGAAGACATCGAAGTCGCAGATCCTTCCCACGCCCGACAGCAACTGCACCCCTTCGAGTTCCCCTATCTGATAGTCACAGTACAGAGGAAATTGTCGAAAGCCCTGGGCGTATCGGGGGCGGTGATGATGAATTCGTTGCCGTCTTCGTTGAAATACCCGTACTTGTAGAGCATGCGTTCCTCCCCTTAAGTCTTGCGGATGCATCCTACGATCGCCAGAAACGCAAGAATATCCGCCCAGGTCAGGGCGATGCTTAGTAGGGTTTTCCCGCACCTGGGCGGCGGTAAGGTGGGTTTTGCACACCGGCGCTTGTCGATCGATATCTTCCCTACTTCCGTTGTAGCAGGTGAAAGGCGAATCCGCCGATCTCCTCCTGAAAATAGATGGCGTTGACGACCCCGTTGACCTCCGTGGCCGAGGACCGGTCAAAGGCGACGCCCAGACGTTCGAGGTAGGCCATGGCCCGCGGGATGCTGTTGGTTTGCACGGCGATATGGCCATTGCTGCCGCGCCCTTGACGTTTCATGACTTCAAACGGGGTCCCGGCGAAATTGGAACTATTGCCCTCCTTCAGGGGTAGATTGAAGAGGGTGCAAAGCTGGCGGGCGATCCCGAGCGCGGTCTCCGCGTTTGGCGTATTGATCCCCACGTGCGCCAGGCTGAAGCCGAGCATCACGTTCACGGCCTCACGCGTGAGCCGCGCGATCTCGTCGAAGTTGCCCGCGGCGATCAGTTCGGGCTTGACCATCCAGCTCCCCCCGCAAGCCAAAACCTTGGGAAATGACAGATACTCGAGGAGATTGGCCGCGCTGATCCCGCCGGTGGGGATGAACTTGACCATGCCATACGGAGCGCAGATCGCCTTGAGGGTCTCGAGACCGCCGTAGGCCTCGGCCGGGAAGAACTTCAGGACCTTGAGCCCGAAGCCCAACGCCGCCTCGATGTCGGTTGGGTTGCAGACGCCCGGCGTAATCGGGATGCCGTGCTCCAGACAGTACTGCACCACTTTCGGATTAAGGCCGGGGCTGACGATGAACTTCGCGCCCGCCCCCACGGCCTGCGCCGCCTGTTCCGGCGAGAGGACCGTGCCGGCGCCGACGAGCATCTCGGGTACCTCGGCGGTCAGACGGCGGATGGACTCCTCCGCCGCGCTGGTGCGGAAGGTGATCTCCGCGCAGGGCAACCCCCCCGCGACGAGCGCCTTTCCCAGCGCGACCGCGTCCTTGGCGTCGTCGATCTTGACCACCGGGACGATCCCGAGCGTGCCGATCTTACCTAGGATGTCTTCCATCAGAATGCCTCCTCATAGCTTAAAGTACTGTACAAACCTGCTTTTGCTTTAGTCTTCTTACTACGCCTAGCCGGTCTTTCCGCGGGATCGGAATCGGTCTCGCGATCGAAATCGATCCCGCTATACTCGCTATCCTAGAAAAAACCTTCGACCCCGATTCCGATACCGACCCCGATCTCAGTCTTCTTTACCTAAGTCAGCGCTTATGGGGACCGAGGGGGAGAGGGCCTTCATCGATTAAGCGATAATGAGGTGGCTATGTTCTGAGCGATGGTCCTTCCGAAACATCGTTTCTGCCGACGGTAGGCTGCCCCTCGACAAGCTCGGGGTGCTGACTTCGACGAGCTCAGTCGAGTCGAGCCTGTCGAAGCAAGAGCCTACCGCTACACTAGATCTGGCCAGGGCATAAATGCCCTGGGATCCGGATCCCGTTCTTTCCCCGTAGCCAGGAGCCGGGCGCCGTCGGCCCGAACATCTACAGCTGCAGGATCAACCGTTATCCAGAACATAGCCATGAGGTTTTTCCCATCTCTTTTAGTACTTCGTATAGTACTTAGTACTTTACTCGTATATCTCTCCGTTCTTATACGCCGCCCAGGCGGTCTCGAACCAGGCATCGGTGTGCGGCAGGGGACGGCGTGGCACCCACTGGCTGCGGACGGTCCCGTCGGGCAAGACCTCCGTCTCGAGGACCCGCTCCCGGAAATCGGGGTTCTCGGGCACATAACGCCAATCATCCCCCAGTTGCGCATGCACCGGCTTCCCTTGTTTCGCCAAAACCATGGCCGATCCTCTACTGCCCACCCCGCTCCCCACGGCAAACAGGATGGATTCGAGGTAAGCCAGGTGCGCCAGGCACAACTGACGTGTGTGCAGCGCATCGGCCAACTCAGAGGGCGCCGTATAGCCGCACCCCTCTGCGCGGATCCGTTGCCATTGCGCCCTTGCTTCGGCGACCGCCTCTTCCAGGCGCTCGAACCGGCGAATATGCCCCCCGGCCTCGGTCATGCGCGCCTGAAGGGCGGCAAGTTCATCCCGCCACAAGCGCGGTGCTTTGCGGGCGCGCCCGGCCCAGGCGCTGATCTCCGCCAAAGCCTCCTGCGCCGCGGCGGCAAAAACCTCTTCCGCCAGGGTGCGGCCCGCATACCGGTGAGCGATGAAATCGGCCGCCCGGATCGCCCCGACCTGCCCGGCATTGAGGGCCGATCCGCCCGGGCGGTAGACGCCGTGGGAACCGTTGACCTCGCCGATCGGGAAAAGATGCTTTATGTTCGTGGATTCCCACCAGAGGTCGCCGGCCAGACCGCCGTTGTTGTGCTGCGCGCAGACGGCGATCTCCAAGGGTTCGGTCATGATGTCGATCCCGTGTTCCTGGTATAGTTCGATTGACCCCGGGTTCATCCGGCCGAGACGCGCGATGGGGGTCTCGAGCAGGGCGTCCGACTTGGTCAGGTACTCGAGGGCCTCGGCGCTCAGTTCCGCAAAATCGAAGCCCTCCGGGTTCCGGCGGAAGTCGAGGAACACGCGGCGCCCGTGCATGACCGTCTCGATGAAGACCAGAATGTCGATGAGGGAGGAACCGCCCTCCGCCTTGCGCGGATCGAAGGGCCACTGGTAGCCCTTGAGAAAGACCATGGAATGCATCTGGCCGGCGGTGGCGAAGTATGGACGAAGAAACTCGCGTTCGTCGCCCCCGCCGGCGTCCGTGCTGATAAACCTGGGAATGACCTGCATATATGTTCCGGAGACGTTCCAGGGGAAGCCGATCGATGCCAGGCCGAATTGCGATTCCGGCAATCCCTGCGCCTTGGCCCCGGCCATCAGGGCCAAGCCGATGGCGCCGGTATGGACGGCCGGATAGGACCTCGTCTTGTAAAGACCGCCGGGACCGCCCACGGCAAAGACCACGTTCTCGGCCTGATAGACTTCGAACTTGGGCAGAGGATCGTTTGGAGACGAGGCGCCCTCGCGATGCACCGCGATCGCGCCGACGGCCCTTTTTTTTCCATGCGCGTCGGACACAAGGAGGGCGACCACCACGCGGCTCTCGTGCACCGGGATCCCACACCGCGCGACCTCTTTGATAAGCGCCCGGCACATCTCCCGGGATGTGTAAGGGCCCACGGAAGTGGCGCGCCGGCGCGGATCGTGGTCGGTCTTGTACCCGACGAACTGGCCGTACTTGTCTTGCGGAAACGGTACGCAGAGTTGGACCAGGTTGAGGAAGCCGCGCGCCGAGAGGCTGGCTTCGACCAGGGCGAGATCCCCGTGCATGCTTCCCCCGGCAAAGAGGGTCTCCGCCAGGGCTTCGGGAGAGTCGGCGTCCGCCCCGCACATGCCGAGCTTGTAGTAGGTCTGTTTGTCGCTCCCCGTATTGATAGACGTCCCCATCTGCAGGCCTTCCGTGACGATCAACACGTCTTCCACGCCCCGCGCGTGGAGCTGGACCGCGGCGTTCAAACCCGCCGCCCCGCTGCCGATGACGAGCGTGTGGGTTTTGTGGAGGGGAAAGGACAATTCCTCGTTATCAATCTTGGTCCTAAAGAAATCCATGCATAACCCTCATTTCATAGATTCTTGCCGTGCTTATAGCCGCGCCACCGTCTGTCCACCGTCCACCATGATCACCTGCCCGGTTGAGTAAGCGATCTCGCCGCGCACCAGCATCGCCACGGCCCGACCGACATCCTCGGGGAGACCCCAGCGTGCCTGCAACAGCAGGCCTTCCGCGATCAGCTTGTCGTATTTCTCCCGCACGGCGGCGGTCATCTCGGTCTGAATGATACCGGGACGGATCTCATAGACAGGTATGCCGAACTCGGCCAGCCGGACCGCCCAGAGCTTGGTGGCCATGCTCACGCCGGCCTTGGAGAGGCAGTATTCGCCGCGGCTCGGTGAAGCGACGGTCGCCGAGATGGAAGAGATATTCACGATACACCCGGCAAAACCGGGATCCGCCCTTTTTTGCGCGATCATCCATTTGGCCGCGGCCTGTGTCAAGAAATACGGCCCCTGGAGATTGACGCGCAGCACCCGCTCGAAGCTCTCCTCGGTGGCCTCGAGGATGTCCGCCCTTACTTTTGGCGCCACCCCGGCGTTGTTCACGAGGACATCCAGGCGGCCGAAGCGTGCCTCGATCTCGGCCAGCATCCGGCGGCGCGCTTCGCCATCGGTCACATCCGCGCGGCAATAAAGCACCTCCACGCCGTGCCCGCGCAGAGCGGAAAGCGGCTCGGCGACGGCGCCCTCTTCATGGATATCGCAGACGACGATATTGCAGCCTTCCCTGGCGAGGCAGACGGCGATGGCATGGCCGATGCCGCGCCCGGCCCCTGTGATGAGAGCGACTTTGTTCATTTGACTTAACAACCTTTCTACGTAATACTCTTTATCGGATTAGCAAGAAGCCGCGTCGTATAAGCTTTCATATGACAAACCGTTCTAGTTGTTTCGCAAGTCTGCACCGGGTGATGCCGGTGCGGCCTGCCTGCTTTGGACCCTCTCTTCGCCAGGAAGGCGGAAAGCCTGCGAAAGCCAGGATGGCTCAGGCCATGGTCGTCGTGGGCTTTGAGCCCATCGTGGGCCTGAGATAGGCTGCGCATCCCTGCGAAATGGCGTCTTTCAATTCAGCGGATGACGAAAAAGCGATGAACCAACGCTGTTTCGCCATCCGGATAACCCGGTAGACGCCATTGCGCAATTTGGGTATTCCCTTAAATCAGGTTGCGAAAACACCTTTGGTTTGCGCTTTCAACTCACCCCCCGTTGTTATGATAAAAGCGTTCCCTAAACGGCGGGGTGGTGGAAACAATATCAGTTAAGGAAGAACCTTGACTGGTAGGGATGGCTGTGAGGGGACGTG
>JBLNCE010000119.1:0-6650 GCA_050260415.1 Bacteroidota bacterium | reverse complement strand
TTTTCTTTCAAGAAACATGCATCCACGCCGTAAACGAGGTAATCGTTTGGATCCCCGTCCGCGAACTTCAGCTCCAGACCGAACAGGACCGTGAGGCCGATTTCCCGGCCGCGTGCCGCCGCCGCGCGATAGCCCGTGCGATAGCGGTCAACTTTTCCCTCCCACGACATCGATCTTAGCTTGGCAAGAAAGGGCGGGCTAAAATGATCCGTAATTACAATCCCGCATAGCCCGCGGCCAAGTATAGGTCCGCTAGTTTCCGGCCGGCGATTCGCCCGCACTCGCTGCCTTCCTCGGTGTGCACATGCAGGTCGTACCTGTAAGGTCTCATGTCATAACTCCTAGGTAACTATTTGGCCCTACCTTATGATTGATGATGTGAGACTTTTTCATTGCCCTCCGTAATTATCAAACGGCGGCGGACCGCCGAGCGGTCTGCCGCCGCCATGCCAGCTTGGCATCGGTTGGTTACTTCATCTTGAGATAACGCAGGTAGGCGTCGTTGACGCACTTCATTACGTCGTCGATCCCCATTTGCTTCATGGCCGCCTTGAAGTTATCCCACTCAGTGAAGTTCTTCTGGCCGCTGATGAACTGGACCATCCATTCCTCCTGTTTAGGGGCGATGGTCGCCATCACGGTTCCGACTTTTTTCGCTTCGTCCACGGTATAAGGCAGGCTGGGGAGGACGGGCACATATTTGCCCTCGCACTTTTTCCAGGCCTCCCTGACTTCCGCGGTATACTGTTCCGGGATAATTATCGACACATAGGGGTTATTGGGCATGAGCAGGCCGTAGTCCAGGGACAGCACATCCGTCATCGCGCGGCCCTTGGGGTCGTTGAGGATCGTCTCGGTATGGCGCGGCTTGCCGTCCACGTAGTTAAAGGTGACGCCTTCCACGCCATAGCTATTGAGCAGTATTCCCTCCGGGCTGTAACGGTAATCGAACCACTTGATGGCTACTTCCGCTGCCGCGGGACTCAGCTTGCTCGAGAAAGCCACGCACTGTCCCGGATCGGCCGCTGAACGTTGCGGTACGCCGCATTCGCCGCGCGGACCCTTGGGCGGCGCGATGCCGATGACGTGAAAGTCCGGAATCTTGCCGGACGCCTTGGCCCCCATGTTGAAGTCACGTATCGTGGTCATCCAGCATAAAGTGGCGCCAGCCCTGTTCGTAAGTACCTTCGCCTGCCCCGCCGTGGTGGATATGTTGCTGGCGAACTCCTTGTCAAGCAGGCCTTCCTTATACAGTTTGTTGAGGAACTGCAGCGTTTCCTTCATCTGGTCGGAGGTCGGGGTATAGACCGCTTTCTTCTCCTTGGGAAGTAACAGCCACGGCGTGGTTTCCTTCTCATACGTGGTGCCATAGCACATGGCAAATCTGTCGACCAACTGGGTGAGCTTGCCCCAGACCGTCAGGGGGATGGTGTCCTTGACGCCGTTGCCGTCCGGGTCCTTATCCCTGAAGGCCACGAGCATGTTGTAATACTCGTCCAGGGTCGCCGGCTCTTTCAGGCCCAGCTTTTTCAGCCAGTCTCCCCTCACCAGCCAACCGGTGGTCAACCGCAGTTCGTCCAACTTAGGTATGGCGTAGATGTGACCGTCGCCGGCGATCAATCCTTTGCGGATCTCCGGCGTCAACAGTTTCTTGAGCACCTTGGTATTCCTGTCGATGAGCTTTTCCAAGGGCAAAAACGCGCCCTGGGGACCGAATTGCTTGGATTGATCCGCATTGACACGGATCATATCGGGCAGGTTGCGCGAGGCAACGACCGCCGCCCATTTTTCGTTGAAATTCGCCTCGGGCACGCATTGGAAATCGATGTGAACACCGGTCCGTTTCTCGAACTCCTTCCAGCAGAACAGATTCTCGTCGAATGGACCCCGGGTGGGATGATCCCCCAACATCCAGGTCAGAGTGACCGGCTTGGTGGTGAGAGGGAGGACGATCCCGGACTTGGTCACCGTCCTGGCGAGCGCACCGCTGACGACGGACACCGCCAGGATGACCACCAGCACAAAACGCAGTTTTCTCACGATGTCGAACCTCCTCCAAGAAGTGTTCTTTCTAGGATTGTGGGGTCGTGCCTAAGGTGGACTCACCTCCCTCGCGGTATCTCCATTATCCCTTGAGCGAACCGAGGAGCACACCCTTGGTGAAATATCTCTGGATGAAAGGATAGATGCAAAGGATGGGCAGGATCGTCACCACGATCGCCGTGTACTTGACCGAAACCGGGGAAAGTATCTTCCCGGCCAATTGATACTCGGTCATCTCCCCCGAAATCAACAGACTACGCAGGACAACCTGCACCGGAAACTTTTCTCTCGTATTTAAGTAGAGGAAAGGAATCATGAACCTATTCCAGTGCTCTACGGCGTAGAAGAGTCCGATGGTCAGGAGGATGGTCTTGCTCACCGGCAGGCAGACTTGTCGCATGATCTGGAGGTCGTTCGCTCCGTCGATCTTGGCGGACTCCTCCAGTTCCACCGGCATGCTTTGAAAGGCGGTGCGCAGGATCATCAAATTGAAGGTGTTGATGGCCGGAGGCAGGATCACGGCCCACATCTTGTCGATCAGCCCGAGCTGCATGACGAGAAGATAGTTAGGTATGATCCCGCCCGAGAAAAGCATAGTAAAGACGATCAATGGCAGAAAGAGCGATTTGCCCGCGAATCTGGTGCGCGAAAGGGGATAGGCCGTCATGATGGTCATGACCATGTTAATCAGCACGCCGAGGGTGGTATAGATGATGGTATTGAGATAGGAGCGGAGAAAGAGTTTGTTGCCAAATACCAGTTCGTAGGTTTTCAGATAAAAGCCGCGGGGATAAAAGCTCACCCTGTTCTCCAGGACCTCTCCGGGCAGGCTGAGCGAGACCGCGATCAAGTGGAGAAGCGGATAGGCTGTAATTACGAAGACACCGGCCAGGATGATCAAGATCACCACACCGAGCATTCTATCCCCGAATTTTTCCCGTATGTAGCGCGGAGTTTCTTTATGTATAGCCATTCTTATCCCCTCACCATAAGCTCGTTTCACTCACGCGGCGGGCGATCCTGTTGGCCACCACCACCATGATCAAACCGACCATGCTCTCGAAAAAGCCCACCGCTGCAGCATAACTCCAATCCATGGCTATGATGCCACGGCGGTAGACAAAGGTGGCAAATACATCGGCGGTGGCCATGTTCATCGGATTCTGCATCAAGTAGACCGTCTCAAAACCGATCTGGATGATATGGCCGAGCCTCAGGAGAAACAGGGTGATGACGGTGGGCATGATCCCTGGCAAGGTTACGTGCCATATGCGTTGCAGGCGCCCCGCGCCGTCCATCATCGCCGCCTCATAGAGAGAAGGATCAATGGCGTAAATGGCTGCGATGTAGATGATCGCGTTCCAACCGAAGCTGGCCCAGATCCGCAACGTGGTGAGAATGGTCCGGAACCATTCTGGACTCCCCATGAAGTTGAAGCGCTCGATCACCAGCGACGCCAATATGGTATTGACCGTTCCATCCATCGTGAGAAAATTGACGAAGATGCCCACGATGACGACGGTTGAGATGAAATGTGGCATATAGCTGAAGGATTGCACCAGCCGTTTAAAAAATCCGTCCCGGACTTCGCTCAATAGTAATGCGAAGATAATTGGGGCGGGAAAGCCGAAGATTATGTTGTACAGATTTAAGAGGAGTGTATTTCTTAATAATTGACCAAAATAAGGTCCGGTCACGAAGTCGATGAAATTCCTTAGGCCGACAAACGGACTGTGCATAATGCCCTGCCATGGGCTGAAGTCCTGAAAGGCCATGAGCAGTCCGGACATCGGACCGTATTTAAAAACCGTGTACCAGGCTAAGCCCGGTAAGAACATGAGCAATAGATACTTATCCCGAACGAGAATTTGTTTCAGCTTTTGAAGAAACCTCCCCCCCGGGGGGATAGATGGGAAATTGACGATCTTCAACTCATCCGGTCGCACCATCATATCACCCTCTCTCTGCCAATGTGACAACGCACCCGTTCGCTGATTCTCAGTATAATTCCAGTTCAGTACGTTGTCTGCCATCCCTGGTCACCCAATCTCAAGACGAAAAAGATGACACCGGTTGCCAACCGGTGTCATCTTTCTGGATGAACGCTATGTTGTCACTTGCCCGAATTCCCTATTTCACCAGGCCATACCTGATCGCATAAGCCACCGCCTGCGCCCGGTCCGAGACACCGAGCTTGGCATAGATCCTGCTGGTGTAATTCTTGGCCGTTCCTTCACTGATACCGAAGGTCTCAGCCACTTCCTTGTTGCCCTTGCCTTCAGCCAGCATACGCAAGATCTGCATCTCCCGCGGAGATAGATTATCCTCGGATTGTTTCAGTGTCCGCCGGGGCATCAAAGGTTGTCCGGGTTCATGCCGTGCGGGTATCTCCTGGATCATCCTGACGGCTATCTCGGGATCTATGAGGTGTTTACCCGAGTTGAGCTTACGGATCGCTTCGGCCAGATCCCTTCCTGACATATCCTTGAGCAAATAACCGGCGGCGCCGGCCTGAATGGCCGCCACCACCAGATCCTCCTCGTCGTAAGTGGTGAGAACCGCGACCGGCAGGTTCGGATAGATCTGCTTGAGCCGCCTTACCGCCTCCACGCCGCCCATTCCCGGCATAGCGAGATCCATCAGCACCACATCCGGGTGCTCCTGTTCCGCCAGTCGGATCGCTTCCTCTCCGTCGGCGGCCAGGGCGCAGATCTCAATGTCCGGCGAGACGGCCTCGATCAGCTTCCTGAGCCCTTCCCGGAACAGCTCGTGATCGTCGGTGAGGATGACCTTGATCGTCTTCAAGTCGACTCCTTTTCCTCCAGCGGGATCTCCACGGCCAGAACGAAACCGGCGCCTGGAGCGGTACGCCAAGAGATACGCCCACCGAGGGCATGGACTCTTTCCTGCATGCCCATGATGCCAAAGCCCGAACCGAGCTGGTCGGTCCCGCAGCCGTTGTCGGAGACGGTCACGCAAAGGTGGGCGCGCTCGATCCAGACCTTCACCCAGATCACCGTGGCGTGTCCATGTCTGTAAGCGTTGATCATACCCTCCTGAATCAAGTGGTAGACCAAATCATCCAGCTCATCAATTAATTCGGGGAATCTTTCCATCACATCCAGGGTGACGATGACGCCGGTGGCCTGTTTGAACACATCCACCAGCGCTCCCCACCTTCCTAAGCCCCAAAAGCCCCGCTCCGCTTCCTCCCGCTTCGCCCGGACAATACCCCGTACTTCCCTCAAACCTTCAATGGTCAATTTCCGAGCATGGCGGAGCTCTGCCAACGCGGCCTCGCGATCGCGATCGATCAACTCCGCCGCCAGCTCGATCGAGGCGGCAATGGTCGTGAAGGTATACGCCACTGTATCATGCAATTCCCGGGATAGAGCAAGGCGTTCCCGGCGCGCCGCTTGATCGTTTGACTGGTCGACATAGTTCTGCAGCGCCACATTGGCGTTCACGAGTTCGGACGCGACTATGTTCACGCGCCTGATTGCTTCCATATCCGCTACTCTTTTTCCGAGGCACCATCGGTAGATTAATCCGATCCAGATCGTTAAGATAATCAGGCCGGCTGATGGAAAAGTTGCAGGCATGCGAAGCTCCGGTTCTCGGACGGCGGCGGCGGTCAGGCTCAGTACGCTTAAGATACCGGTTAGGATCGCAAGGTCCTTGGGGGGGAGTGAAATCAAGCCCCGGATAACGATTAAACATGAAAGAAGCAGGTAAGGCGCTAATGAATTGCCGACAGGAGGTAGGAAAATCACCACAAAGAGTACTTGAAGCGCGAGAAAAATGGATTCCATACGTGGTCTATTGTATAGAAAGGTAGCCGCTAGGGCGACCCAAACCAATACGGCGAAGCCAATGAGTGCGGGCGAACAGCGCGCCCGCCAGACGGCCGGCCAGGGTGTATGGATGTAAGTGAACCAACAAACCATCCCAACCGCAAGGCAAATAAGAAAATACGAACGCCTCTCGGCCATGGAAAGCGTTTGCAGTCTAGCCCGCGCGGCTTGGTAATCCCTCTCGTTCTCCGCCTTTCCTGGCTTGAGTTCCCTAACAGGTTGAGCAACCGTCAGTCGCGATCACCTCCTAGGGTCTGGAATAGAACCTTTTTTTTGGTTGGAAGGCGGGTGGAAGGCCGTATCGGCCCTCCACCCTGGTATTTGGCTCAGGTTACCGGGGACTCAGCCAATCGGCGAAAGCGAACTGGCGCCCCAGGCCGCCGTTCCCATCGGGGAACAACGGGCCCAAATTGACGCCATAGGCCTTGTTGACCTGTATGATGGGGACATCCATGCCTTGGGCCGTCGGCGGGTAGCCGCCGGCCACGTCGTGCATGAACTGAGCGCAGCGGAGCAGCCCATTGTTGGAGCGGCTGTAGATGTCGGTGTAGCCCGCGTGATAGAGGAGGCGCGCGGTCAGCATCCAGCCGCCCATCGTCTCCCAGCAATACTGGACGGCGGTGTCATCGAATTGCGGGTAAGGATACGCGGAGCGCGACGCGTCGTCGACGATGCAGCCGCTCTTCTGACCGGACGTTGACGGATTGACCGCCCACCAGTTGTCCGGGTCGTGGGCGTACGTGGCATCCCAGG
>JBLNCE010000118.1:0-5589 GCA_050260415.1 Bacteroidota bacterium | reverse complement strand
TTGTGGTCCTTGTAAAGGGTGACTTGCTGCAAGACGCCGTTTTTCCCGATCCTGCCCCTTACCTCGATCGTGGCCGAGATGGTGCCGTTATCAATCAGCTCCACGGCGTCAATGATGTTTTCGTGCCGCCGGCCGGTCGCGGTGTCACGGAACGAGCCGTTTTCCAAGACCTCTTCGATGCCGACGACGAACATCCTCGCGATGACCGTATGACCCGACGCCAATTCCTTTACGGAGATGTCCCCGGTGACTTTGTCGGCGACGACTTCATAGAACGGCGTTACGAAGGTACGATCATCCTGCCTGCATACGGGAACAACTTGCGGCGGCTCCTCCGCCGGCAGCACGTAGTAAGTCTTGTAACCGCAAGCGGGAACATCCTTAGCGGTGAACCGGATATACTCCTCGCGCGAGACCCCCTCGCGGATGTCCGTTTGCTGAAACTCCACCGGCTTGCCGACTTCGTCTACCATCTTTACCTTACGAAACTCGTCGATTTCCCAGGCAACGATGTCGCCGTGATAGGTAACGTGCGCCTTGACCAGTTCGGTCCGGTCCCATGACATCGGGTTGAATACCACGATCGGACAACAACTGCCGCCGAAAGGCGCTTTGACATTTTCCGCGATACGGCGTAAAGCGTCCTCCGTCAGCCTGCCGGCGGTGTGGATGCTCGATTGATAGTAGGCCGACTTCCGCTCCAGGGTAAAATCGTAGCCTTGCCCGTTGTTGTTATGGTCCATGGCCTCCAGGACCTGATACCACGACTCCTTGATCTTGGCCGCCGGATAGTCGGGCAGGAAACCCTGATGCCAGGCGATGGCGGAAAACCTTTCGCCGTTGAGCAAAGCGGCGACGGCGGGCAGAGTTAGGGTCATATAACGCGGATACTGCGGATCGCTGTAAGGCCAAGCGGAGGGGGCCTCCCCCCTTATCTCCCTCAGATTATCCTTAGGTGCCCGTTCAAAATACTCCGTCGGCGTGGCGAATGCCATCTTGATCTCGGAGACCTCGTTCCACTTTTTGAGGTTAGCCGGCAGTTTTCTGCCGGGAAGGATCAGATCGACGCCCCAATGGACGAAGATCGGCTGCACTCCTTGCGCCAATACTTCCTGCATCGTGCGCTCCAGACCGTTCTCCATCGCTTTCTCCACGCTGATCTCCAGCCCGCCGCCGTGCCAGGCCCAGCCATAGCCGTTGAGAGAATACCAGACCAAGCTCTTCGTACCGTCCAGTCCCACCCAGTAAAAGAGGGAGACATCGGTGGGACCGGTGCGCGTATAGACAATATAAGGGATACCCAGTTTCTGAGCGATCTGGGGATACTGGGGGGTCCAGCCGGGAAGGTCGCCTGTGTGCATGGTCTTGGGCGCGTACCCGAACTCTTTCTCCAAGTAGTCCAGGGCATACAGGGAATTCCGGACCAGATCCTCCCCGACCTGGGGCGTCTGGTCGATGCCGGCCCATTTCGGGCCGATCTCGAGCTGGCCTCGCTGTACAATCTCTTTCAGCGCGGCCTTCTTTTCCGGATGGCATCGGAGAAAATAATCGATGAAGACCAGGTCCTCGATCAGAAAGCGGAATTCGGGGTGTTTGGCCGCCATCTCCATCGCCTCAGAAATCACGCGATTACCGCGTGAGAGGCATTCCTCCTGCGCGCCCAGCCAAAAGAGGTCCATATGGGAAAAAGGCACAAGATACGCTTTGATCTCGCTCATCATATTCGGCCGCCTTTCGGCCCCGCTTCTCCACGCTCGTATGTTCATGTTCTCCCGCCGCACGGCCGGCATCGGTGAAGGCTAACGCCTGAGGCGTTAGCCTTCACCTGACGCTGAGGAGGGATCTGTGAGGGCGCGCCGGGGCTATTTCTTCTTGGTCTTGAGCCAGGCGTCCAACTGTTTCTGCGCTTCGGCGATGATCTTGTCCAAGCCGGCCGCCTTGAACTTGGCGATTGCCTGTGGCAAATAAACCTCGGGATCGACGGCGCCGACCGTCAGCGGGGTCATGAATTCGTTCCAGACCGAGCCGCAGGCCGCGACCTCGTTCTTGACCGGCTCGGCGTCAAAGTTGAAGCCGAGGCTCTTCGCGTTGCTGGCGGTGAGATTCCACTTCTTGAAGTTATCCCACTTGTTCGGGTCCTCGTTATCATAGACGTATTGGATGAACTGGTTGCCAAAGACCCAGTTGTTGCCCATGCGGTAAGGCGTGTTCTGCTTGGTCAGGCCTTCAGGATACTTAATCTGGATATTGTTGACCTTGATGTAATGCTTGCCTTCGATACCGTAGAGGAGCAAGTTGCAGAGATACGGATCGGTATTGAAGAGCTCATAGAATTTCAAGACTGTGGCGGGATCCTTGCATGTCTTGGGGATGACCATCATCGAACCGGCGACGTCGCGGGTCTGGACCCACGGCTTGGTCAGCTCGATCTGCTGCAGCGGAAAGCCATTCGCGGCCTCGCCCTCGGCGGCGGCCCCGGGCTTCAAAGAATTGCAGGAGGCGAAGACCTTACCGGCCCGGCGCGGGTCGCTGAAGTTGCTCATTGTCGCCGCATCGGCAGGGATATAACCGGCCAGGAACCATTTGCGCACGGTGGCGAAATAGGCTTTCGCTTCCGCCGACTCGAGTTCGCAGAAGATCTTCATGTCTTTGCTGTCGTTGTACAGCACCGCCGGGACGGTATCGGAGACGATGCGGTCAAAGTCCAGGAACTTGTAACCGGTCTCGCCCACGGTGTTCTGGAGAGGAATCATGTTGGGCTCGTTCTCTTTGATGACCTTCAGCATGGGTTCGATATCCGTGAATTTCTTGATGGTGGACAGGTCAAAATTATACTTCTCGGCGATATCGCGGCGGATCATGAACCCCCATTGGTGCGCCATTTCCTTGTTGCACGGAATGCCGTAGTTCTTTCCGTTGATCTGAGTGCCGAGGATAAAGCCGGACGCGCGCTGCGCTTTTGACTTGGGCGCATACTTGTCCCACAGCTTGGTGATATCCAATAAGTAACCCTTGGCCACCGCGTCGCGATAGGACGGATTGGTCCAAGATGCCATGAACATAAGATCGATCGGTTCGCCCGAGGCCAGCATGACGGACAGCTTCTGGCCGTAGGTGCCGAAGTCCATGTTGTACAGTTTGAGCGTGGCGTTGATCTTGGGAAGTAAATACTTATTCACCTCCTGTAAGATCAGCGCTTCGTCCTTCTGTGTCCCGTTGCTGTTGAAATACCATTTGATCTCGTACGGCTTCGCTTTCGCGGCCACCGTACCCGCTGCTACCAGCGAGAACACTAGTAAACCGAGCACCACGAGACTTATCAACCTTTTCCCGCTGAACATGAACTCTCCTCCTCTTTCTTGTTTTTGCCAAACCAGATTGCTCTGGTATCAGCCTTTGATGGCGCCGAGGGTCAAACCTTTGACAAAATACCGCTGGAAGAACGGAAAAGCGCATAGAATCGGCCAGATACCGACGACGACCATGGCCATGCGTACAGTGTTGGCGGGCAGGCTGGATAATACGTCCTCCTTGGGAAGGTTGGCCGGATTATTCAGCAAAAACTGCATGGCGTTGTAAATGCGATAGAGCAGTAACTGCAAGGAAGTCAGCTTGGGGGTGTCGATGAAAAGCAGTGGCAACCACCAGTCGTTCCAGAACTTCAGGGTGCAAAACAGGCCGATGGTGGCCAAACCGGCACGCGACAAAGGCACCACGACTTTGAAGAAAATGGTTAATTCGCCGGCGCCGTCGATCTTGGCCTGTTCGATCAGCGCATCGGGCACGCTGGTCACGAAATTGGTACGCAGGATCAGCACATACCAGGCATCCATCAGGAAAGGGAAGATCAATCCCCAGATGTTGTTCTTCAGGTGCAGCACTTGGGTCGAGACCAGATACCACGGCACGAGCCCGCCGTTGACGAGGATCGTTATGACCACGAAAAAGGTGAAAAAGTTACGGTACTTGAAATCCCGGCGGGAAATCGCGTAAGCGTAGAACGAAATAATGGTCAAGCTAAACGCGGTGCCAATCAGAGTGGTCAGGATCGTAACCCCGTAAGAAGTGAATAGTTGGTATTGATAATTGAAGAGAAACTTATACGCTTCAAAGCTGAACGCTTTGGGGAAGAAACTGTAGCCGTTGAGCAAAACCGCTTTTTCATCAGTAATTGAAACCATAATGACCAGAAGCACGGGCATGATAGCGATCAGTGCTATTATACCCAAAACCGCCGTGACAATAAGATTGCTGGTGCGACTGATGGCCAGCGGTCCCAATGACGTCTTTTTGCCCATGACGTAAACCACCTTTCAGCGGATGGCGCTTTTAAAACAGCGCGTGCTCGCTATGCCTCTTTCTGACCACCAGGTTGGTGACCAGCACCAGTACGAAACCGACCGCGGCCTGATACAAGCCGGCGGCCGAGGACATGCCGATGTCGCCGCTATGCAACAAGGTATTGTATACGTAGGTATCAATAACATTGGTGACGGGAAATAGGAGGCCCGAATTACGGGGGATATGGAAGAACAGGCCGAAATCGGCGCGGAAGATCTGCCCGATGTTCAACAGGGTCAGGGTAATCATGAGCGGTACCAACTGTGGAATGGTGATCTTGGTAATCTGCTGCCATTTGTTGGCGCCGTCGATGGTCGCCGCCTCGAAATGCTCGGGCTCGAGTCCCAGGATGGCCGCCAGGTAGATCACGCAGTTGAAGCCCGCCCATTTCCAGAGGTTCAAAAAGACTATAATGAACGGCCAAGGTCTGAGATCCGTGTACCAGGCAAAAGGCTTGAGACCGAGGAGCGGTAACAGGGTCCTGTTGATGAATCCCTGATCGTAACTGAGAAAGGCATAAAACAGATGGCTGGCCACGACCCAGGACAGGAAATGGGGAAGAAACATCGCGCCCTGAAAGACGCGGGCCACCCTGCGAAACCTCATTTCGCTAAAGGCGACGGCCAAGGCGACGGCGGCCACCAAGCCTAGAAAGATAAAGGCCGTGTTATACAAGACGGTGTTGCGGGTGATTACAAAAGCATCCGCACTGCTAAAAAGATATTTGAAATTGGTGAAACCCACCCAATCGCTCTTCAACAAGCTGTCGAAGAAATTAATGCCAAGGAATTTAAAATCCTTGAAGGCGATGATCACACCGAACAGAGGCAAATAATGATTTAACAGGAGAACGATCATCCCAGGGAGCAGCATGAAGAAAAGGGTTTTATTTTTCTTGAGTTCGTAGAAGAATCCCCGGGTGTGTTGTTGTCCGATTCCTCGGCTGTTCACGGCCATGGTCTTGCATCACCTTCCTCTGACTACTTAATCATCACGCGGAAAGTCCTGATCCCAAAAGCCGGTATCGCCACGGTCTCCAAAGGTCCCGCCATCTCCTCGTGCAAGAGGTTGACCTGGACCAATCGGACCACCCGCTCGCCCAGGGTCACCCGGACCGTTGTCAAAGCCGTGCCAAGGAATTCATACAGCCGCAGATACGGCTGTCCCGCTTTGGTGTACAAGGCTGAGACGGCCAGATTGGCACACGCGCCGCCCGTCTTGGCGTCGACCACCGACAGGCTCGCCTCT
>JBLNCE010000117.1:0-19483 GCA_050260415.1 Bacteroidota bacterium | reverse complement strand
AGCGACAGCGCAAAATCAGGCTGGTAGAGAGGCTCGCCGCCGCTGAGGGTAAGACCGGGACGCTGAAGAAACGGGCGGTACCTGTCCAACCTGCGCAGGAGCGCATCGACGCCAATTTCCTGGCCGCCCCGCGGATCCCATGAATCAGGATTGTGGCAAAAGACGCAGCCCACCGGGCACCCTTGCAAAAAAACCACACAACGCGTGCCCGGCCCGTCAAAAGTGCTGAAGCTTTGGAGGGATTGGATGCGGCCCGGGGAAGGCATGAGGCATGAGGCTTGAGGCATGAGACAACCTCCTAGATAGGCATGGGGCATGAGGCTTGAGTTCATCCCGCTAAGAAGCGGTGAGATGTACGGAGGGATTATCTGTCGAGCTTATGTTTTGTCAAGTCCTAAAGGCCTCATACGCGATACTAGAGTCGCTAGCATCCTGCTTATCTGCTGGATCTCATCAAGAACATCGTTTACCTCATCAGACGATAGATAGCCAAGTCGTTGGGAGAGGATCAATTGAGTCTCGAGTTCGAGCAAAGACCCTCGGCTAATGGAGAGATGATGACGATATTCACCCGTCGCTTGCCTACCGCCTTCGGCAATGTTCGATGGCACCGAGATTGCCGCACGACGAATTTGGGCTGACAAGACCCATTGTTCTTCTGGGGGTAACCGTCTTTGTAAACGGTATACAGCCTCGACGAGCGACATACTCCGTTGCCAGACCACCAAATCCTTGTGGCCCTCCACCTTTGGCATTCGAGCACCCCCCTTCGGATTTTCACACCGGTAACCCTCACGCCGCCTGTCTGGATTCCCTTTCAAACCCCTCACACCTTCCGCCTGCTTATTAACCCCTCACGCCTACACCCCATGCCTCGCCCCTTATGCCTCACGCCTCACGCCTCACGCCTCTAGATCCTTTCATGAATCGTCCTCTCAATGACCTCTAGCTGCTGCTCCTTGCTCAGTTTCGTAAAATGCACGGCGTAACCCGAGACCCTGATCGTGAGATTGGGGTATAACTCGGGGTGTTCCATCGCGTCGACGAGCGTCTCGCGGCTGTAGACGTTCACGTTGATGTGGTGGCCGAGGGCGCCGAAATAGCCGTCGATCAGTCCCGCCAGGTTGCGGCCCCGCTCCTCGGGATCCGCGCCCAGGGCGCGCGGGGTAATGGAGAACGTATAGGAGATGCCGTCGCGGCAGATATCGTAAGGCAGCTTGGCCACGGACCGCATTGCGGCCACGACGCCCGTTTTTTCCCGCCCGTGCATGGGATTGGCCCCGGGCGCGAAGGGCTTGCCGGCGGGCCGCCCATCCGGGGTCGGCCCGGTCTTTTTGCCGTAGACCACATTGGAGGTGATGGTCAGGACCGAGAGCGTGGGTTTTGCTTGGCGATAGATCGGCTGGGCCGCGAGGGAGGCGTAAAAGTGGCGGAGCACGCGCACGGCTAAGCCGTCCACGCGGTCATCGTCATTGCCGTAAAAAGGATACTCACGCTCGGCCGTGAATGCCTCGGCCAAGCCGTTCGCGTCGCGCGCCACGCGCACCCGCCCGTACCGGACGGCACTCAGGGAATCGGCCACCACGGAGAGGCCGGCGACCCCAAAAGCCATGTGCCGCTGGGGGTTCGAGTCGATCAGGGCCATCTGGATGCGTTCGTAGTTATATTTGTCGTGCATGTAGTGGATACAATTCATTGTACGGCTGTAAAGCACGGAGAGCCACGTGAGGACGTGCTCGTAGTTGCGCCAGACCTCCTCCCATTCCAGATACTCTCCCTGCAGGGGCGGCAATTCGAGGACCTGCTCCCCGGTCATCTCGTCCCGGCCGCCGTTCAGGGCCAACAACAAGGCTTTGGCCAAATTGACCCGCGCGCCGAAGAACTGCATGTCCCGCCCGAGGCGCGTCGCGGACACGCAGCATGAGATGGCGTAGTCATCCCCATAGATCGGGCGCATCAATTCGTCGTTCTCGAATTGGATGGCGGAGGTGGCGATGGCGAGTTCGGCGCAGAACTGCCGGAAGGGTTTCGGCAGGCGCGGACTCCAAAGCACGGTCAGGTTCGGTTCGGGTGCGGGTCCCAGGTTTCGTAACGTCTGTAGCCAACGGTAGTCGGTCTTGGTGACCAGGGGCCGTCCATCCTCGCCCATCCCACCGAGCGACTCCGTGACCCAAGTCGGGTCCCCCGCGAAGAGTTCGTCATATTCGGCGGTGCGCAGGTGTCGAACCAGGCGGAGCTTCATGGTGAGCTGGTCGATCAATTCCTGGGCCGCTTCCTCGTCGATGCGCCCCTCGCCGAGGTCGCGCCGGATGTAGATGTCGAGAAAGGGGCTGTTGTGGCCCAGCGACATCGCCGCCCCGTTCTGCTCCTTGATGGCGCACAGATAGGCCAGGTACAGCCATTGCACCGCTTCACGCGCGGTCGCGGCCGGTCGCTCGATCTCGCAGCCGTATGCCCGTCCCAGCTCGATCATGCGCTCGAGCGCCCGGACTTGGTCGGCGATGTCCTCGCGAAGGTGGATGGTGGTGTCGTCCACGTTATCCATGGCGTAGAGGTCCTTCCGCTTTTGCTCCATCAAAAAACCGCAGCCGTAAAGGGCCACCCGCCGGTAGTCGCCGATCAGCCTGCCCCGGCCGTAAGCATCCGGCAGACCCGTGATCAGACCCAGCCGCCTTGCCTGGCGCATGGCCGGGGTATAGATGCGGAAAATCGCCTCGTTTTGCGTCCGGCGGTAGCGCGTGAAGACCTTGGCCATGCCCGGATCGGGCTCCACACCGCGGGCTTTGCAGGCCGCCTCGACCATGCGCCAGCCGCCCCAGGGGTTGACCATGCGCTTTAGGGGCTTATCCGTCTGGAGCCCGACGATCAGTTCGTCGTCCCGGTCGATATAACCCGGGGGCCAGGCCGTAATGCCCGCGACCCGGCGGGTGTCTATTTCCAGAACGCCCCCGGCGGCGCGCTCCCGCGCCATCAGATCGAGGCATTTGCCCCAGAGGCGCTTCGTGCGCGCCGACGGCGCGGCCAGGAATTCCGCCGAACCGAAATAAGGTTGGTAGTTGTCACGCACGAAATCGGCCACGTCGAGGCGCGTCCGCCACACCTCGCCCAGAAATCCACGCCACGGGTCCATGAGCATTCCTCCATCAAAAAAACAGGCAAGAGGCAAGAGGCAAAAGTATACGAGAAATCTTGTTCTAACACCTGTATAAACCAGGACACATAATAGATGTTCCATTTCCCAAAACCCGTTTTACCCTTTTACTCTTCCCTTTTGCCTGTCAATACAAACTCCGCCCAGACATTAATGTGCCCGGGCGGCTGGAAAAATCCCTCCCCGCGCTTTCCCGTGGTTGCCCCACTGGCGCCAATCCGCATGCCGCCATTGGATCCGGGGGCCGCAATCGGCCTGATCCGCCAGTCCGCCAAGGACCCTCCCGGCTTGACTTTCGGTCCCGCCGGCCTTATCATTTATCATAACTATTTCATTTTCAGGAGCGTTGAACCGTATGGGTGTAAAAGTGGCGAAGTTCGGCGGCACTTCGCTCGCGGATGCCGAGCAGTTTCTCAAGGTCAAGGCGATCGTAGAAGCGGACCCGGAACGCCGCTACATCGTCCCTTCGGCGCCCGGAAAGAGGAGTCCCGGTGACCACAAAATCACGGACCTTCTCTATCTCTGCCACGCGCACGCGCAGCAGGCGGTGCCGTTCGACGAGATCTTCAGCCTGATCGCCGGGCGTTACCTCGACATCGTGCGCGATCTTGGCCTGGGACTGCGATTGCAGCCGCATCTGGATGAGATCAAGCAACGGGTGGCCGGCGGCGCCACGGCGGACTATACGGCCAGCCGCGGCGAGTATCTCAACGGCCTCATCATGGCCGAACTTCTCGGTTACGAGTTCGTCGATCCGGCGGAGGCCATCTTCTTTGACGAGAACGGCGCCTATGACGCCGACCGCACTCAGGCCGCGCTCGGCGGGCGCCTGGCAAGGATTCCGCGCGCGGTGATTCCCGGGTTCTACGGGTCAGGGCCCGATGGGCGCATCAAAACCTTTCCCCGCGGCGGGTCGGACATCACCGGCGCCATCGTGGCGCGGAGCGTTTCCGCCGAGCTCTACGAGAACTGGACCGACGTCTCGGGTTTTCTCATGGCGGACCCGCGTATCGTGGCGCGGCCAAGGCAGATTGAGACGATAACCTACCGGGAACTGCGGGAATTGGCGTATATGGGCGCCACGGTGCTCCATGAAGAGGCAATCTTCCCCGTGCGAGAAGTTGGCATTCCCGTCAATATCAAGAACACGAACGCGCCCGAAGACCCGGGGACCCTGATCGTGCGTGATGCGGAACCAAACACCCTTGCGGGAGCGATCACCGGCATCGCCGGGCGGAGGGATTTCACCGTAATCGCGATTGAGAAGGCCCTCATGAACGCGGAGATCGGTTTCGGGCGCAAACTCCTTTCCGTACTGGAGACCAACGGTATTTCCTTTGAGCACATTCCCTCCGGTATCGATACGATCTCCGTGGTCATCGCCGATTCGCAGCTCAATCATAAGCTGGACAAGGTTCGCGAGGAAATAATGCGCGTGTGCAAGCCCGACTCCCTCGAGGTCTATCCCAATATGGCGCTCATCGCCACCGTCGGCCGCGGCATGGCGTATACCCCCGGCATCGCCGCCAGGCTCTTCGCCGCGCTTGGCGAGGCGGAGGTCAACGTGCGCATGATCGACCAGGGCTCCAGCGAGATCAACATCATCGTCGGCGTGGAGACCTGCGACTTCGAACGGGCGGTCCAAGCGATCTACCACGCCTTTGTGGAATGATAACGGGCGAGGCATCGAGGGGGACGGGACTTGAGCGGTCACTTTCGAAATCCGGTATCAACCGCGTGGGGACCCGGCGCTCTCCGAACAGTATCCCAGGGCACACCACGGTATGTTGCCGGCGATCGGCGCCGCGGCAGTTAGGAAGACCAGGGCCGCCAAGAGGACGACAAGCAGGGTCGGCGCATAGTGGCGCCGCCATTTTACCCCCCCCTTGACTTCTACCCCAGCAGTTCCTTGAGTTTCTTTTGACTTTCCTCGATCTTGGCCATCGTGGCTTCCAACTGCCGCCGGCGGTTCCAGGCGTTGACCAGGTTGCGCGCCGCCTGTTGGAGTTCAGCGTGTGTAAAGGGCTTGTTAAAGTAAAGCCATTGATCCTGATTGGTGAAGAGCGTGCTCAACTGCTCAACACTGCGATCGCTGAAAGCCGTGACCACGGCACAATAGACATCTGGGTCAAGCGCGAGGATCTGTCGGATCGTTTCCATGCCGTCCATGCCGGGCATCCGCATGTCGAAGAAGCCGGCGGCGATACGATGTCCGGCCGCCAGTTCGCTCTTGGTGATGGCGATCGCCTCCGCGCCGCAGCTCGCCATGAGCAAGCGGTAACCCGCGCCACCCTCGCCGGCCTGGTCGCCGCCGGCGCGGTGCCGCATACCGATACCGGCCGCGGCCGGGGCCGTCTTCTGAGCCAAGACCTCAAGATAGGTCTGACGCACGACCTCTTCATCGTCGACCACCAGGATCGTTTGGTTCTTGATTTCCATATCCATGTCTCCATCCTCCTTTGTGGCATCTCTCCACGATCACCCCGGTAAACCGGGTAAGCTGCAATCAACCCGTTCCCGTCGCGCCTTCTCCGCGCGCCAATGGAAACCAGACCAGGAAGCTGGTGCCCTTCCCGGCCTCCGTCCGTATGATCTCCACGTCGCCATGGCATTCACGCACAAAGCGCCGGCTGATGCTCAAGCCGAGACCGGTGCCTTCTTCCCTGGGCTTGGTGGTGTAACCGGCATCAAAGACCTTGTCCAGATCCTGCGCCGGAATCCCGATACCGTCGTCGCTGAAACACAGCTCCACCCGGTCGCGGGTAGCGCGCGCGGTCACCGAGACCCGGCCATGGGCGCGCCCGGTGGCTTCCACCGCTTGCGCGGCGTTATGCAGAAGGTTCGCGAAGACTTGCACCAGTTCATCAGGGTCGGCGGTAACCGGCGGCAGATTGTCCGCCAGATCCAGGGTCAGCTCCACCCCCGCCCGCTGTAAGACCGCCGCCATGATCTCCGCGGCTTCCCTGACGGCGCTGGGAAGATCCACGGCGCGCACGGACCGGATACGCCGCCCCAATTCCCGGAGGCTCTCCACCATGCGCGCCAAGCGCAACGTCTGCGCCTCGATGAACGCCAAGTCGTGCTGGTATCGTTGATATCGTTCCTCCTCAAGCTGGATCAGGCGTTCGAGATCGCGGAGGTCCTCCTGGCCGCAACTCAGCTCCGCGGCGGTGGGTGAAGGAGCGGCCAGATACGCCGCCAGTTGCCCGGGCAATGCATCCTGCCGCCGCCACGTGGCGAGAATCGCCGCCATGACGCCTAGAGGTCTTTGGTCGGAGATTGAGGCCGCTTCGGCCAATCTTCCCTGCACCTTGCCAAGGATGCCGGTTAGCGGGTTGAGGATCTCATGGGCCACGCGGCCGGCCAGTTCACCCACGGCCGCCAGGCGGCTCGCCCGCACGAGATCCGCCTCTGCTTCCTTGAGATCGGACATGGCTTTGGTCAGCGCCCGCGTCCGTTCGTCCACCAACCGGTCGAGCTCATTGGCATAGACCTTGAGCTCCTTATAGTAGCGGGCGTTTTCCTCGGCCATTGCCTGGCTCACGGTGTAGAGGCGCGCATTCTCCAGCGCGACCGAGGCCCGCTCCGCCAGCCGGGTCAGCCATTCCAGATCGGAGGGGACAAATCCCTCCCAACCCAGCCGGTCAAAGAGCAGGATACCGCCGCTGATCTCCTCTCCCCGGGTCAAGGGGGCGACGAGGAGATTCCGCGGCGCGCCGGGCGCTTCGGCGCGAAAACGGGGATCCTGCGCGAGCCGGTTGAGAATCGCGCCGCGGTTGGCCATGATCGCCCACTCGACGATGGTCTCACCGTGCGTGAACGATCGTTCCAGGTCTCCGACCTCTGCCTCGTTCAACCCCCGGGCGGCCAGGATGTGAAGCTTGAAGTCGGGATCGATCGTCAGGGCGACGATACCGCCGGCCGCTGGCACATTGGCCAGCGACGCGTCCAAGACCGCCAAGGCCGTGGCGCGCGGGTCGAGGGATACCCGCTGCGCCAACTCGTGCAACTCCTGGTAGAGTTGACGTTGCCTTCGTTGCGCCCCCGCCAGAGCCCCCCAGGAGTATCCGATCAGGTTCAAGGCCACGACGTCCACGGTTATCTCCAGGCCGTAAGTCGCCGCGCCGGCAACAAGCGCGCGTCCTACGACCAGGGGCAATAGCAGCGTCGAGAGGCTCATAGAGACGGCAATCCCGCCGTTGACCCCGTAAACATGCGCGGCGCAGATCACCGGGATGAACAGCGCATACCGCGCCACCGCGGCGGCGAACGGGCTGAAATCACGCGAATAGTAAACTAAGACGATGGTCAGCGCGGCCAGGGTGACGATCAGGATCGGCTGGCGCAGTTTACGATGGGTCCGCATGGTTCACCGTCCCGGGAGAGCCTGTGCTTCGCATCCAACCGGTCGCCAGGCCGGCCGACCGGTATGACAAAGCATGAAAATCCAGGCCGGCACGATCGACAAGCCCCAGTCTATGATGGGGCTGGATTCACGCAACGCCCGTCTGGCCGAGCACGGCAATGCCGGCGGCGAAAAACGTATTCGCCGCCCACGGCGCGAGAAGATTCTTGGTCCGCTCCATCAGGACGCAGTTTATCACGGAGTATACCAGGACGTAGTAGACAAGACCTACCGCCATGGTCAGATTGGCTAACGTGCCGGGGAGGGAGATAAAATGGACCGCGTCCAGACACGCCACGAGCAGTGCCGCCGGCCAGAAAGACCAGTTGCGCCGGCGGAGATACTGGAAAAAAAAGCCCCGATAGAAAAGTTCCTCGCCCAGGCTTTCTTGTGCCAGGGTGAAGCCGCCCAAGCCCGGGAGCACGGCCGGCCCGGCCGGTGGCGGCTGCGGCATGCCCGCCATGAGCAAGGTCAGGCGGAGATGCAGGAGCAAGCCGATCGCCACGGCAAGTCCCAGACCAAGGTGGATGAGCTGCCGCTTTCCGCCCAACGACACCAAACCCAGTTCAGCCAGCCCGCGCGGGCAGGATCTTTGCCAATGTTTACCGAAAAAGATCGTTATCCAGAAGCCCAGGCCCAGAGGGTAGACCACTTGGCGGAGGAAGTCAACGGCGAAACCGAGCGAGTGGTTCGAACCGGCGTAACGCAAAAGGTTACCGCGCCCCAAAGCCGACAGAACCGCGGGCGCCAGGACGGCGAGCAGCCAGGCAAGGACCTTGCGCCAGCCGCGCTTGTCGTCCGTGAACGCGAACATCAGCGGTACCGGGAAGTATAAGCAGACATGCGCCGCGATGTACTCCAGGGGGACAAGCGCGGGGCTATTCGGCGGCAGACCAAGATGGGCGGCCAACATTAAGACCAGGTAGAAGCCGAGTCCCAGGGCCAAGAGCGTCCAGCCGCGCAGGGAGCGACGATGGAGGCTAGCCTCGCTCTCCCGCCAGTTTTCGGCCACTTTCAATGCCGCGAGGTTGGGCAAGAGTCCATCCCCCCGGATCCTTCATGAGGTTAGATCGGGCTCGTGCCGCGCCCGAACCGCCGAATCTATAAATGGGGGTTTCGACTTCAACTTTCGAAATCCCGGTGCAAAAAGCGTTGTGCGTAAACAAGTTTGGGGGAGATGTCATGCAACGCAAACTTCTCTATCTCACGGCGGCCTTTATTGTTCTAAGCCTCAGCCGGGCAACCCCGGTCCAGGCCGAGGCCGGGATTACCCCGGAACATACGCCGCCCGTCCAGGTCTATCAGGGCGTCGCATTCAGGCTGCAGGTCAAGCCTTTGACCGCGGCGAAGAAAATGGTAGTACATCTGAATCTGGCGGGTCTGGAGCTGTCCATGCCCATGCGCGCGCTGGACATTTCTCGTTGGATGTGCCCGGCAGACTGACAAGGGAATGTCGGGGCCCGGTCACCTATTACATGGAGGCTTTCGGCGCCAATGGACAGGCCTGGCAGATCAAGGATTAGGCGGGAAACCCGTATCGTACCAAAATCGTGCCCGTCCCGGCCGCGGTGCTGATGCAACCAAAAGGACAGGCCACCACGGATGCCTTCACTGTTTCGATTGCCCTGAATGAGGCGTTCGCCACAGTACCGCCTGATTCCTTCCAGATAACCTTTGCCGGCAAGGATGTTCGCGCCAGCACGATCCGCACCGAACATCCGATCAGTTTCCCGGTGGGACCCGGCCTGCGAAACGGCAGTTACGCGGTGAAGCTTAGTACAAAGGCCGTTCCCGGATGGAAGGAATTCAAGGCGTCATGGACCATCCGCCTGCGCAACGCGCCAGCGGAGCTTGCATCCCGGGAGGGGCCGCTGACCGTCGCGGGCAGCGCGGCCAAGAATTCCGCCGATCTGGACGGGATGCATCTGTCCGCGCCGGTCAGAGCCAGGGTGAGCTGGGACGGCTTTCTGCTGTACGCGGATGCCTTGTGCATCACGCCGCGGACATCAGCATTGACTCTGGCCGAGACGCCGATCTTTGGCGTGAAGGCTGGATTAGAGCTGGGTCCGTTCGGCGTGGAATTGACAGAGGGCGTGGCGGACATGGGGTCCGCGGAAACCTATCCGCGTTTTGCGCTGGCGACCACGGTGGACCTTGGCGGATATGCCCTCAACCTGGCGGCCGTGGTTGACGATCAATCGTTCAACGGGCCGTCGATCGAGGCCCAACAAAGTTACGTGGCCAGCCTGAGCGGTGAGTTGGGCGGCATCGAACCGGGGCAGGCGGGGGCTTCCGCCGAGATTGCCTGCGGGCTTTCTTTTCCAGCCGCGGCCGGTGAGGTGGATTGGGCGCTCGTTCAGTACCAGGCCGGCCTGCCGGGTGCGGATAAGCGCCTCAAACTGCTGGCTTCGCTGCAGCCGCTTCTAAGAGCGTTTCCGATACCCTACGCGGACAGTTCCACCCTGCCCGAGACAGGTTTGGCCTACCGTCTCTCGGCGTGGGGGCCGATTGGCAAGTCCGCGGTCCGGGTTGAGTATGCCCGGCTGGCGGATGGCTTCCTCAGTCTGGGCTCGCCCGTGTTGCCTGGAGAGACGGCAGTGCTCATGCTGGCCCTGGATCCCGAACGTCCGGCGACCAAGCCCTTTACTCCCGACCTGGGTCCCGTCGGCGATGACCCGGATGGGGTCACGCGAACATACGGCCTGCATTTTACGGGATTGGGATTCAATGTCGCCGGCGACCCCGCCCGGTTGGGCTTTGACTACTTCCGCTCCGAATGGGCGGAGGAAGAGCGAAGCGCGAAGACATACCGGCTGTTGGTCGGGTATTATACCTATGCGGACCTCGACTTTGTGCTGGAGGGCGGCGTCGACGGCGGTGAACGATTCTACGGTCTCGAGGCCGCGGCCACCCGCAAGATCGGGCATACGACCCTGGCGCTCGCGGGCGGTTACCATGCTCGGAATGATGCGTCTTCGTACGGCCTCGGCGCCGATCTCAAGTACGCGAGCGGTTGGGGGCTCCTGATGACGTTCAACCTGCTCTACGGCGATCCTTACGGTATACGGCGGAACCCCGCGCGATCGCGGCCGTGGCCGGAGTGAGCATCAACTTCTAGCAGAGATGTGATAAAGGTGCCGAGACGCGCGCAGGCGTGGGCTAGCGGGGGACACCCCGCGCCCCGGCAGGACTTCCCTGCACCCTTTCACAAGCATCTGAACAATCATTTCAAGTGACCCATAAATCCGGCATCCCTGCGTAGCGCGCAGACATGGATGTCGCTTATGCGATACGGCTTTCTGGCTAGATCTGACAAAGTGAAGAAGACCGGGCGTGCCCGGTCTTATATTATGGCATCATCGAGATGGATATCCGGGATCCAGGGGGTTTCCGAGGCTTCGAGGCCGCGGTATCGATGCCGAAAGCGATCCCGATCCCGACCCCGATTCCCAGGAACACCGCGTTATGCGTTATGCCATCGACAGGTCGATACCCTCCAGCCGGAGGAGAAACCGCTTCAGCGGCAGGCCGCCGGCAAAACCGGTCAGATCGCCGCGCGCGCCGATCACCCGGTGGCAGGGGATGAGGACGGGGATCCGGTTGGCGCCGTTCGCGCGTCCGACCGCGCGGCACGCCGCCGGCTGCCCGATCCGTGCGGCGACTTGCGCGTAGGTCAGAGTCTCCCCGTAAGGGATGCGCCGCAACTCGTCCCAGACCCGGCGCTGAAACTTAGTGCCCGAGACCGCGAGGGGCAGCGTAAAGACACGCCGTTTGCCGGCGAAATACTCCTCGAGCTGGGTCCGGGCCGCCGCTGTCTTGCGCCGATCGGGAACGGGTTGCTCGCACCAGCCGGGACCGCCGGGGGTCCACCCGGTCTCGAGCCCGGGCAGGAAATCGACGCGCAGAACGGCGCCTTCCTCGTTGACCGCCACCAAAACCGGGCAGAAATTACATGCGAAAATATCATAATAGGCAGCCATGTTCGTCCTCCAATCGATAACAATGAGCCTGGGTTTTCGAAACAGTTTTCTTATACAATAGCGCAACTCGTGGAGGGTGATTGAGACTCACTCGGGCGCCCTTGGAACCTCCGGCGCAGGCAGGATGCCGAGCCACGCGGCGTTGAGCGTCCGGATGCGATCACCGCCGTCGGCATCGTGGACCACCGGAGACCTGGAGCGCCCGGAGGGCGCGGTACTCTGTGCACGGAAGCACGAAGTCGCGTAGGACATGGAGGTCCGGGAGCGACAAAGCTAACGTCGAGGAGCCGGCCTGCTTTTTGCCATCCATGGCGGGGCGAGTCGTAGGCGTTAAGATAAGGTCTAAATCCTTGCCCCCTCTCTTCGCGGCCGAAGAGAGGGGGCTGGCGCCGCAGCGCCGGGGGTGAGTTCATCTTAGGTCTGAGCTTCTCTTTTGAACTCACCCTCTCGTACTCTCCCTCTCTTTGACCACAAAGAGAGGGAGAGACATCGTTGACATCTGGGTAAAACTGGGTAAATACCTGATATCTGGCTTCCTATCTTAACGCCTATGGGAGGGCGAATAGCGCCTCCTGGGTTCAATTAACTTTCCATAAGACCTTCTATACGTCACTGCATGAAGATTCTGACCAGAGCCTTCGCGACAATAAAGAGTCGGGGTGAGTTCACCTTGGTGTATGTTCTGATCGTAGCAATAGTTGCGGGGGCTGTCCACCGGATTTAACCGCGGTAATCGACAGGCGCGATCGTGCACACAGGGCATAGCGATCAATCCTTGGTCCACCTTGGCAGGATCAAAAACGCCGCCAGCCCGCCGCCGGCAAGCAGTGATCCCGCCAGTAGGAAGGCCCCCGCGAGGCTGTATCTATCCGCGTAAACGCCTGAGATGCCGGGGCCGAGAAACATGCCCACGGCATAGAGGGCCGAGAATATGCCCATCGCCGTACCTTTCCGGTCCGGAGGCACGGCCCAGACGCTCAGGCTCATTAACATGGGGAAGACTACGCCCCTACCGGCGCCGGACAGGGCCAGCATGAGGTGCAACGAGGCAAGAGACCCGGCGGAAGGTAATGCCAAAAGCCCCAGGGTCATCAGCGCGAATCCCGCCGCAAGCGTCCGTTTACGGCCGAGCGTCGTCTGCAGGCGCCCAGCCGCGAGGGAGGTGAGGATTGCCGGTCCCATATAAAAGAGGGAGAGGTTGCCCAGCGCTCCTTCACTGGCGCCGAGCCGTTCGGCGACGATGGGGCCGAATCCCGCCAGCGCCCAGTAGCCGTACTGAACCAGGATTCCCAAAAGCGAGACGAACAAAAGCAAAGGGCGGCGCGCCACGCAGCCAAGATCACCCCAGGTCTTGCCGGACGTTGCTTGGCGCTGTTCCCGGCCGAGGAGCGGAAGCAAGGCCAGGCCGACGGCACCGGCGATCAGGGAAGCAAAAAAGGGAGCGCGCCAGCCCCAGGATTCCGCCATATGCGCGCCAAGAGCCGAGGCCGCCAGTTGGGCAACATTGGAAACGGCATAGAGAAAGCCCATGGTTGCGTCGAGCCTGTCCTCGGGGAAGCGGCCGGCGATGTAGACGGTCATGATTGCCCAGGTGGTGGAGGAGACGCCTGCCATGGCCCGTGCGAAAAGAAGCGTACCCGGTGCGGCGGCGAGGACAAAGAGCAGGTTCGCAAGCACGGCCGCCGCGAAACCCCCGATTATGAGCGGCATCCTCCGGCCCAGGCGGTCGGACCACCATCCGGTGGGGATGCGAAGGATCGCCTGCGTCAATCCGTAGGCGCCGCTCACATTACCGACCGTCGCCTGGGAGCCTCCCAGACGGAGGATGTATGACGGCAGGATCTGAACATAGAAGTAGGTGGCGGCCCAGTAAGCGGCCGTAACAAAGGAGAAAAGCAGCAGTTCCCAATCTTGCCGTCGCATCGGGTTCCTCCTTAGTCTCCCCTGGCCAGGAATCCAATCACCAGCTTCTGGAGAAACGGGAGGAACGACAGGACGCATAGCAGGCGGATCAGCTGGAGGATCGCCACCTTGGGGGCGTCGGCGCCCATCGCGTCGGCGGCAAGCGTCATCTCGGTCATCCCGCCCGGGGCGCTGGCGTAAAGGGAAGTGGCCAGGTCCAGGCGGGATGTCTTGAAGATAATGTACCCGACAAGGAAGTTGATGGCCAAAACGGCGGCGACCATGATTATCGCCGGGACGAGCATCTCTTTCAATCCCATCAGGGTATCCCTGGTGACGCGCGCGCCGATCATGGCACCCGCGGCGATCTGGATCCCAACCCTGAGTTCGGAAGGCATATCGGCCTGGTTGCTGAGGAGGTTATAAACGCCCACGGCCAGCATGGCGCCGATCAGCGCTCCCGCGGGCAGCTTGAGCTTGACGCCGATCAGTCCTCCCACCGCCGCCACCGCCAACGTATAGACTGGTTTTAGCATCGCGACGCACCCCCGTGCACTCCATCATGTTTCGGCATCGTACCGGGTACCACACACGAAGTTCTGCGACCCGTACTTTATTCCTGCGTGTTCCGTTGGAAAGAGAGGGCGGTCGGGGCAAATTCTCCATGGCCGGGAGAAAAATGAACGGTCCCGCAAGGCAGGAATTTGGGTTCCCGCTGCGAATTGGGTTGAGGCTACCTGACCGAATGGGCTCTTATGCAGCACCGTGGTCTTGGAAAGGAATTGAGGCCACCCATGCCGGATTCAATCCAAACCGGGCTTTCACGGCCGAAAGCAACCCTCTTGCTCGTCGCCACCGCCGCTCTCTGGAGCCTCGGCGGCCTGCTCATCAAGATGGTCGTCTGGCATCCGGTCGCCATCGCGGGCGCACGCAGCGCCATCGCCGCCGTCTTTTTGTTGTTCGTGCATCGCCGCCCCCGGTTGACCTGGTCCCGCCCCCAGATTGGCGGGGCGATCGCCTACGCGGCCACGGTCATCCTCTTTGTATCCGCCAACAAGCTGACCACGGCGGCCAACGTCATCCTGCTCCAATACACCGCCCCCATCTTCGTGGCATTGCTTGGGGCGTGGCTTCTCAAAGAACGGGTCTCTTGGCTCGATTGGCTCACCATCGCCATCGTCGTGGCCGGGATGGCTCTCTTTTTCCTCGATGACCTCGAGCCCGGCAGCATGTGGGGCAATACCTTGGCGATTGCCAGCGGGCTGAGTTTCGCGGCGCTGATCGTCTTCCTGCGCATGCAGAAGGACGGGTCGCCGCTGGACTCGATCCTTTTTGGAAACGTGCTCACGGCTTTGATCGGCATCCCCTTCATGTTCATCGCGGCGCCAAGCGCCAAGAGCCTCGGCGTTCTAGTCGTCCTGGGCATATGCCAGCTGGGGCTGCCTTACATCCTTTACGCGCTCGCCATCAAACACGTTACGGCGCTTGAGGCGTCCATCATCCCCATCGTCGAGCCGATTCTGAATCCGGTCTGGGTCTTTCTGATGATGGGCGAGACGCCCGGGCCGTGGGCCTTGGCCGGCGGGCTCGTGGTGCTGTTGGTTGTCACGGGCCGCTGCATACTTGTGGCCTTTCAGGGCCGCACCGTGGGGGACGGAGGCTTGGCGCAATAACGAAGGAGGTTGATACAGATGCCTACTTGTGCAAGCTGTTCGAAACAGATCGCTGAGGGGGAAGAGGTCGCCGTGCGGGCTTCCGGCCGTAAGAACGCCACGGTCGTCCTGCTCTGCCCGGATTGCGCGTCCGCCGCGGAGGAGGCTTTCAAGAGCGAGACGGAAGGGCCGAATATGAGCGGGGCGTTCCTGCTGGGCTTGGCCGCCACGGCGGCCTCGGCCGCGGCATGGTTCGGGGTGGTAGTCGCCACCAGATACCAGATCGGCCTGATCGCCATCGGCGTGGGATGGCTCGTGGCGCGGGCGGTTATGCTCGGGGCCGGCCGCAAGCGCGGACCCAGTTTGCAGGTCTTGAGCGTGGCGCTGACTTTGATCGCGATGGTGTGCGCCGAGTACCTGATCGCGCTTCGTTACTTCTCCGTGCCGGTATTGGCCGCGGGCACCGCCGGACATTCCCTGTGGCAACCCTTTGCCACCATGGCGGCCATCGTCGCCGGCGCCGTCAGGAACGACCCGTTGATCCTGGCCTTTTGGGGATTCGCGATCTTCGAGGCGGCGACCCTGCCGGCCGCGCGGAGGCTGCGAAGGGTATAGGCGATCTCGCATGCAAGGCGGAGAGGAAAACAGTAGCCCAGGAATTCATGCCCGGGCGGATAGGCAGCTCATAACCCCGTGCCGAGTCTCGACACACCGGCTTTCCAAGGCAGGAAGACGCGCCGCAAAATTCTCGGACAACTTCTTGAACATTTTTGGCAACTCCTTCGTCTGCTCATGATGGATGGGCCATCCAAGAGATGGTTAGAGAAAGAGCAGGTAAAGGAGTGTCGATTGTGAGAATATTGCCTCTATTCTTGCTATGTGTCATCATTCCCGTCCTCGTGGTCGGTTGCGGGCTGCCGGCGCAGCCGCCGCAGGAAGACCCCAGCCAGGTTACGAAACAAATCGAGAAAGTCGAGGAGATCGCCGACTCCACCGCGGCGGACCAGACGCTCGACGATATTGAAGAAGCGGTTTTTAAAGCCGGATCGAGTGAACCTATCAATCTCGCCACATACCTCCCGGCAGGTTACCCCACCGATCGGGAAACCGTCGCGAACGGCATACCCAGCGACTCTACTTACACCAGGACAAGAACGGGCAACGCCACCTACGGGGATCATACGGTCGTCTGGACCGTCTATGGATGGGATGACGGACGGTGGGAAAAGAAGGTCGAGCGCAGCGTGGGCGGCGAGGTGCTCTGGGCACGGTATATCAAGACTGAGCCCAAGGTCATCAGCGACGTTGACGGTACGATAACCAGGGAATTCAGCGCGAGCAACTGGGACCACGGCAACCTCGTCCGGTATGCCACGGGCACGCATACCTTTGACGACGATACCGAGACCACGGCCACGGTGAACTCCACCGTCTATCAGATTCGATGGCGTGACACCAACGGTGATACCGTTCTCGAACCCACCGTCATCTGGAGGATCGCGCATACGGTGACCTTTGACTCCGAGAACCATGCGCTCATCGCGAACAGCATCAGCAAGATCAAGGAACCAGTTGGCGAGGTGCCCTGGAGCACTTTCAACGGCGAGCGGACCTGGAATAGGGCCGCAGTCGGTGACGAGATCTTCTTCCATAGATGGGGTGCCTATACCTACAACGATCAGGATAAGAGCCCGTTGACGACGGATCACACGATCTATGGAAACCGTACGCAGAGGATCGTGCGCACCAAGCTTAACCCCGACGATGATACCGGCGCCACCAATAGAGTGATTACGCTCTATTTCGACGCCGACGGGTCCAGCTCCGAGACGAGTCCGAGCACGGTCGAGATCCGGACTCTCGCCGGCGACCTGGTCGAAACGGTCGCCACCCTGACCTGGGATATGTATGGCGACGGCCTGATTACCTACACCGACGGCGGCGGTTCAGTACCGATTCTTATTCATATTCCGCGATGGTTGCGATAAACTCTGTTTCATCGACCGTTTATGATAGTAAGACAGGGGTGCAGCATGTTGCACCCCTGTCGCTATTATCATTACCGCCTGCTTGGGCGCACAGGCCGTGCGTCCCTACGGAGACCGTTTGGGTCTTTGGCTATTGCCTTCCGCCTCATGCCTCATGCCTCACGCCTGTTCTTCCTACTCCCATCGCCAGAAGATCACCGCCACGATCATGCTCACGACCAGCCACCCCGCGAGGATCCCCACCTCGAGCAGCAGGGGATACTGGGGCGACATGCCCACCATGACCTGCCGCAGGGCGTCGCCGAGGTAGGTGAGGGGCATGGCCTTGACGACCGGGGCCAGGAACTTGGGCATGATCTCGATGGGGAAGAAGATGCCCGAGAGGAACATCATCGGGAACTGCACCAGTTGGACAAGTCCTTGGCCCGCCTCGACCGTGCGGGAAAAGGAGGTCAGCATATAACCCATGCTGGTGAAGGTCATGGCGCCGAGGATCACGATCCCCACAATCGAGGGCCAGTGGCCGGTCACGCTTACGCCGAAGACGGTAACGCCGATGGAAACGATCAGACTGAGCTGGACGAGGGAGAGCAGGAGCCGTACGAGCACTTCCGCGCCGAGGACGTAGAGCCGGGGCAGCGGTGTGGCGCCCAGGCCTTTGAGCACCTTTTGCTCGCGGAGACTGAGCAGGTCGAAAGCGCCGAAGAGGCCCAGTTGCATGAGCGCCATGGCCAGGATGCCGGGCAGCAGGAAGTCGATGTATTTATGCTCCTGGGCCTGATAAGGCTTGAGCGTCGCCTCGAGCAGGCGCGGCCGGCCCGTCAGGCGCCGCTCGGCCTCATTCAGCATCTCGGAGACGATCGAGTACAGCATGCGGGCGTACTGTTCCTTGCCGGCGTCGTAATAGACGGGGACCGTAACCTTGTCGCCCTGGAAGGCCTTGAGGCCCGCGCCGTCAGGGATCTCGACCACGATGGAGCGGTCGCCCTTCTTCAGCGCCGCCAATTCATCTTCGAGCGATCCCTCCGTAACATAGAAAACTTTGACCGCTTTGAAGCCCTGAGCCACGCCTGCCGCCAAACGATCGTCCTTGGCATAGGCGAGGCCGATGTTATAAGTCGCGTCCTGATTGCCTGAGAAGACGGCGCCGAAGATCAGGATGAAGATGACGGGAAAGGCCATGAACCAGAAGAGGGCCATATAGTCGCGGACCAGGCTCTTCAGGTTGGCGGTGAACAAGCGCCAGAAGGTCATTCCCTGATCCTCCTTCCGGTGAGTTTGAGGAAGACGTCTTCCAGGGTGGCATGGCGTACGACCAGGTCCTCGACCGGAGCCTGGGCCTGCCGGGAATAACGCATCAGTTCGTTGATGGTGGCGGCGGCGTCCGTGGTATAGAGGGTCACCATATTGTCGCCGTTGGCTCTGACCCTCGTCACGCCCGCCAGGCCCCCCAGGGAGTCGTCGTGCGCCAGCCGTTCGCTCTCGAATTCCACGGCGCGCTGGTTAAAGTGCTGGTTAATCAACTCACGGGGCGAATCCAGCGCGATGATCCGGCCGTGGTCGATTACGGCCACGCGATCGCAGAGTCTCTCCGCCTCATCCATGTAGTGCGTGGTGAGGAAGACTGTCTTGCCGCGTTTCTTGAGGTCGAGGATCAACTCCCATAGACTCCGGCGCGCCTGCGGGTCGAGCCCGGTGGTCGGCTCGTCGAGAAAGACCAGATCCGCGTCGCCCACCATGGTCAGGGCGATGGCCAGGCGCTGCTTCTGCCCGCCGGAAAGCCGGCGCGTCTGAACCTTTGCCTTTTCCTTCAGGCCCACCTTTTCGATTACCTGTTCCGGGTCGAGGCGCCGCTGATAAAAACTGGCGAAGAGCGCGATGCTCTCGGACACGGTCAGGCGCGGATAGAGGGCGACTTGCTGCAGCTGCACCCCGATGCGGTTCTTCAATTCGATTGGATGGCGGCCGGGATCCATGCCCAGAACGGAGATACCGCCGCCGTCCCGCTGGCGCAAGCCCACGAGCATCTCCACGGTCGTGGTCTTGCCCGCCCCATTGGGGCCGAGCAGGCCGAAGATCTCCCCCTGCTCGACCTGGAACGAGATCCCGTCCACCGCCCGCAACTCCCCATAGCGCTTCGCCAGGTTTTCGACAACAATGGCTGACAACCGACCACGTCCTTCCTATGTGTAAAATCCCCCGGATTATCTACGCCTTGACGCGCTGACGAGCGGCGCCTCGAGCCTCCGGCTGGCGCCTGGACGTACGCGTGTCCATACACGTACACATACACGAGCTCCTTCCCGGCATCTCGGTTTCCATGTATGTATGCGTGTGCCGCCCCGCCGTGGCCGTCATGCGCTTATCCCGCCGACGTGAGATCATCGCGGCCGGCGGTAAATAAC
>JBLNCE010000116.1:0-40081 GCA_050260415.1 Bacteroidota bacterium | reverse complement strand
GCGGCGTCGGCCGGACCCATATCATCGACGGGCGTCAACTGCACTCCCTCTTGCTCGAGATCTTCACCGATCGCGGCATTGGGACGATGGTGGTGGAGTAGCGGGGGGCCGGGGTGAAGGGGTGAAGGGGTGAAGGGGTGAGCGGGTGAAGGGGTGAATGATCGAAAGCTCTTTTTGCCTCTTGTCTTTTTACCTCTGCCGAATCGCTTTCGCCACCCACAACCTTCGACTCGCGACGCGCGACTGGAGACTGGAGTTCGTGACTTTGGACTTTTCGACTTTTGCCTCGTGTCTGGGGACTGGGGACCGTCTTTTGAAAGGAATGTTGACGGATGAGCCAAGCTGATTTGCTGGCCCGCGGGGAGCGGGTTCTGATGCGGAACTGCCGGCGGCACCCGCTCGTCCTCGTCCGGGGCGAGGGGTCCAGGGTCTGGGATGCGGACGGGGCGGTTTATCTTGACTTTACGAGCGGAGTTGCCGTCAACGCCTTTGGGCACGCGCCGGCTTTCCTGGCCGATGCCCTGGCCGCACAGGCAAACAGCCTTCTGCACGTCTCCAACCTGTACTACTCGGAGCGGCAGATCCTGGCCGCGGAGCGTTTGGCGGCGTTGGCCGGCATGGACCGGGTCTTTTTCTGCAACAGCGGCGCGGAAGCGGTGGAGGCGGCCATCAAGCTCGCCCGGAAGTACGGACGGGAACGATTGGGCGGGCGGTTCGAGATTCTTACGGCGCTTGGGTCCTTTCACGGACGCACCATGGGGGCCTTGTCCGCGACCGGGCAGGCGAAATATCAGGCCGACTTCGAGCCGCTGGTGCCCGGATTTCGCTACGCGGTTTACAACGACTTAACCAGTTGGGAGCAGGCGCTCACTCCCCAAACCTGTGCGCTCATGGTCGAACTCATCCAAGGCGAGGGCGGAGTGCATCCGGCCGCGCCCGGTTTCATCCATGGTTTGGAGAAGCTGGCGCGCGATCGGGGTTTGCTCTTGATCTTCGACGAAGTGCAGACCGGAATGGGCCGGACCGGTAAACCCTTTGCTTGGGAGCATTTCGGCGTCAAGCCTGACGTCATGACGGTCGCCAAGGGGATCGGGGGCGGGTTTCCCGTGGGAGCGCTGTTGGCGCGGGAAGAAGCGGCCGTCTTCGCGCCCGGCGATCATCAGGCGACCTTTGGCGGGAATCCCCTGGCGGCTTGCGCGGTGCACGCATGCGTCGACGAATTGCGCCGCGCCGATCTGCCCGGACGGGCGGCGGCGCTTGGCTTACAGGTTAAGGAGACGATAAGCGCCTGGCAGTCGGAACTCAGTGTGATCGAGGAAGTCAGGGGTATGGGCCTCATGCTTGGCGTGGAATTGAGATGCTCCGCCCCGGCCTGCGCCGATGCCGCTCTGGAGCGCGGACTGCTAATGAACGCGGTAAACGCCGCCACGCTTCGCCTGACGCCGCCGCTGACCATCTCGGCGGAAGAACTCGCCGAAGGACTGGGGATTCTTCGTACTGTCCTGGAAGCGTTTTGATCGCGACAGGCCTTGAAGTATGGGCGCGAGTTGAGAGATCGTATAGATTTGCCTAATCCCGTAGCTATGAGGAGGAGACATTGAAGTGAGTCAAGTCAAACGGGTCGTGCTGGCATATTCGGGCGGATTGGACACGTCGGTCATCATTCCCTGGCTCAAGGAGAAATACGGGTGCGAGGTTATCGCCTACGCCGCGGATGTCGGCCAGGGCGAGGAACTGGCCCCGCTGAAGGAAAAGGCCCTCAGGACCGGGGCCAGCAAGATCTATATCGAGGACCTGCGCCTGCCGTTCGTGACGGATTACATCTATCCCATGCTGCAGGCGGGCGCCATCTACGAGGGTAAATACCTCCTGGGGACCTCCGTGGCCCGGCCCCTCATCGCCAAACGGCAGATGGAGATTGCGGCGCTCGAGGGCGCGGACGCGGTGGCGCACGGCTGTACGGGCAAAGGCAACGATCAGGTCCGGTTCGAGCTGACCTTCAAGGCCATCGATCCAAGCATCAAGATTATCGCGCCCTGGCGCGAGTGGGACTTGAAATCGCGCGAGGACGAGATGGAGTACGCGGCGGCCCACGGCATCCCGGTGCCGGTCACCAAGGCCAAACCGTACAGCATGGACCGGAACTTGTGGCATTGCAGCTATGAAGGCGGCGTGCTGGAGGATCCGTGGCACCAGCCGAACGAAGACATGTTTCAACTGACCGTCTCGCCGGAGAAGGCCCCGGACAAACCGGAATACGTTGAGATCGAATTCGAGCGGGGATGTCCGGTCGCGGTCAACGGCCGCAGCCTCGACCCTGTGGCGCTGCTCGTGCTCCTGAACGAACTCGGCGGCCGGCACGGCGTCGGCCGGGTGGACCTCGTGGAGAACCGGTTGGTGGGGATGAAATCCCGCGGCGTTTACGAGACGCCGGGCGGCACCATCATGTATGCCGCGCACCGGGAGCTGGAGTACCTGACCCTGGATCGGGAAACTTTGCACTATAAAGAACTTGTGGCCGGCAAGTATGCGGAACTGGTCTATTACGGCCTCTGGTTCAGCCCGCTCAAAAACGCCCTGGACGCCTTCGTCGCCGCGACCCAGGCGCGGGTCACCGGCCTTGTCCGGGTGCAACTCTATAAGGGGCAGTGCCAGGCGGTGGCGCGCAAGTCCCCCTACTCGCTCTATCGGGAGGATCTGGCCACGTTCGGACGGGATCAATGTTACAATCAGAAAGACGCGGAGGGTTTCATCAACCTCTTCGGTCTGCCCATGACGGTCCAGGCTCTTGCCCAGGCAAAGGAAAACGCCGTGGACGGTATGGCGGGATGAAACTTTGGGGCGGCCGCTTCAGCCGCGATACGGACGAGCGGCTTCTGGCGTTCGGCGATTCGCTGCCGTTCGATCGGCGCCTTTGGGCGGAAGACATCAAGGGCAGTGTCGCGCACGCCAGGATGCTCGGCGACTGTGGAATCATCCCGAAGCAGGAAGCCGATCAGCTGGTGAAGGGTCTGACAGACTTGGCGGCGGATTTCGAGGCCGGTAAGCTATCCTTTTCCGGCGCCGAGGATATCCATTCCCTGATTGAGTCCCTGCTCGTCGAACGCCTCGGCGCGGTTGGCAAGAAGCTTCATACGGGCCGGAGCCGCAACGATCAAGTGGCCCTGGATATCAGGCTTTTTGTTCGCGGCGCCTGCGCGGAGCGACGCCGGGAGATCCTTGAGGCGATCGAGGCCTTGCTGGAGGTGGCGGACGCCAATAGAGAGGCGGTTCTCCCCGGTTACACCCATCTCCAGCGGGCGCAACCGATCCTGCTTGCCCACCACCTCTTGGCCCATACCGAGGCACTCTGGCGCGATTGGGAGCGTTTCGGGGACTGCGCCGGGCGGGCCGGCATCAGCCCGCTTGGAGCCGGCGCCCTGGCGGGCGCGGGCTTCCGTCTGGACCGCGAGCAGGTAGCCCGGGAACTGGGCTTGGCGGGCGTTACCGGCAACAGCCTCGACGCCGTCTCCGACCGCGACATGGTCGTGGAGTTCGTTTTCGCGTCGGCACTGACCCAAACGCACCTGAGCCGCCTCGCCGAGGAATTGGTGCTCTGGTCCACGACCGAATTCGGCTTCGTCGAGTTCGATGAGGGCTTCTCCACCGGCAGCAGTATCATGCCGCAAAAGCGGAACCCCGACGGCGCCGAATTGATCCGCGGCAAGACGGGCCGGGTCATCGGGGATCTGGTCACGCTCCTGACCGTGCTCAAGGGGCTGCCGCTCGCTTACAACAAAGATCTTCAAGAGGACAAGGAAGCGCTCTTCGACGCGGCCGACACCATCGGCGGCTGCCTCCGGCTCCTGCCGCCCATGCTAAGATCACTCCGGTGGAATTACCCCCGCATGCGGCAGGCGGCCGTGGAAGGGTTCCTCAACGCCACGGATCTGGCGGATTATCTGGTGCGCAAAGGGATGCCTTTCCGGGAAGCGCATGGCGTCGTCGGTCGTCTGGTGCGGACGGCGGTGGAGAGGGGAATATCTCTGACCGATCTGCCGTTGTCCGATCTGCAGGCCGCTTCGCCGTTGATCGGCGAAGACGCATATGCCGCCCTGAGCCTCGAAGCCTGTCTGGCGAGTAAGGACGTGGCCGGCGGGACCGCGCCGGCGAGGGTCGGAGGGGCGCTGGCCGCGGCGCGGGACAGACTGGCACGGGCCAGGGGGGCGGAGAATGCTTGACTGCAATTGGATAATGTATGCAAGACACGCGCCGCCGCGTGCCCGTTTTTTGCCCAGGAAAGCAGGAATTGACTTGGTCGCGTCGAAAATCACAGCCAATAATGCTTCGGCATAGTTATACAATTACGCCCGAAGGTGAAGGAGTGAAAACAGCGTGAAGATTCTGCGCAATGTGCTCTTCCTCGGACTGGCCGCGATGCTGGTCCTCGGCGCGCTCGGTTGCGGCAAGAAGGAAGCCCTGAAAGTCGGTTCCGACTGCACCTATCCGCCCATGGAATACCAGGAGGGCGATGAGTTCAAAGGGTTTGACATCGATCTGATCAAAGCCATCGCCGAGGAGATGGGCCGCGAGATCGAGATCGTCAATACCGGCTGGGACGGCATCATCCCCGGTCTGATGAACGGCAACTACGACGTGCTAATCTCGGCCATGACCATTACCGACGAGCGCAAGGCGCAGATCAACTTCTCCGATCCATACTTCACCGCCGGCCAGGTGATCCTGGTTCAGGCTGGCAACGAATCCATCACGTCCGAGGCGGATCTGGTCGGCAAGAAAGTCGGCGTCCAGCTGGGTACGACCGGTGACGAGGCCGTCTCCAAGATGGAGGGCGTGGACGTCAAGCGCTTCAACACCAACCCCGACGCGGTCCAAGAACTGCGTAACGGCGGCTGCGACGCGGTGGTCGGCGACTCCACCACCTTGATGTGGGAAGCCACCAAGGACAGCAAGCTCAAGCTCGTGAGCAACGAACCCTTTACCTCCGAATACTACGGGATCGGTGTCAAGCAGGGTAACGACAAGCTGCTCAATCAAGTGAACAAGGCTCTGGCCAAGCTCAAAGAGAGCGGCAAATACGCCGAGATCTATCGGGCCTGGTTCAACGTCGAGCCGCCTGCGGAATAAGGACGGAGCGAGCGTTTAGGGTGGAAGCGATGCGGTCGGCCGGCGTGGAGCCGGCTGACCGCAGGTTGTTTCCCCCAGCCTCGCGCACGGGAGAGTTATAATGCCTAAGCTTAGCAAATGGTTATTGGCGTTATTGACGGCGTTCGCCGTCTTGGTCCCCAGTTCCGCCGCCGCGGCGGATTACAACTTCGACGTGACTGTCAAATCCAAGCCGGCGGGAGCAAGAATCTTCATTGACGGCAGAGACACCGGTTACAATGCGCCCCATACTTTCACGGGCTTCAAACCGGGCACCTACAAATTCACCGCCAAATACCCACGGCGATACGACGCCAGCCGGGAAGAGGAACTCTATATCGGGCGCGCGCGAAAGGTCACGGTCGATCTCTACCCGGCCATGATTACCTTGGATTTCCTGAAGCTCATCTTCCCTTTGTTGCTGCGCGCGGCGCTGATGACCCTGCTTCTGTCGGTCATCGCGGTCTTTGACGGGGTGGTCATCGGTACCTTCGGCGGCATCGGCCGGATCGCCAAGAATCCCTTCTTCCGCGGGGCGACCGGGTTCTATGTGGATTTCGTACGCGGCACGCCGCTCCTGGTACAGATCATGATGGTCTACTATGCGTTGCCGCCGGTCCTCGGCTCCGTGCTGGCGCTCTTCGGCGGCGACGGCAACCCGGTGCATATCCCGCCCTTTCCTGCGGCCATCCTGGCACTCAGCGTCAATAGCGGCGCTTACGTGACCGAGATCGTCCGCGCCGGCATCCAATCCATCGACCGCGGACAGATGGAGGCCGCCCGCTCCCTGGGGCTTTCCCACGGCCAGGCCATGCGTTACATCATTCTGCCGCAAGCCCTGAAGCGCGTCATCCCGCCTCTTGGCAACGAATTCATCGCCATGCTCAAGGACTCATCCCTGGTCTCCGTCATCGCCATGGAGGAATTGGTACGGAGAGGACAGATTATCTCCACCACCTACTACCGCCCGACCGAGACCTGGTTGGCCGTGGCCGTGGTCTTTCTGGTCATGACGCTGCCGTTTACCAGGCTGGTGGCTCTGCTGGAGAGGAAGTTGAAGACCGGTGATTAGGGTTGAAAACCTCCACAAACGATTCGGCCGGCTGCACGTGCTCCGCGGGTTGACGAACCGCGTGGATCAGGGCGAGGTGCTCTGCGTGATTGGCCCGAGCGGTTCAGGCAAGAGCACCTTTCTGCGCTGTCTGAATCTACTGGAAGAGCCGAGCGACGGGCGTATTTTCTTCGACGACGTCGAGGTGACCGATCACCGGGTGATCGACGTGAACGAGGTGCGGGCCGAGGTCGGCATGGTCTTCCAGCGGTTTAACCTCTTTCCGCATCTGACGGCCTTGCAAAACATCGCCCTGGCGCCGTCCCTGGTCAGGGGGCTGCCGCGGGAAGAAGCGGAAGCCCGGGCATTCGAACTGCTCGACCGCGTCGGCCTACGCGAGAAGGCGCACACCTACCCGGACCATCTTTCCGGGGGGCAGCAACAGCGCGTGGCCATCGCCAGGGCGCTGGCCATGCGGCCCAAAGCCATGCTCTTTGACGAACCCACTTCCGCCCTTGACCCGGAGATGATCCAGGAGGTTCTGGACGTCATGAAGATGCTGGCCGCCGAGGGTATGACCATGGTCGTGGTCACCCATGAGATGGGATTCGCCAGAGAGGTCTGCAACCGGGTCCTGTTCATCGACGAGGGTTTGGTCGTGGAGGAAGGCACGCCGGATCAGGTCTTCAACCGGCCGCAGAACGAGCGGACGAAGGCGTTTCTGAGCAAGATACTCTAGTTCAGTCTTGAGTTTTGAAGCTTGAGTTGAACGTTCTTGGGCTAAATAGCTTTATTTGGGCCGTCTTCATTAGACGGTTTTTTTTATTAGTCGGGTATCCCTTTTGCTCAGGTAATAAAAGCCTGGATTCAGGCCGTTTAACTCACCCCCAGCCTTCGGCCACCCCCTCTCTAAGCTTAGAAAGGGGGACGGGGGGTGAGTTGAAAAGCGTAAAACAAAGGCGTTTTCGCAACCTGATTTATGGGAATACCCAACTTTTGTTATTATCAAGCGCACGAGTTGGCGCATGTCTGGTTCGGCAGCAGCGCGGTTTTCGATCTGCGGGAGATGCGGCTGGCGGATGACGCGACCGAGCAGACATGGCAGTGATGGAGGAAGAACACCGTAGGACCGAGCATGATGCGCCAGGTGCGGCTCTCAATGATACTCAATCGTCACCTTCTTCCCCAACCTCCGCAGATGGCGCGCGATATCGGTGATGATCTGCGGCCTGAGGGCGAACTGCGGCGGTATGCCGGGGCTCTGGTGCGCCGGGTTGACGGCTTTGCCGACGATGAAGTGCACCAGGTCGGACTGCATCAACAGCGCCGCCAACCGGCTGGCGCCGTCGGTTCTGAAGTGCAGCCGGGGCAGCGGTGTACCCTTCTCCAGATGCTGCATCGCCTCCATCAAGGTGATCATGCCCTCGGTGACCAGATCGATGCCTTCCATCCTGCCGATGGGGGGAACCTCGGCGGTGGTGGAGGTTAGATCGACCTCGATCCTCCGCCCCAGGACCCGAGCGACCATATTGCCGGTGGTGCCGCCGCAGACCACCTTCTGGCCGCCCGCGCGGCACAGCTTTTCCACGACGCGCCGGTCGTCGGCGGGGTCCTGGGGCGGGCCCACCAGCAGCGTTACGCGCCTTGGCTGATGGACCTTGACCGTCACCACCGTGGCGTCGTCACCGGGCTGGCCGCCATAGAGCTGTTTGCAGGTGCCGATGATCTCGGCGGCAAATTCGGCGGCCGGCAGATCTCGTTGCGCGACCTGCCGCACGAAAGAATCCACCCGTTCCCATCCCCAGCCGAGGTTCCAGATCCCTCCTATGCCGGCATGCAGCACGCCGTCGCTGACCAGACACAGCCAGTCTCCCTCGGCCAGGCGGAAATAGGTTTCACGGATGGTGCGTTCGCCGACGCGCCGTTCTTTGGCGGGGATCGAGGGACGGACGTGCCCGCCGCCGATAAAGACCGCCGGGTTGTCGTATTCGGCGAGATAGGCGCGCCCGTCCCGGAATACTTGCAGGATACTGAAGGTGCTATAGGCCAACTGGCGGGTCTTGCAGACCGGCAGGGTGGAAGCCAGGGTGGCGATTACCTCGTCGATGGTGCAGCCCTTTTTCAGCATGGTCGCGGCGATCTTGGTGGTCAAGGAGGCCAGGATGTTAGCCTTGACCCCGCTGCCCAAGCCGTCCGAGAGGATGATGATGGTGGAATCCCTGGTGGTGGCCACCTCCACGGCGTCGCCGCACAGCTCCTCGCCGGCCTTGTTCAATTGCGACTTGCCAATCTCCAGCAACAGGCCCGGAGTGGTAGACATCTAGCGGTCAGTCCTTCTGCATGAGTTCGATCAGTTTCTTCAACAAGACCTTGGTCTCGGCCGTGGTCTCACCCAATAAGCCGGCGATTTCCTGGGCCACTTTCATCTGCTTGTCGATAACTTCCTGAGCGCGGCCGATCACTGATTGCTTGGTCTTGGCCTCCTCGCCGCGGTGCCTTACTTCCTCCGTCTTGTCCACGATCGAGCCGATGATTACGTTCTCCTTTTCGGCAAAGAAGATCGTCTGTTCCGTGGCCAGGTTATACTCCGGGTATGCCACGCTGGCCGTCATCGTTTGCTTGGTCTCGAGCACCCGCTGAAAATTGACGGGATCGATCAGAGCCGCCAGCTTACCGCCGACCACCTTGGCGGCGCAGGTCTTGAACATCTTCTCCGCCCCGTGATTCATCTCCACAATCTCCAACCTGGGATTGACCACGATGACGGCGGTGGGGGTCGCCTCCAGGATCACGTTGGACATGGATTCCGCCCGTTCCCGCATATATGGCATGCACATCTGCAGATCGGCAAAGCCATGGAAGACCGCTTGCGCCTTTTCCCGGCAGGAACCGTAACCGCAGGCCCCGCAGTTCAGTTCGTCCTCGGGCGTTCGTTTGCCCGTCTGGGCCAAGATGCTGCGAATGGTCTGCTCGTCCGGCTCCAGCGCGCGCGTTCCGCGGTCCAGGTAGGTGCGGTCGAGTTCGATCCCGGGGCCGGTTTCTGGCGGGGGAGGAGCCGCGGTCGCCGCCGGTGGATTGTCCCGGGAGCGGACATATTCCAGGACGGCCAGTCTTCTCTCGTCGAGGTCGCTCGGGTCCGCAAAATCCGCGAAGCCTGGACCGGCAATGCAGCCGCCCTCGCAGGCGAGCATCTCCACCATCCTTGGCACGGTTCGATCGGCCGGCCGCCGGCGCAGCCGGCTCAGGAATTCCAAGCACTTGTCCAGGCCGGTAATGACCCTGAATTCCTCCGCCAAGAGGTCGGTGGAGAGCGCCGCGGTCTTCAGGAGGCCGCCGTCCAGTGGAAACAACCCGGCGAGACGCGGCCTGGGGCCGTCAAACGCCGCTTCTTCCAGGCTTTCAAGCTGAAGATCCTTGGCGGCCATCCAGTCGGCCAACTCGCGAAAGGTCAGCGCCGCCGCGATCTCGCCGCACTTCTCCGCCTCGTCCTTCTTGGCTACGCATGGTCCGATAAACACGACCGCCGTCTCCGGGTGGGCTTTTTTCAGATAGCGAGCGTGGGCGACCATCGGCGAGATCACGGCTGCCAGATGACCGCCCAGTTCCGGGTAGTATATTTCGATCAGGTTGACGATCACCGGACAGGAGCTGGTAAGTAAAGGAGCGGGCTGGCGGTCCAAGGCCAAGAGGTGCGCGTTCGCCACGAGTTCCGCGCCATAGGCCGTCTCCGCTACCATACCAAAGCCCAGCCGATGCAGGGCGGCGACCAACCGGCCGCTCTGTCCGGGCCGGATCGCGCCGGCGAAAGACGGGGCCAGACTGGCCGCCAAGGGTACTTTCTTGGCCAGCAAAGCCTGCACGTTCTTCAGTTCCGAGCGGACCTTCTTGGCCTGCTGGGGACAGACGCGCAGACAGGTGCCGCACAGCACGCAGCGCTCGCTCATCACCTGCGCGTGCAGTTCCGTTTTGGATGCCCCGCCGACAAAGCTAATCGCCTTGACCGGGCAAGCCCGGAGGCATTTGTAACAATCCTTGCAGCGGGCCTCAATCGTGCTGATCACGGCCATCGTGACACCCCCTGTTCCGTTCAGTTCCGCTCCCTTTCCGTGAGGATTTCCTCGCGAAAGATGCGCTCGACGTCGCGTGCTGAGATCTGCGTAAAGACACGTTCCCCGATCTTCAACGTCACGCCGTTGGTGCAGCGTTCCATGCAAAAGCTGCCTTTTAGCACCACTTGCTGTTCGAGACCGTGGGCCGCGATGAGGTTCCGAAACTGGTCTACGATCTCGCCGGACCCGCGCAGGAAGCAAGAGCTGCCCATACAGATCTCAATGGTAACCACCGCTATCACGACCCCCGCGTACTATCTTTGGCGTAATCCATCGCAAGCCGGGGTTTAGTCCTGTTTCAGCTTCTTGACGACTTTCTCCGCGAAGACCGCGGCCGCGTTTTGCTTGTTGACACCGGTGATGACCTCATCGTTCACCCGGATGCTCACGCCTTGACCGCAGCGCTCCAGGCAGAAGGTGGCCTGCAGGTTGACGCGTTTCTCCACCCCGTTGTCCTTGGCCGCCTTTAGGAAACCGTCAAGCACGTCATAGGAACCCTTGAGGAAACAGCCGGTGCCAACACAGACCGAGACATCCACCGCGCCCGGTTCGGTCGCCTGTAGGATACCGGTGATGCGCTCTTTCTGCAGGCGTTTGCGGTGCGCATAGGTGGTGTGCAGGGCATGGTGGGCGATATCGCCGCCCGGCTCGCCCAGCCATTCGGCGTAGACCTTGTCCAGGAACGGATTCTCTTTCGGGTTCTTGATCTGCATCTCGCGGTCGATCTGGTACAGACCGGCGCCGCGCTTGATCTTCTTGATCCTGGGCGGCTGCGCGCCGCCGGCGACCGGCTGCCCGCCGCCGCCGATGCACCCGCCCGGACAAGCCATGATCTCAATGGCGTCAAAAGTCTCGGTGCCGTTCTTGATCTCCCGCAGCAGGTTCTCGGCGTTGCCCAACCCTGAGACCACGCCCAGGCGGATTTTTTGGCCGCCCAGTTCCACCTCGGCCCTTTTCAACCCTTCCTGGCCTCGCACCGGTGCGAATTCGATGTTCCCCAGGTCGCCGCCGGTGGTCAGGGCATGGGCGGTGCGGACCACGGCTTCCATCACCCCGCCGCTCGTGCCGAAGATGACTCCCGCGCCGCTGACCAGCCCCAACGGTGCGTCCAAGGCGCTGGGTTCCACGTGGTCGAAGAGAATACCTGCTTCCTTGAACATTGCCGCCGCTTCCACGGTGGTCAAGACCGCGTCCACGTCGGGGGAGCCGTCGGTGGTGAACTCCGGCCGCTGCGCCTCGAATTTCTTGGCCGTGCACGGCATGATGGAAACCACGAATACGTCGGCCGGTTGCTTACCCAATTTCCTGGCGTAGAATTTCTTGACGATCGATCCAAACATCTGCTGCGGCGACCGGCAGGAGGATAGGTTCGCCAGGAATTCGGGGTGGAATTGCTCGCAATACTTGACCCACCCCGGGCAGCAGGAAGTGATGATAGGGAGCTTGCCGCCTCCTTGCTTGCGCGCCAAAAACTCCAGGGTTTCCTCGAGCGCGGTCATGTCGGCGGTAAAAACGGTATCGAAGACCTTATCCACGCCGATCGTGCGCAGCGCGCCGGCGATCTTCCCGGTCACCGCCTCGCCCGGAGGGAGCCCGAACTCCTCGCCCAAGGCCACGCGTACCGCCGGCGCAATCTGCACCACCACCATCCGGTCTGGATCGTGGATGGCCTGCCAGACCTCGGTGGTCGCCGGTTTGGCGGTCAAGGCGCCGGTGGGGCATACGGCCACGCACTGGCCGCAGTTAACGCATTCCACCTCGCTCAGTTTCTTGCCGAAGGCCGGGATCACGGCGGTCTTCGGCCCGCGATAGGCAAAATCCAAGACGCCGACGCCCTGCACCTCGCGGCACATGCGCACACAGTCGCCGCAGAGGATGCACTTTTTGGGGTCGCGCAATATGGCGGGACTGCTGGTATCCTTGCACGCCTCCGGCCGGGCCTGGCCCAGACCGGCGTAGCGGATCTCGTCCACGCCCAGCTGTTCGGCCAGGCGCTGCAGCTTGCAAGCCCCGCTCTTGCCGCAGGTGGTGCACTCCCGGTCGTGTTCCGCCAGGATCAATTCCATGATCATCTTGCGGATCTTCCGGGTCCGGTCGGTATTGGTGCGGACCACCATCCCGTCTTCAGGCGCGAGGCTGCACGATGCCTGCAGACCCCGGCCCTCGATCTCCACCAGGCACATCCGGCACGCCCCGAAGACGCTCAGTTCCGAGTGATAGCAGAACGAGGGGATCTCGATGCCGTTATTCCGGGCCAGTTCCAAAAGGTTCTTTTCACCGTTGATTCGCACCTGGCGGCCGTTCAAGCTGATACGCCCCGCGGCCGGCTTTTCGGCGATGTTCTTCGTGTTCTGGCACATCCTTGATCCTTCTTTCTTATAAAGCGTTCCACTCCCGTATTTACCGGGCAACAAACGACAGTGGCTGGAGCTTTCCATACGTATGCCCGCGTTCAGCGAAGCGGCGCCCGTACTCGTCCTCGTGCGCGGAGCCGAAGCGCCGCAGGACGATTACGCGCACCCTCGACAGGCTCGGGATACATATGAGTACTGATTCATCGGAATACGGGCACGCGCAAGACAGTCTCTCCATTACGATACCAAGATCGCGCCGAACTTACATTTCTCGACGCAGGTGCCGCATTTGGTGCAGGCATCCCGGCCGATCGTATACGGTCTTTTGCTCTCGCCGCTGATGGCCCCGGCCGGGCAGTGCTTGGCGCAGACCCCGCAGCCGCGGCATTTTTCGGCATCCACCGCGTAGTTCAAGAGGGCCTTGCAGATACCCGCCGGGCACTTGCGGTCCCGGATGTGCGCCAGGTACTCGTCCCGGAAATATCTCATGGTGGTCAGCACCGGGTTGGGCGCGGACTTGCCCAGCCCGCACATGGCGCTCTGCTTGATGTTGACCGCCGTCTCGTAGAGCAGGTCCAGGTCCTCCTCGGCGGCCCTGCCGCCGGTGATCTTCTGTAAGAGGCCCAGCATGCGTTTGGTCCCCTCGCGGCAAGGCACACACTTGCCGCAGGATTCGCTCTGGACGAAACCCATGAAATACTGGGCTTGTTCCACCATGCAGGTGGCCTCGTCCAGGACCACCAAACCACCCGAGCCGACCATGGCCCCCACGGCGGTCAGCGCTTCGTATTCCAGAGGCAGATCCAGATGCTCCTTGGTCAGGCATCCGCCCGACGGACCGCCGATCTGCACCGCCTTGAAAGACCGGCCGTCCCGCAGCCCGCCGCCGATACCAAAGACCACTTCTCTGAGGGTCATACCCATCGGCACTTCGATTAGACCGGTGCGCAGGACCTGCCCGGCCAGCGAAAAGGTCTTGGTGCCGGGGCTCTTCGCGGTGCCATACTGGCTGTAAGCCTGTGCGCCGTTCTTGATGATGTACGCCACATTGGCGTAGGTCTCCACGTTATTGATCAGGGTCGGCTTGTCCCAGAGTCCGGAAACCGCGGGGAACGGCGGCCGCGGCCGGGGTACGCCCCGCTTGCCCTCGATGGACTGCAGGAGGGCCGTCTCCTCGCCGCAGACGAAGGCGCCCGCTCCTTCTTTGAGCCTCAGGCGGAAACTGAATCCGCTGCCCAGGATATGCTCGCCGAGCAAGCCACATCGTTCGGCGTCGGCGATGGCTTTTCTGAACCGCTGCACCGCGAGGGGGTATTCCGCCCGGCAGTAGATATACCCTTCGTCGGCGCCGACGGCGTAGCCGGCGATGGTCATGCCTTCCACGATCCGGTGCGGATCGCCCTCCAGCACGCTGCGGTCCATGAACGCGCCGGGATCGCCCTCATCGGCATTGCAGACCACGTACTTCTTGTCGCCCGCCGCATCCCGGGTTAGCTGCCATTTCTTGCCGGCCGGAAACCCGGCGCCGCCCCTTCCCCGGAGGCCGGAGGCCAGCATCGCGTCGATTACCTGCTGCGGGGACATCTCCGTTAGAGCCTTGGCCAGCCCCTGATAGCCGCCGACGGCGATGTATTCCTCGATCTCCTCGGCGTCGATCAAGCCGCAAGTGACCAGGGCGACCTTCTTTTGTCCCTTGTAAAAGGGGATCTCGCTCTCGGTGCGGGCGATCCGCCCGGTCTCGGGATCGCGGTACAACAGCCGTTCCACCAGTTGGTTCCCCTCGATCGTGCTGGTGACGATCTCGGCGGCGTCCTCCGGCTTGACGTGAATATACATGATGTCTCCCGGTTGGATCTTCACCAGCGGGCCGATCTGGCAATACCCATGGCAGCCGGCCTTCGCCACGCCGACTTTGCCCGCCGCCTCGCGGCCCTCCTTGACCAGCGATACGTCCACGGCCAGGCCTTTCTCCGCCAACACGCGGCGGATTTCCTCGTACACCTTCAGCGACCCGCTGGCCACGCAGCCGGTCTCGGCGCAGACCAGGATGCGCGCCCGCTCGGACCGCATCGCGGACGCGGCCCTTTCCGCCGCGGCTTCCAGTTCCGCCCTATCGGCCAGATGGAACTCGACCGGACGGGCGGTTTCCGAGGCCGCGGCCTGTTCCTCGACCCCGTTTTCTTCCGACAACCGCTTGACCAACCGGCGGCCGTCCTCCGGCGTCATCTCGCCGTGAACCTGCCCGTCGTTGACCATGACCGCCGGGGCCAAGCCACATACCCCCAGGCAGGCCACGGTCTCCACCGTCAGCTTCAGGTCCTCGGTGGTGGTCTCGCCGGTCTTGAGGCCGGCGGCCTGGCGGATGGCGTAATTGACATGATCCGATCCGCGCACGTGGCAGGCGGTGCCGTCGCAGACCTTGATCACGAACTTACCCTTTGGGTTGAGCGAGAACTGCGCGTAATAGGTGGCCACCCCGTACACCGCCGCCGGCGGCAGGCCGAGCGCGGTGGCGATGTAAGCCAGCACCTCCTGCGGCAGGTAACGGTATTCCGCCTGCACATCCTGGAGGATGGCGACCAAGTTCGAGGCCTTGGCGCCGTATTTTTCCACGATCTGGTTCAGCTTGTTGAACTTTCTTTCCGCTTCCATTGCCATAGCGGAAGCCCCCTTCCTTTGGTGACCTCTAGCATCAAGTCCCCGGTGGACTTACGATCCACAGGACCCTCGTCGTCTTGTCGCCCGGATTGCTAAGTACGCTCGGGTGGTCGAACATGAAGTACCCAAAGTCCCCTTCCTGCAGCGTGTATTCCTTGCCCGTAAACTTGACCGCAAGCGTGCCTTCCAGAACGTAGATGAGTTCCTCCCGCTCGTGGTTGAACATCAATCCTTCCTGCCGGCAGCCAGGCTCCAAGTGGAAGAACATGGGCTGCATCTTTTTGTTGCGCGGGCCGAGGAAACCGGGCAGTTCCATGTCGAACCCCGGCGTATCGGTAATCACCCGCCGGCGGCGGTCCTTGCGCACTACTTCCCAGTCCTCGGGCAGTTCGTCCCCAGCCAACAAGGCCACCGAGGTATTCAAGGCGCCGGCGATGGTCCGCAGCGTGGAATAGGACGGGGATACCTTGCCCTGCTCCAATTGATACAGGAAGCTGGCCGAGACCCCCACTTTTGCGGCCAGGCTGCGTACTGACATATTGCTGTTCAGGCGGATTTTTTTCACCCGCGCACCGAGCATTGCTCGTCCTCCTTGCCATCTGATCTGAAAATCAACTAGGGTTTGTCGATCGTGCCGGCCTGGATTTAATCCTTTGAGGCGCCGTTGCGCCGGCATGACGACTGATTAGTTGTACTTATAATTATCAAGTATTACTTTACATGTGTCAACCAACAACCTGACGCGCTTATGCCCGGCATTCCGTGGCGCCGCCCGATGACTCCGGACCAAACTCGGTCTACCTACGGTTTGCTCTTTTTTTCACAAAGTCTCGAACGGGCTGCTTTGGGTGCGGACGTGATGGGGGGAGGGGGCGGGTAAAGGGATAACCCCATCCCAGCCCTTGGACCGTTCGGCTTAGGTCACTGACGCCGAAGCCCGAAACACCAGGGGAAGGGAAAGAAAGATGGATGGGTTCATGAGCCGTAACAGAGGTACGGGAACTACTTGACAGTTTCCTCGACGGTATAGACCGCCTCGCCCTTGCAGGCCAGGTAACGGAGGCGGGAGTGGTTGTCAAAGAAGATCCTGGCGCCGCCATAATAGTAATAGACGATGCGGTCGTAATCCTTACGTTTCTTACCGTCCACGACGACGAAGTCCCGTCCTTTCTGCCGGGCGATATAGGCCACATGCCGGCTGTCCGGGCTGAAGATCAACCCGCTCGCGGATTCGTACTTCATTCCTTCCTTGCCGTCCACGACGGCGGTGCAATAGCCGTTCTTTCTAAGAATGTAAGCCGTTCGCTTGCCGTCGGCGCTGAAATAAGGCCCCCATGCATCCTCGCCCGGCTTGCTCTCGTGCCCGTCAAGCACGATCCACGTTCGCGCGCCGGCTTCTGCCACATAACCAAACCGCTCGCCGCCGGGACTGAAGACCGGCGCCGAGACGGAATCGTAGGCCTTCCCGATGCGGCCGTCGATCGCCACGGACCAACCGCCGGCGCGGTATTGCAGACAGGCGACGCGGCTGCCGTCCGGGCTGAACCAAACCTCGCCATGCCAGGGCCATGACTCCGCGGGGACCTCGCGCCTGTATCTCTGCGTCACCTTGCCGTCCACGATCACGAGGTCCTCGTGGCCGGCGCGCGCCTTGTACGCCAGGTGGGCGCCGTCGGGACTGAAAACCGGGGTGCCCACCATGTCGTAGCACCCGCCGACTTGCGCGCGGTCAAGGAATACGGTCCGGCCGGCGGCCGTGGCCGCCGCGTACGCAATGTGCAGGCCGTCCGGACTGAAGCATAGGCTGCGGGATCCAGCCGCGTAAAGAACGGGTTCGGCGACGCCGTCGCGTACCACGACCATCCGTCCGTCCGCGCAGGCCGCATAGGCCGTATGCTTGCCGTCCGGACTGAAGACAATCCGGCCAGCCTCGATCCAATCGTAACAGCCGTGCTCCCGGCCGTCGATGACCGCGGCCTCCCGGCCGCCGGTTACGGCCACGTAAGCCAGGTGTGCGCCGTCCTGGCTAAAGACCAGGCTATGAGGCACGATGGCCTCATAGGACGGACCTTCGCAACCGTCCACCGCCACGAGCCAGCGCCCGTCCCGCTGGGCTTTGTAGGCCAGGCGCTTGCCGTCCGGGCTAAAGAGGAGCGCCTCCGGCTCGAAACCCGGAAGGACCATTTTGTACCTGAGTTCTTGACTGCCGACCGCGTCGTAGGCCGCGCTCTCCCGGCCGTCCAGGACGACGACCCACTCGCGACCGCGCCGGGCGCCGTAAGCCAGATGCCCGCCGTCGGGGCTGAAGCAGACCGGCCAGATATCGTCGTATGCCGCGCCCGCGACGCCGTTGACGACCAGGACCCTTTTATCGCCCACGGTCCGCGGGTAGGCCAGGTGCCGTCCGTCCGGGCTGACCCGGAAGCAGGGGGAAATCGTGATGCCCGTGGGGAATTCGGGGTCGATGAGCCTGCCCGGCAGACCGCCCCCCAGGAAAGCGAGGAGGGCGGAGAAGAGCGAGATGAGTAGTTTGAGCATGATGGAACACCTCGCTTTTCGATTCTAGGGTTTGGGGGGAAGATCCTCTTTGGGGAAGGCGAGGGGGGAGGGGTCCCCAGTCCTCAGTCCCCAGTCGTGAGTCCCGAGTCGCCAGTCACGAGTCATTAATCACGAACCATGGGCGATGTTGCGGTCCTAAAACTCCCCGCGGTAATGCACCTCAACGCATTTACCAATGCCCCTCTCCCCAAGAGGAGAAGGGATGTAGGGGTTAGGGCTCGCCCCTCGAAAACTCCTCGGCAATCCCTCCGTTTGCCTTGACAACCCCCGTGCCGATGGCTTATATTAATTTTGGTTCGTGTCCATGCTTGAAGAGGCGGGAGGTGACTTGCCGTGCCGACTTACGATTATGATTGTAGCCAATGTGGTCGTTTCGAGTACTTTCAACGCATCAGCGACCAGCCCTTGAGTGCCTGCCCCACGTGCGGCGGGTCCGTCAGGCGCCTGATCAGTGCCAGCGCCGGGATCCTCTTCAAGGGCGACGGTTTCCACACCACGGATTACCGGAGCAATGACTACCGGAAACGGGCCAAGGAAGAGGGGGGCTCGTCGGAGCCCAAGAAGAAGGAAACCACGGATATGGCGCCAAGCAAAGCTTCGTGACTGAATCGTAAGGGCAGGGATACCTGCCCTTATCGCATGCCATTGCGCCTATTGGGGGGTCTGTGCTTGCGGTTGTTGGTGCGTGAAGCAAAAGAACTCATTCGGCGGGGGATCGGGCAAGCCATCGCGGCGGCCCAATCCCGGGGTGTTTTGCCCGCCTTTCCCCTCGGGGAGGTGGAGGTCGCCGCGCCCAAGGACAGGGCGCACGGGGACTTGGCGACCAACGTGGCATTGATCGCCGCCAAGGCGGCAAAGAAACCGCCGCGCGAGGTGGCCCAAGCCATCCTGGACGCGTACCGCGTGGCGGAACCCGTTGTCCGTCTCGAGATCGCCGGTCCCGGCTTCATCAATTTCTTCCTCTCCCAGGCCTGGCGGGAGGAGATCCTCCGCACCGCGCTCGGCCAAGGCGAGGATTACGGCCGCACCACGGATCTGGCCGGCCAGCGCATCCAGATCGAATTCGTCTCCGCCAACCCGGTCGGGCCGCTCAACGTGGTCAACGCCAGGGCCGGCGCCATGGGCGACAGCCTGGCGAACCTGATGGCCTTTGCCGGGGCCGAAGTTGAACGGGAATATTACGTCAATGACCACGGCGTGCAGGTCTGGACCCTCGGCCGGTCCGTTGAGGCGCGCTGCCGGGAACTGCTGGGGCAGGAAGTGGAATTCCCGGCCGAAGGCTACCAGGGGGAATACGTGCGGGATCTGGCCAGATCCTTTCTGGAAGAGGCTCCCTCCGGTTTCTGGGCGCTGCCCGAGGAGGAGCGCATCGAGGCCTGCCGCGAATATGCCCTGCGGCGGATCCTGGCCGAACAGCAAGGGGATCTCGCCGCCTACGGCGTGCGGTACGATCGCTGGTTCAGCGAGCGGGAACTCCACCAGCGCGGCGAGGTGGAACGAGTCTTCCAGAGCCTGGCAGCCGCCGGGCATACCTACGAGTCGGAAGGCGCCGTCTGGCTCCGGACAACCGCCTTTGGGGACGACAAAGACCGCGTCCTCAAGACGAAGGACGGCCGGAGCACGTATCTCCTGGCCGATATCGCCTACCACCTGGACAAGTTCGGGCGGGGTTTCGACCGGGCCATCGATATCTGGGGCCCCGACCATCACGGCCACGTGCTCCGGATGAAGGCCGCGATGGCCGCCGCCGGCGCGAACCCGGACAAGCTGGAGATCCTGATCGCCCAACAGATCAACCTGCTCCGCGACGGACAGCCGGTCAAGATGTCCAAACGCGCCGGAGATTTCGTCACCATGCGCGATCTCGTCTCGGAGACCGGTAACGACGTGGCCAGGTTCTTCTTTTTGATGCGCAGTTCCGAGAGCCACCTCGATTTTGACCTGGCCGTGGCGGTACGTCAATCGAATGAGAATCCGGTGTATTACATCCAATACGCCCATGCCCGGATCGCCAGCATTCTCCGCGAGGCTGAGGCGCGCGGCGCGCTCGTGACGGATGCCCTCCCGCCCGGGCGGCTCACGGCGCCCGAGGAAATCCATCTGGCCGACCTGGTGGCGGCATTGCCCGAGGTCGCGGCGGAAGCGGCCAGATACCGGGAACCGCACCGTATGACCGGCTACCTGCTTGAGCTGGCCGGGGTTTTCCACGGCTACTATAATAAATACCGCATCCTCACGGAGGACAGGGAACTGACCACGGCGCGCCTGATCTTGGCCCGCAGCGTCCGTCTGGCGATCGGTAACGGCCTGCGCCTGTTGGGCTTGACGGCGCCGGATACGATGTAGACGAAGGAAAGAGGTGCAACTTGTGCCAAAGAAGCTACCGGTACTGCCAACGGTCTTCAAAGCGATCCTTGGCGGTCTGAAGTGCGCTTACGAGCATCTGGGTTCCACGGCGATGCTCAGCTTCATCTGGTTTGTATGCCACATCCCGTTCTGGATGGTTCTCTACACCGTCTGGACCAACGTAACGGCCGGTATGCCCGAAACCAAAGAGGCCGTGCGGGTCCCGTGGGCTTTGGTCCTGGCTGGTCTCCTGGTCACCGGACCCTTGCTGTCGGCACCGGTAAACGCGGCCGTGACCTACGTCGTGAAAAGGATTCATGATGACGAGGCCGTCTTCAAGGACTTCTTCATCGGCTTCAAGCGCTATTATCTGCGTTCCGCCGCCGTCTACGCCGCGCTGATCGTCGTCGCCGCCCTGCTCGTCGGCAATATGACCGCCGCGGCGCGCATGCAGTTGTGGGTCAGCAAGATCTCCCTGGTCATCTCCGCGTATGCGTTGCTCTTCTTGCTGCTTCTATCCAATTACTTCTTTCCGTTGCTGGTCTTCCAGCCCAACACGTTCCGCAAGACGTGGAAGAAAGCCTTCTTGCTTGCATTGGATAACGGGATGATCACCGTCCTCCTCTCCGTGCTGACGCTGGCGCTCTATGGCCTCGCTGGCGCCACCGGTGTTTTTCTCATCCTCTTCTATCCGGCCGCCATCGCCCACGGGCATTACCTGCTCTTCAACACTCTGCTCGCCAAGTATGAAGAGGCGGCGACCGAAGGCAGCCCGGCGGCGGCCGAATAAAAAGAACGTGGATCAACCATGAAAGACACGGAAAACGCTTGCCGGGTTTCCCGCACGCGCGTGAAAACGGATTGAAAGACATACATCCCACTCCGAGGGAGGACGCTTACCGTGAAGATCCGATGGTTTGGCCATGCTTGTTTCGGGCTGACCGCGTCCGACGAGACGAGGATTCTGCTCGATCCTTTCGATGAGAGCGTGGGCTATCTCCCGCCCCGGATGGACGCGGCGGTGGTCACGGTCAGCCACGGCCATTTCGATCACAGCCATACCGAGGGCTTGCCCGGAAACCCCCGCGTGCTGCGGGAACCGGGCGAGTATATGGCGGGCGCCGTCAAGATCCGCACCATCCGCGCCTTCCATGACGCGGCCGGTGGGCGCGCGCGCGGGACGAACCTGATGTTCCATTTCACGGACGGCGATCTCCGCCTCCTGCATGCCGGGGATCTCGGCCATGCTCTGAACGCGGAACAGATCCTCGCCTGCGGGCGCGTGGATGTACTGATGATCCCGGTAGGCGGCACCTACACGGTCGGCGCCGAGGACGCCTGGCGGGTCGTGGAGCAACTCAACCCGCGCGTCATACTGCCGATGCATTATCGTACGGACGCCTTGGCCTTTCCCCTGGCGACGGTCGATCCGTTTCTCGAGGGCAGGCCTTACAAGCATCTGCCGTACGCCGCCATTGAACTGACGGAAGCGACCCTGCCGAAAGAGCGGGAGATAATCGTGATGAATTATGTCTAGATAAAGAAGCGGCGTATATAGGGGGTAATTGCTGGTGGCCAAATACGTTTTCATCACCGGAGGAGTAGTTTCTTCGCTCGGCAAGGGTATTACCGCCGCCTCGCTCGGCTGTTTGCTCAAGAGCAGGGGCGTCAAGGTCTCCGTACTGAAACTGGATCCCTACATCAACGTGGACCCCGGCACCATGAGCCCTTACCAGCACGGCGAGGTCTTCGTCACGGATGACGGCGCCGAGACGGATTTGGATCTGGGGCATTACGAGCGGTTCATCGATGTGCCGCTCAGCAAGAGCAACAACGTCACCACCGGCAAGATCTACTGGTCCGTCATCAGCAAGGAGCGCAAAGGGGACTACCTCGGGGGGACGGTTCAAGTCATCCCCCATATCACGAACGAGATCAAAGACAGCATCGTCCGCGTGGGACGGGAGTCTCACGCAGATGTGGTGATCGTGGAGGTCGGGGGGACGGTCGGCGATATCGAGAGTCTCCCCTTCCTCGAGGCGATCAGGCAGATGAAGGCCGATGTCGGCCGCGACGATACGATGTACATCCATGTCACCCTCGTGCCGTATATCGGCGCCGCCTCGGAACTCAAGACCAAACCGACGCAGCACAGCGTCAAGGAACTGAGAGGAATCGGCATCCAGCCTGATGTCATCGTGTGCCGGTCGGAACGGTCGCTTTCGGACGAATTGAAAGCCAAGATTGCCCTCTTCTGCGACATCGACAAGGACGCCGTCATCAGCAACCGGGATGCGCAAACGATCTACGAAGTGCCCCTGTTGTTCGAGGAGGCCGGCCTGGATACCATCGTGATCCGGCGCCTGGGTCTGCGCTGCGCGGAACGGGATCTTGCCGAGTGGCGCGACATCGTGAGGCGGATCAAATCCCCGCGGGAGACGGTGGAGATCGCCATCGTCGGCAAGTATGTCCAGCTCCCCGACGCCTATCTGAGCGTGGCCGAAGCGCTTCGGCACGCGGCCGTGGTCCACGACGCCGCGGTCAAGATCCGCTGGGTCAACTCCGAGACGCTGGAACACGAGGATCCGGCGGCACAATTGGCGGGGGTGAGCGGGATCCTTGTTCCGGGCGGGTTCGGTAACCGGGGCATCGAGGGTAAGATCGCCGCCATCAACCACGCCCGGACGCAAGGCGTACCGTATCTGGGTCTCTGTCTGGGGATGCAATGCGCGGTCATCGAGTTTGCCCGGAATGTGTGCGGATTGACGGGCGCGAATAGTTCCGAGTTCGACCCGGACTCGCCTTTCCCCGTGATCGACCTGCTCCCCGAGCAAAAGGAAGTGGAGGACATGGGCGGGACGATGCGCCTCGGCCTTGATCCCGTCCGTCTGGAACCCGATACGCACGCCTATCGGGCCTACCAGGAGAACCTCATCTTTGAACGGCACCGCCATCGCTATGAGGTCAACAGCGAGTATTACGATGTGTTCGCCAAAGCCGGGCTGCGCGTGAGCGGCCGCCTGCCCGACCGGGGCCTGGTGGAGATCATCGAGTTGCCGGGGCACCCGTGGTTCGTGGCCACCCAATTCCACCCCGAGTTCAAGTCCCGCCCCAACCGCCCGCAGCCGCTCTTTAGGGACTTTGTGGCCGCGGCCCTGGCCAGGGCGGGAAGGAATAGTTGAGGGTGTGATGCTTTTGCAGGCGATTACGAACGTGCGGATCAAGACCATCACGGGGCCCGAGATCAAGCGCGGTGTGGTGCTGATCGAGCAGGGCAAGATCAAGGCCGTGGGGGAGAATCTTGTCATTCCTTCCAACGCCGAGACCGTGCCGGGTCGCGGCTGGCTATTGACGCCCGGGATCATCGACGCCCACTGCCATCTAGGGATCGGCGAGGAAGGCATCGGTTTTGAGGGCGAGGACTACAACGAGATGACCGATCCGGTCATGCCGCACCTCCGGGTCATCGACGGCATCAACCCGGAAGAGATGGGCATGGCCGACGCGGCCCAAAACGGCATTACCGCCGTCTGCCTGGCCCCGGGCAGCGCCAACGTGATCGGGGGACAGGTGGCGGTCCTCAAGACCCACGGCTCCATCGTGGACCGCATGATCTTGCGTTTTCCCGCCGGCCTAAAGGTCGCTTTCGGCGAGAATCCCAAACGCGTCTACCACCATCAGAAAAAGACCCCCATGACCAGAATGGGGACCGCGGCCCTGCTGCGGGAGGCTCTGGTCAAGGCCCAAAACTACCAGCGTAAGCAGGTGGAGACGGCGAGGGAGCCGGAGAAGCGCGAGGAGCGCGACCTGCGGTGCGAGGCGCTGCTGCCCGTGCTGCGCCGGGAGATGCCGCTCCGAGCCCACGCGCACCGGGCGGACGATATTATGACCGCCGTCCGGATCGCGGAGGAGTTCGGCGTGGAGATCGTGATCGAACACTGCACGGAGGGACATAAGGTCGCCGGCATCCTGGCGGAGAAGGGCATCCCGGCCATCGTCGGCCCTTCGCTCACGGCCCGCGTCAAATACGAACTCCGCGAGAAAACCTTCGCCACGGCCGGGATTCTGGCCAAGGCGGGCGTGAGGGTGGCGTTGATGACCGACGCCCCGGTCATCCCGATCGAGCATCTTCCTATCGCCGCTGGACTCGCGGTGCGGGCGGGGCTCCCCGAGGAAGAAGCCTGGCGGGCGTTGACCATCAATCCCGCCAAGATCCTCAAGCTCGAGGATCGTTTGGGTTCCATTGCGCCCGGAAAGGATGCCGACCTCGTCCTCTGGGACGGGGATCCGTTCGATACGCGGACCTGGCCGCGGGTGGTCTGGATCGACGGGCAGGTGGTAAAGGACCGGCGGGGGAAGGAACCGTGGCGGTGAAAGACTCTTCGCTGCGTTCAGAGGGACATCGATCGCCGTTTTCGGGTGTTTAGTGTGTTTCGTGGTTAGAAAACCGTGCTCTTTATGTCCTGAGTTAATCCCCCGGACATCTCCCCAATTGGTTTCCCATGCAGCGTCCACGTCTGTGGTTCGTCGATGCGCACCGGCAGCAGCGTCCCCACCGCGGCCGGGCCTGGAAAGAGCACCAGCTTGTTCCCTCGCGTGCGGCCGCACCATACCGCCGGGTTGCGCTCGCTTGGGCCTTCGACCAGGACCTCCTCGATGGCGCCGCGCATGGCCTCGTTTTTCTGGCGACTGATCTCGTTTTGCAGCTCGATCAAACGGTAGAGGCGCTCGCGTTTGGTTTCCTCGGCGAGTTGGTCCGCGAGGCCGGCGGCCTTTGTGCCCAGCTTGGGCGAGTAAGCGAAGGTGTAGGCGCCGTCAAAGCGAACCTCCCGCACCAAGTCGAGGGTTGCCGTGAAGTCCGCCTCCGTCTCGCCGGGAAAACCGACGATGATATCCGTCGTGAGGGTAATGGCGGGGACGGCCGCCCGCAATCGTTCGACCAGCCCCAGATAATGGCGGCGGTCGTAGCCCCGGTTCATCAGGGCGAGGATTCGATCGCTGCCGGCTTGTACCGGTAGATGCAAGTGCTCGCAGACGGTGCCGCATTCGGCCATGGCCTCGATCAAACGCGCTGAGAGGTCCTTGGGGTGCGAGGTCATGAACCGGAGTCTCTCCAAACCGGGAGTCGCATCCAGCCGTCGGAGCAGTGCGGGAAAGTCCACGCCTTCCCGGTCCAGATCGTGGCCGTATGAGTTCACGTTCTGCCCCAGCAAGGTGACCTCGCGCACCCCTCCGGCGGCCAGTTCCCCGACCTCGGCGGCGATCCGTTCGGGCTGGCGGCTGCGCTCACGCCCGCGGACATAGGGGACGATGCAATACGAGCAAAAGTTGTTGCACCCCTGGATAATCGTCACCCAGGCTTTGAGATCCGAGGCGCGCCTGACCGGCAGATCCTCCCGCACCGAGCCCGGTCCCAGGTCCACCTGGATGACGCGGCCTTCCCCGCTTTGGACCGCCTGCAGGAGGCGGGGGAAATCGTGCAGATTCTGGGGGCCAAAGACCAGGTCCACGTGGGGGCAGACCGTCTTGATGCGTTCCCGTTCGCTTGGGTCCTGGGCCATGCAGCCGCAGACGGCCAGGATAACCTCTGGCCGCATTTCCTTGAGCGGTTTCAGGTTGCCGATATGCCCGTAGATGCGGTTGGCGGCGTTTCCCCGCACGCAGCAGGTGTTGAGCAGGATCAGACTTGCGTCGCCGAGCGCCGCGGCCCGTTCGTATCCCATACTCTCGCAGAGGCCGGCCAGGCTCTCCGAGTCGTGCTCGTTCATCTGGCAGCCAAAGGTATAGATGAAGTATTTGAGCGTTTCTGCCAAGGCGGACCTCCTGCCTGAGGCGAAAGTACCTCTGGATCGCGGATTTGGGTTATAGCACATGCGTGGTAAATCCGCGGGTAGATACATATTCGGTTTTCACTGTCGCAATCTCGGTTTGCATGCAGACCTATCATAGCATCCCCGTTTTACAGCGTCAATCACCATACGCCCGCTCGGCACCGACCTTATTGCCTTTGGCCATGCCGGTCATGCCGGGGCCAGTTCGAAACGGGCAGACGAGTTGCCCCGCTTCCACCCACCCAACCCTCATTATGCCAAGGAAAAAGCGCCATTGACAAGAGGAATTTGCCCAGCCGCGTGGAATGAGTCAATCCATTGAACCGGATTGCGAAAGTACTTGTCATTCACTTTCAGAATCCCGGATGAAGCGGAAGGGCGGCAATACGGAATGCCTAGCAAGGCCATGGGTAAAGGTCCTCTGCTCCTGGTGATCCTGGTCCTTTTGGGACTTGTCGGCGGCTCCCTCATCAGCCAGTTGCTCCGGCCTTATTTGCCTCTCCTCAACAAGGCCGTTTCCGTCGGGTTTGACCCCAAAGGTTCCTTGGTCTTGGGGGACATTTTCTCTTTTACGCTTGGTTTTCGCCTGCGCCTGGATCTCGCCACCATGAGCGGTTTGCTCCTGGCGTTGTGGGTGTTTTGGCGAGTTTAAGAGCAGGCAAGAGGCAAGAGGCAAGAGGCGTGAGGCATGAGGCAAGAGGAAAAACCTACCTCCGTACAGGAGGGCCATATATGGCCTGAGCGATCGGGAATAAGCAGCGATGGCGGGAGAACACACGATGTCGCGTGCCGCAATGAGTTTGGCGCCATGACAGCATACGGGGAGCCGGCATTGATCCTGGCGTCGGCCTCGCCGCGCCGGGCTGAACTCCTGGCCGGGTTGGGCTTGGCTTTTCAGGTGGTGCCCAGCGATTTTTCCGAGCGTCACGAAGGGCGCCCGCGCGATCCACGGCGTCTGGTCGAGGCGCTTTCCCTTGGCAAAGCGCGGGAAGTGGCCGAGCGTCTCGGCGCGGGCTTGGTGCTCGGGGCGGATACGGTGGTCATCCTGTCCGGAAAGACCCTGGAGAAGCCGGCGGACGCGGTTGAGGCCGAGCGGATGCTGAAGCTTCTCTCCGGTCGTTGGCATGACGTCTATACCGGGGTGGCGCTCGTCCGGGCGCCGGCGGGACCGATCCGCGTCGGCCACGTGCGGACCCGGGTCAAGTTTCGCCGGCTGGCGCCGTCCGAGATAAGCGCCTACGTAAAGACGGGCGAACCGATGGACAAGGCGGGCGCCTATGGCATCCAAGGATTGGGCGCCACCCTGGTCGAGCGGGTCGAGGGTTGCTATACCAATGTGGTCGGGTTACCCCTGGCCAAGCTGGTTACCATGCTGCGGGAGTTCGGTGTGACCGTTCCAAGGCGTGAGGCATGAGGCGGAGGGCGTGAGCCGGGAGAACGACCTGAACAGGCTTGGGGCATCAGACGGAAGGTATGAGTCGGGAGAGAACAAAGCAAAAGAGGCTAAAGGCATTTTTGCTCATGCCTCACGCCTCTTGCCTTCCGCCTGCCCTTGGGGGTGTCGCCGGTAGAGTACATGATGATGCGCGATCTGCCGCCGGAGGATAGGCCCCGCGAACGGCTGGCCATCCTTGGCACGGGCAGCCTGTCGAATACGGAACTCCTGGCGATCCTGTTGCGCGTCGGGGTGCGCGGCGAATCAGCCCTAAATCAGGCCGAGCGTATCCTGGCCCGTTTCGGCGGTCTGCGGGGTTTGGTGAGCGCGGGTTTTGACGAGATTGCCGCCCTTCCCGGCGTGGGGCGCGCCAAGGCCTGTACGATCGAGGCCGCGATGGAGATCGGACGCCGTCTATCGGGCACGGAGATCGCGGAGTCGCGCCCGATCAAGACTCCCCGGGACGTGGCGGAACTCCTCATGAGCCGGTTACGTTTCTTGGATCGTGAACATTTCCTGGTCATCTTGCTCAGCGCCCGGAATCAGCCTCTCGCCATCGAAACCGTCTCGGTCGGACACCTGACCGCTTCGCTCGTGCATCCGCGCGAGCTTTTCAAGGTGGCCATCCAGAAGAGCGCGGCCGCCGTGATTCTGGCGCACAACCACCCGAGCGGGGATCCGGCGCCGAGCCGCGAGGACGTGCTTTTGACCAAGAGACTGCGCGAGGGAGGAGAACTGCTGGGGATCGAGATACTGGACCACATCATCTTCGGCGATAATAAGTATGCCAGCCTCAAGGAGAAGGGTTTGTTCTAGGGGTTGGCCGCCATGCTTCGTCGCAACATCACCGTTCTGGAAGGAGCACACAGATGTTCAATTTCATCCTGGGCCGATTCGGGCGGGATATGGGAATCGACCTTGGGACGGCGAATACGCTCGTCTATGTCAAGGGAAGAGGGATTGTTCTCCAGGAACCATCCGTGGTGGCAATACAGCGGGAAACAAACGAACTCGTCGCGGTGGGCGGCGAAGCCCAGGCCATGGTCGGGCGGACCCCGGGGTCGATCGTGGCCATTCGACCAATGCGGGACGGGGTGATTGCCGATTTTGACGTGACCGAGAAGATGCTCCGTTATTTCATCGGCCGCGCGGCCAAACGTACGGGGCTCTTTCCCCCGCGGGTGCTCGTGGGGGTGCCGTCGGGCGTAACGGAAGTGGAGAAACGGGCCGTCATCGACGCTGGCTTGCAGGCGGGCGCGCGCGAGGTCATTTTGATCGAGGAACCGATGGCCGCGGCTATCGGTGCCGGACTGCCGGTCAGCGAGGCAACCGGCAGCCTCATCGTGGATATCGGCGGCGGGACCACGGAAGTGGCGGTCATCTCCCTGGGGGGGATCGTGGCCAGCCAGTCGAGCCGTGTGGCGGGCGACGAGATGACCGAAAGCATCATACAGTACGTAAAACGTCACTACAATCTGATGATCGGCGAAAGAACCGCCGAGGATGTCAAACGTTCCATCGGCTCCGCCTATCCAAGCGGCGAAGAAGAACACTATGAGGTCAGAGGGCGGGATCTCCTGACCGGCCTGCCCAAGACCATCAACTTGAGTTCGCACGAGGTGCTGGAAGCATTGGCGGAACCGGTCACCCAGGTCATCGAGGCCGTGCGGATGACCTTGGACCGCACGCCGCCGGAGTTGGCTTCGGACATCCTGGACCGGGGCATTGTGCTGGCGGGCGGCGGCAGTTTATTGCGCGGTTTGGACCAGCTCTTGCGGGAGGAGACGGGCATGCCCGTTCAGCGGGCCGAAGACCCGTTGACCTGCGTGGTGCGGGGAACCGGGATCGTGCTGGATAACTTGTTCCTCCTGCAACGGGTGCTGTCTTCACCGCGGAAGCTTGCCTGAGTCCGGTAGACTATCTTGGGCTCTGTCACATTCCTATCGTGGCGCGCGAAGTCTTTGGGAAAGAACCCACGGGGATCGCTGGGGGCGTTTAGGTGCTGCAGTTCCTCACCAGTAAAAAACTGCTCTTCGTGGCCGTCTCGATCCTGTTCCTGACCTGGATCATGTTTCTCACGGCCGGCCACCCTTACCGTCAGACCACGGCCGAGTCGTTTCTGCGCGCGGCCGTCACGCCGGTCGAACGGGTTTTTGACGCCGTCAACGACACGACGAAGGGTATCCTCCGCACCGTCGGCGAGCTGCATCGTCTGACCGCGCAAAATCGTCGTCTGGCGGAGGAAATCGACCGGGTGTCGATGGAGAATCAGACCTTGCACGGCTACCTCTTGGAGAACGAGAGGCTGCGCGAGGCGCTCGGCCTGAAGAGCAAGCTCCCTTACGCCTTGGTGGCCGCCGAGGTCATCGCCAGGAGCCCGAACAACTGGTACAGCCGGTTGACGATCGATCTGGGGCGCGCGGACGGCATCCAGCGGGACATGGGGGTTATCGCCGCCGGCGGCGTGGTCGGCCGCGTGCTCGAGGTCAGGGAACACGCTTCGGACGTGCTACTCCTCACGGACAGCATGAGCCAGATCGGGGGCATGGTCGAAAGGACCGGCGCCCATGTTCTGGTGCGGGGTATGAGCGGCGGCCCGGGCCTTTGCCAGTTGTTGCCATTGAAAGATGCGGATTTTCGCCGGGGCGATCAGGTGGTGACCTGGGAAGACAGCGAATACTTCCCGCGCGGACTGGTCATCGGCGCGGTCGCCACCGCGGCGCGCGGCCAGGGGGGCCTGCCGCTGGGCGGGACTTTGCGGCCGGCCGTCAAGCCCGGCCAGATTGACGTGCTCTTTGTCATCAAGAAAGCCGGGCAAAAGGCGGTCGTCCAATGAGCATCCGCCCGATCGTCATCGCTTTGAGCATTATCTTCGGCCTGATCCTTCAGGCAACGCTCTTTGCGGAGCTGAACCTGTTCGGTCTGGGGCTGGTGCCCGATCTGATCCTCATCGTCGTGGTCTCATACGGACTCCTCAAGGGACCATGGTACGGATCCATCCTGGGCTTGGCCGGCGGATTGGTTGCGGACCTCCTGGCCGGCGGTTCGATCGTGGGCGTGGGGGCGTTGGCCAGGATGGCGACCGGCTTTCTCGCGGGCTTGCTCGAGAAAACGATCTTCAAGGACAATCTCTTGGTGCCTTTCTTGTCTCTCCTTGCGGGAACGGCGGTGTGCGAAGCGATCTTCCTCACCATCAACAGCGCCCTCGGCTGGCCGCTTGGACCCGTGTTGTATCTCATTCCGCGGGTGGCGGCCATCTCGCTCTACAACGCCGTCTTGGCCCCGTTCTTGTACCGGCAGTTCTACCGGCTGGAAATGCGGCTGGTAACAGATTGAGGTCCGAGTCCCCAGTCGCGCGTCCTGAGTCGTAGCGGCCAGGCCGATGGGCGATATACGTCGCTGCTATAGAGCGCCTAAGGATAGGCGAGTATTGTTGTCTGGAGTGCCAAGCGGAAGTCCGGCGCGGACAATGAGTCAGGGACGACCCCGGTCTCTTGGATTGCCACCCGGGGGGTGATGCCGATGCGGTTCAACCAGGTTGACCGCCTCGAACGGCGTGCAAAGTTCATGACGGTCGTGGCCGGCTTGTGTTTTCTCGTCCTCTTCGGACGTCTATGGATGCTGCAGATCGTGCAGGGCGCGGTAAACTATCGGCGCTCCATCGAATACACGACCTACGATATCGCTATTCCCGCGCCGCGCGGCGTTTTCTACGATCGTAACGGCCGCTTGCTCGTCTCGAATCGTTCCAGCTATAATGTGGTCGGACTCCTGGAGACCCTCAAACAACATCCGGAAGTGGTCACCAACCTGGCCAAGATCCTCGGCTGCGCGCCGGAAGCGATCGGGGAGCGCCTGGCAACGCCGGGCGTCGCGCCGTACCAGCTGTATCCCGTGGCCAAGGACATTCCCGTAAAAACCGCGCTCCATATCCAGGAACGGTCGCTGGATCTGCCCGGGATCGAGGTACAGGGGGTCCCATGCCGGCAATATTTGTTCGGCGATTTCGCCAGCCACGCTTTTGGCTTCATACGCGAGATCAGCCACAGCGAGCTGGCGAAGTTGGGGTCTTCCGGTTACCAGTTGGGCGACATGATCGGCAAGAGCGGTCTGGAGAGGACCTTGGAGCAGTATCTCAGGGGTGAGGATGGTGTCCGGCGCATCGAGATCGACAAGACCCAGAGACCGGTCAGAGTCATCTACGAGCGGGCCCCCGTGCCGGGCTACGACGCATGGCTCACGTTGAACTACGATGTCCAAAAGGCGGCCGAGGAGGCCTTGCGCAAAAGGCTGACCTACCTGCAACGTTACACGAAGCAGCGGAAAGCCCGGGCGGGAGCCGTGATCGCGCTCGACCCTAGAAACGGTGAGATACTGGCCATGGCAAGCCAGCCCTCTTTTGACCCCAATGTCTTCGTGGGCACCGTGCCCACGAAGACCTACGCCGCGTTGAACAACAACCCCGACAAGCCTTTCAATAACCGGGTCTTGCGCGGGCTCTATCCGCCGGCTTCGACTTTCAAGCCTTTCACCGTTCTGGCCGCCCTTCAGGAGGGCATCACGGATCCCAAGGAGCTCTTTCGTTGCACTGGTTTCGACCGTGTCTACGGCAGCCTGGCCAAATGCTGGATTGCCAGCCAGGGAAGGGGCCATGGTGCCCTGAACGTCATCGGCGGGCTGAAGAATTCATGCAACGTGGTCATGTATGAGCTTGCGCGCCGGCTGGGGGTCGAAAAGCTGGCCGATTACGCGCGCTTGTTTCGCTTCGGCCAATCGACCGGGGTGGACTTGGAGCCTGGAGACGCGGCGGGGATCGTCCCGGATCCGGCCTACAAAAAGCGTCTGCGCCCCAACGATCCCTGGCGCGAACTGGAGACGCTGCATTTTGCCATCGGCCAGGGCTACCTGGAAGTCACACCGTTGCAGCTGTGTGTCGCTTACGCCGGCCTCGCGAACGGCGGTCATTTTTACCGTCCCCATCTGGTGAAGGAGATTCGGACCGTCGAGGGGCAAGCCGTGCGGTCTTTTGCGGAACGGCGCGAACTGGCCAGGGTCAAGATGTCTGAAGATACACGCCGCCTGGTGCTCGAAGGTCTCAATGAAGTCATCAGCGGCGGGACGGCCGCGGGGGCCTTTGCCGGGTTTCCCCTGGACCGCTTCCCGGTGGCGGGGAAGACCGGCACGGGCCAGAAGAAGGGGTACGATGACTTCGCCCTCTTTGCTTGCTTTGCGCCGGCGGACAAACCCCGCATCGCGGTGGTGGTCGTCGTGGAGCAGGGCGGCGGCGGAAGCACCGCGGCGGCTCCGGTCGCGCGCGAGGTGCTCGAAGCCTTTTTCCACGTGCCGCCGTCAAAACCGCAGCCGCCTCGCCCAAGCGGAGCCCCTTCCACAAGCGGGCTCACGCCGAGCACGAACACCGCGGACTCACCCGCGGAACCCGGCCAAACCACGCCGGCTGCGGAAGCTCCCTCCCAGGAAAATGGATCTGAAACCCCGCCTGAGCAGCATTGAATCAAGCCCGACTAGGGTTTCTCCCCGGCAGGATTTCCATGGGTTTTAGCGAACACCTAAGGACATCGTGAAGGGACGAAAGACGGGGAGCGGATGCGACTGGCCAAAGGGGTTAAACAACGGGGCCCAGCGAAGGAACTGGGCCTTGTCTTGTCGCCGGGCGTGGTGTTCAAGGGATTTCGTCATGGACTCCGTCTGCTCTTGCCCGCCGAAGGGGATTTCGGCGCGGTTCGTGACGATTTGGCCGGTAAACTGGAGGCCTCCGGGGAGTTTTTCCATGGCGCGAAAGTCTTGCTCGATCAGAGCCTGCGCCTGCTCCTCCCCGAGGAAGTGGAGGTTGTCCGGACTCTCCTCGAACAACACGGCGTGGAGATGATCGAACCCGAGATCTCCCAGGACAAATCCGCGCCAGACCAAGGAGAGCAGACCTTGACCGTCCGCGCGCCCGTCCGTTCCGGCCAGCGCGTGGCGGCAAGCGGCAATATCTTGATCCTGGGGGACGTGCATCCCGGCGCGGAGATCCTCGCCGGTCTCGATGTGATCGTCATGGGCGTGGCGCGCGGTACAATCGCCGCCGGTCTCGTGAGCGGCCGGGAAGCGAGGGTCGTCGCTTTTCAGCTCCGGCCGTCCCTTCTCCGTCTAGGGGACGTGGTGGCGCGTTTCTCGGAAAACGAATCCGTCTGGGGAGCCGAGGAAGCCCGCGTGCAAGGCGAGGGCATCATCGTCGAACCCTTCAGGGGTTGGCAGCGCGCCAAAACGCGGGCGGCGCGGAAGAATTGACCCGGATTCGGGAAGCGCCTTGGCTTGCCAGGCAAAGGTTCGGGCCCGCTTTTCGGAATCCTGGATTTAGGAGTGGGGCAGAAGATGCTGGGTAAAGTCATTGTCATAACCTCCGGCAAGGGAGGCGTGGGCAAGACGACCACCGTGGCCAATCTCGGCTGTGGTCTTGCCTTACGCAATCGCCGGGTGGTGATGATTGACGCCGATATCGGCCTGCGTAACCTGGATGTGGTACTAGGCCTGGAAAACCGTATCGTCTTCGACCTCGTCGACGTGGCGGAAAAAAAGTGCCGCTTGCGGCAGGCGATGATCAAGGACAAGCGATTTGAAGGTCTATTCCTCTTGCCGGCCGCGCAGACCAGGGAGAAAGACGCCGTTTCACCCGAACAGATGCGCGAGATCTGCCTGGAGTTGAAGGCAGATTACGACTACATCCTGATCGACTGTCCGGCCGGCATCGAGCAAGGCTTCAAGAATGCCGTCGCCGGCGCGGACGCCGCCATCATTGTAACGACACCGGAAGTATCCGCCGTGCGGGATGCCGACCGGATTGTCGGGTTGTTGCAGGCGCGCGATCTAACCGATCCGTGGCTGATCGTGAACAGAATCAGACCGGATATGATCCGTAAAGGCGATATGATGGACATCGACGATGTCAACGACATCCTTGCCCTGGAGTTGTTGGGGATCATCCCGGACGACGAGTCGATTATCGTCTCCACGAACCGCGGCGAGCCGGCGGTTACCGATCGATCGTCACGCGCCGGGGAAGCGTTCCGCAACATCGCCGGCCGGATCGAAGGCGAAAACATCCCCTTTATGTCCATGGATTTCGACCTGTCCGTGTTCGGACGGCTCAAACGGCTGATTGGAATGTAGTGATATAAATAAGTACTAAGTACTAAGTGCTAAGTACTAAGTACGGATGGAAACCTGGGTGGTCCGATCGAAGTATCCACCACGGCATTCTTCGCTGAGTACGAGTATGAGTACGACGTTCAAAACCCGGGGTATTATACTCGGTGCTTAGCATTTAGTATTTCAATACTTCGCACTTAGTACTTGATTCTCATATTGCGAGGTGCGGCGCGTGGACTTTCAAAAGGCCCGGGCGAGCAGAGATGTCGCGATGGAGAGACTTCGGCTGGTCTTGGTCCATGACCGGGCGATGGTCTCGCCGGCGCTGCTGGACCTCCTGAAGAGCGAGATGGTCGAAGTCATCTCCCGCTATCTGGAGATCGACGAGGATGGCATGGAAGTGCGCCTATCCGCGAGCGACCAGATGGCGGCGCTGGTCGCCAGCATCCCGGTCAGACGGGTGCGGCGGGGCGGGGAATCTTAGCGGTCCGCTGCAGTCCAGGAGGGGAAGGTGAGATTATCCACCCAGGCCGGGGCTTTGTCTGGGCAGTATTTCCCGTTCCTGGGCGCCGCAAAGGTGGGTTTTGAAGCAGTTGCCTAGGTATTTACCGCTCGACGCGACTAGCAGGCGGAGTTATAATTGATCGCGAAGGGAGCAGGACAATGCTGGTCGAACGTCGACTCTTGCGCAATCTGGACTTGACCGTCTTGGTGACGGTCCTGCTCCTCGTGCTCATGGGTTTGGCCATGGTTTTCAGCGCCACCCACGCCAACAAGGCCTTGAATCACGGCGATCCGACCTTTGCGCTCAAGAAGCAATTGGTCGGCGTGGTCCTCGGCTTTATCGGCATGGCGCTGATTATCCTGGTCGATTACCACGCGTCCGAACGGTTTCATCTTATCATCTATATTGGCAATGCCCTCATGCTTGCCTCGGTGCTCCTCTTCGGCCGCGAGGTGAACGGCGCCAAGAGCTGGCTGTATTTGGGCCCTTTCAGCAGTCTGCAGCCGTCCGAGTTCGCCAAGGTGGCGGTCATCGTTACGCTGGCCAGACACCTGGCCAACAAGGAGAGACTGGACAGCTTCTGGGATCTCCTCAGCCCGCTGCTGCATGTTTCCGTGCCCATGCTCCTCATCTTCCTCCAGCCGGATCTCGGGACACTGCTGGTCTTTGCCTTTATCACCCTGTCCATGCTCTATATGGCCGGGGCCAGAGGCCTGCATCTGGTCATCCTGATTGCCGTACCGCTGCTCTTGCTGGTCGGGGCTTTCCTCGCCCATGCCTATCTTGATATGCCGTTGCCGCTCAAGGAATACCAGCTCAAGAGGTTGACGAGTTTCATCGATCCCGCCAAGGACGCGCAAGGTTCGGGTTATAACCTCATCCAGGCGATGATCGCGGTCGGGTCGGGGCGATTTTTGGGCAAGGGTTACCTGCGTAGTACCCAGGGTAGGTTGGGTTACGTACCCGAGCATCAGACGGACTTTATCTTCGCCATCGTGGGTGAAGAACTCGGTTTCATCGGCGCTTTCTTCCTGCTGGCCTTGTTCTTCACGCTGATCTGGCGCGGCCTGCGGATTGCTTATCAAGCCAAAGACAGATATGGATCCCTCATCGCCACGGGTGTTCTGGCCATGTTCCTCTTTCACGTCCTCGAGAACATCGGCATGAACCTGGGCATCATGCCGATTACCGGTATCCCCCTGCCATTCATCAGTTATGGTTCCAGTTCCATGACTGCAAGCCTCTGGGCGGTCGGGTTGCTCGAGAATGTTTGGGTCAGGCGGCAGAAAATCATGTTCTAGTACAGGAGCCCCGCCCACTTAGGGCGAATACATGCGACATTTTCATGCGGAACCACATGTCCGGCGATACGGCAATGTATCTTCGCCGTTTCGCCGGACCGCATACGACAGGAATAAGAGACGTTGTATATAGATGGCAATGGTGAGCGATCTTAAGGGCATCCTGTGGGGAGTGTTCGTTTTGCGAGTAAAGCTCATTCTCAATCCGATCGCCGGCCGGGGACGCGGCGCGCGGGCCAAGGACGCCCTCCTGGCCGCCTTGCGCCGATCGGGGACGGAGTTCGATGCCGCTATTACCGGCCAACGCGGCGCGGGCAGGCTGCTTGCCAAGCAGGCTCTGGCCGAGGGGTATGACACGATCATCGCCGCGGGCGGCGACGGCACGGTCAACGAGGTCGTCAACGGCATTGCCGGCGGCCAGGCCTGCCTGGGAGTCCTACCGCTAGGGACCGGCAACGATTTCGCCGCCATGATGGGCATGCCCAAGGATCCGGTGGCCGGCCTCGAGCGGATCCTGCGCGGTCGCCGGCTGCCGGTGGATCTGTGCCGCGTCAACGAACGGTTCTACGTGAGTTCGGTGGGGGCCGGTTTCGACGGTGAGGTATGTTATACCGCCAACCATAAGTTCAAGCATTTGCGGGGCATGGCGGTCTATCTCACGTCCGTTTTCGCCACGATTCTCACCTATAAACCTCGTTGCGTCAAGTTAACCATCGACGGCAAGACCTATGAGCGGGAGATCCTGCTCGTGGCCGTGGCCAATTCGCGATCTTACGGCGGAGGGATGCTTGTCACCCCCGAGGCGGCCGTCGACGACGGGTTCTTCGATATCTGCCTGGCCGAGAAGATGGGAACGGTGCGCGTAAGCCTGAACCTGCCACGATTTGTCAAGGGGCGGCATCTGACGATGCCGGAAGTGACGATGCTGCGTGGGCGGGAAGTTCTCTTAGAGAGCACGACGCCGCTATACTATCAGGTCGACGGAGAGGTCATGGAGGACACGCGGCTGGCGTTCCGCCTCATCCCGCACGGTCTGAGCGTGGCGGGAGCGGAATTCACTCCCACGCCGGTCGCGGCGCAGGCCGCGGGCGCGGGTGAGAATCGATGAATGCCTTGCTCTGGGTAGTGGTGGGTATTGCGGGTTACGCGGCCGGCTCGTTTCCGAGCGGGGTCATTATCGGCCGCCTGGTACGCGGGGTGGACCTCAGGAGCCAGGGCAGCGGCAATCCCGGCACGACCAATGCCCTGCGGGTGCTGGGGCCTCTGCCCGGTATCATTGTCTTCGTCCTCGACTTTGGCAAGGGCTTGGCCGCGGCCACCCTGCCCGGGCGTTTGCTCGGATCCGACCTAGGCTGGCTGGGCGGGTTGACGGCGGTCATCGGCCATATCCTTCCCATATTCGCGGGTTTCCGCGGCGGGAAAGGGCTGGCCACGGCGTGCGGCGTCATCGCGTATTTGCAGCCCTGGTTCTTGGCGGTCTTCGTGCCCGTTTGGGCGGTCGTATTCCTGGCGTGCCGCAAGAGCGCGCCGGCCTCGGCCGCGGCCATCCTGTGCGTGGCCTTGGTGGCGCTCGTCTTTACCATGCTTGGTAGGATGACCGTCTGGCCCATGGCCGTGACCGTACTCGGAGCGCTCGTCATTTTTGCGCGGCATTGGCCGGAAGCACGGCGGGTCTTGGGCTGGTAAGGTCATACGCACTACGGGCGTGTGAAAGGTGCGGGGGGATCCCCGCATGTTTATTTGTGCCATGCCCGGTATATTGAGAGACCGCGGCTAGACAGGCAGACTCTTCCCCTCGCGCGGAGTGGGATAAAGGGCTTGCCTATATCAGCCCGGGAAAGCCCCGCTGGCGCAGAACCTCGAAAACCACGATCGCCACGGTATTCGCCAGGTTGAGGGAGCGGGCGCCTGGTCGCATCGGCACGCGCAGGCATCGCTCGGGCTCCGCCGCCAGCAGGTCGGACGGCAGGCCCCTGGACTCCGGGCCAAAGACCAGGTGGACCTCGCCGGCGAGCGGCTGATCGGCGTAGGATCGCCGCCCTTTCGTGGTCAGGTACCACCGGGAGGACCCGGGATAAGCAGTGAGGAAATCCGGCCAACTCCGGTGGCTTTTGACCTGCACGTCTTGCCAATAATCCAACCCGGCGCGGCGCAGTTGCCGATCGTCCAAGAAGAAGCCGAGCGGCTCGATGAGATGGAGTTCCGCGCCCACGGCGGCGCAGAGCCGCGCGATATTGCCCGCGTTCTGGGGGATCTCCGGTTCGTAGAGTACGACGTGCAGCATTTTTACCTCCTGGGAGGGTATGGGTTTTCACAATGCTTCTACGGGCGGAGGTTATACATGGACTACGACGAAATGCTTGCCTTAATCGACAGCCTCGGCCGGTTCGGCATGAAGCTGACGCTGGATCGCATCAACGCGCTGCTGGATCAGATCGACCACCCCGAACGGCGCCTGCGCGCCGTGCATGTGGCCGGGACCAACGGCAAGGGGTCGACGGTCGCGTTCCTCGACGCCATCCTGCGCGCCGCGGGGTATGCGGTGGGCCGCTATACCTCGCCGCACCTGGTGGACTTTCGCGAACGTGTCGCCATCGCCGGGCGGCCGGTGCCGCCCGGGGCGCTCCTGCGCGCCTTTGACCGGGTATGGCCCGCGGTATTGAGGATCAAGGACGGCCCGGCAGGGCACCCGACCCAATTCGAGGTCGGGACGGCCATGGCCTTCCTAATCCTGGCCGAAGCCGGCCTGGATGCGGTCCTGATCGAGGTGGGGCTGGGAGGACGTCACGATACCACGAATGTCATCGATCCGTTACTCACCATCCTGACCCATCTGGCCCTGGACCATACCGACCGCCTGGGACCGGATCTGGCGTCCATCGCCGCTGAGAAAGCGGGCACAATCAAGCCCGGCCGCCCGGTCGTGGCGGCTCCGCAAGCGGAGGAAGCCTTGGCGGTCATCCTCGCGGAGGCGGAACGCCAGGGCGCACCGGTGCGTCTGGTCGGCAGGGATCTTGTCTACGATCTGGTCCGGGCGGACAGCGACGGCACCTACTGCGCCATGCGCGGCCAGCGCGACTACGGCACGCTGCGCCTGAACCTCCTTGGCGCGCACCAAGCAATGAACGCCGCCACCGCTGTCGCCGCGACGGAAGTCCTGGCTGAGCGGGGCTTCGTTGTGCCGTGCGAGGCCGTCCGGCAAGGCCTGGCGGAGGCAATCTGGCCCGGCCGGCTGGAGATCGTCCGGCACGAGCCGCTGATCGTCCTGGACGGGGCGCACAACCCGGACGGGATGGCGGCGCTTGCCCGGGCCTTGACGGAGGTTTTTCGCCGGGAGCGGGTCGACTTCCTCCTCGGTATCCTGGACAACCGGCCGGTGGAAGAGATGGTCGGCCTGATCGCCCCTTCCGCCCGGCGGGTGGTGGTGACCACCGTCCCCGGCGGTACGGCGCCGAGCGCGAGTACGGAGCGGGTGGCGGCGGCCTTGGCGCGTTTCGGGACGCCGGTGGAAGCCGAAGCCGATCCCCGGGCCGCGCTGGCGCGTGCCGTGGACGCGCTGCCGCGGGGGGGATTGCTTTGTGTCTGCGGATCGCTCTATCTCGTGGGGACCATACGGGGAATGCTTATCAAGGAATAGT
>JBLNCE010000115.1:0-28326 GCA_050260415.1 Bacteroidota bacterium | reverse complement strand
GGTATCGTTTTTGTGATGGGCATGAGCTGGCCGCGGCATTCCGTCAGGACCCATTTCTCGCCCTGGCGCGCCAGGGTGAGGTCCAAGCGGCCCAAGTACATCGAGCCTTCCCCGCCGGCCTGGACGATGGGTATGCGTTGACCATGACCGGTTGCGGCAAGACCGTATGAGAGTCCCCTCCGACGAAGCCTTCTTATTTCCGAGGCGAATCCATAAGCGACGAGAGCAGGCAGACGGATAGGGGGGCGGCCCTGCTTAGACCGTCTTTGCGTTCTTGGCCGGCCTTTGCGCGGTAATAGTCCGAGGGGATATCACAGCTCCATTAGGGGCTCGGATTCAAGGGCAGCGCCGAGGTGAAAAGGCGCCAAGACCCGCGGCAGTATCCCGTGAACCTTGGCGATGGCCACCCCATAATTGGTGATCGGTACGCCGGCGGCTTCGGCGCATTCCAGGCGCGCCAGCATCTCCCGGCGGTTCACCATGCACCCGCCGCATTGTACGATCAACCGATACGGAGCCAGGTCGGCCGGGAAATCGTGGCCCTGAACGTACGCGAACTCGAGCGCGCGGCCGGAATAGGACCGCAACCAACGCGGCAACTTTACGCGGGCGATATCGTCGCCGGCGATGTGATGGGTACAGGATTCGGCGATCAGGATCCGATCCCCATCCGCCAGATGGTCGATGGTGGCGGCGCCCTTGGCGTAGGCGGCAAGATCCCCCTTGTGCCTGGCAAAGACAATCGAGAATGAGGTCAGCGGAACCGCGCGCGGCACGATCTCCGCTACCCGGCCGAATGCCTGGGAGTCCGTTACTACCAGTCTCGGGCGCCGGTTCAACGCGGCAAGCGCCTCGGAAAGCTCCGTATCCCTGGTCACGATCCCCAAGGCGCCGGCATCGAGCACTTCCCGGAGCGTCTGCGCCTGGGGCAGGATCAGCCGGCCCCGGGGCGCCTCTTGGTCCACGGGCACCACCAAGACCACTAGATCGCCAGGGGATAGAAGGTCGGCCATGAGGGGGGCTTCGGCCCAGATTCGCGGGGCGCATTCGATAATCGTTTCCTTGAGCCGGTCGATGCCAAGCCCCGTCTCGGCGGAGACGGAGATGCTCGGCGTCCCCGGGATCTCATCCACGGCGCGGCCATCGAGGTCAGTCTTGTTCCAGACGACGAGGCGGGCCGTCCCGCGCCGCTGTAGTTCGGCGAGAATGCCCGCTTCCAGCGCGGACCAGCCAATGGTCGCGTCCACCACGATCAGGGCGAGATCGGTGCGGGCAAGGACCGCCAAGGAACGCTGGATCCTTATCGCGCCTAATTCCCCTTCGTCATCGAGGCCGGCGGTATCGATGAAGACCACCGGGCCGAAGGGGATAAGTTCCATGGCTTTCCATACCGGGTCGGTGGTGGTGCCTGGGATTGGCGAGACGATGGCCGCCTCCTGGCCGGTGAGCGCGTTGATGAGACGTGACTTGCCCGCGTTCCTGCGGCCGAAGAGGGCGATATGTAGTCTGTTGCTCCGCGGGGTTTCATGCATCGTTCCTCACCTGATTCAAGAATCAAGAGATGGTGCCTTTGGTATCGGGGTCGGAATCGGGGTCGTAGTCGATAGCGAAGATCGGTTCCCCAAGAAGCGTCCAGTGCCGATGCCGCTCCCGGCCCCGAAGAACGGCTCTGGCGCACTGGGGGAGTTCCCCGTCAGAAGTATAAGTCGCGTACTCCGGCTTTGATGCCGGCCAAACGCGATTCGACCTCCGCCCGGCGCTCCGCCGGCATCGCGGCCAGGTCGGCCTCGATGGCGGCCCAGCCAAGTTTTCGCGTGGCCGGGGATGCGTAATCGAGCAAGTACTCGGCGAAGGTCAGCAGGGCGTTCGGACCGCAGATCGCGCCGATCCGCCCGCTCTTGGCCAAAGACATGAACCGGTCGCCGGTACGGCCTTGCCGGTAACAAGCCGTGCAGAAACTCGGGATGTAGCCGTCACGGCAGAGTTCCGCGAGCACTTCGTCGACGCTGCGCCCGTCCTCCACCTGGAACTGGGCGGTACCGGCGGTTTCCTTGCGATCTGAACTGTAACCGCCCACACCGGTACAGGACGCGGCGCTGATCTGCGAAACGCCCAACTCAATAACCTCGCGTCGAAACGCGGGCGCTTCGCGGGTGGAAAGGATGATCCCCGTGTAGGGGAGGGCGAGCCGGATCAGGGCCACGATCCGCTTGAAGATCCGATCGTCCACCAGATGCGCAAAACGGGCGGGATCGACCCCGTGCGCCGGCCGCAGGCGGGGGACGGAAACAGTGTGCGGTCCCACCCCGTACCTCTCCTCGAGATGGCGGGCATGCAGCAGGAGCGCGATTAATTCGTAACGGTAATCGGCCAGCCCGAAAAGGATCCCGGCGCCGACGTCTTCCAGGCCGGCTGCCATCGCCCGGTCGAACGCCGACAAGTGCCAGTCGTAATCATGCTTTGGACCGGCCGGATGCATATCCACGTATGTCGGCCGGTGGTATGTCTCCTGGAACAGGATGTAGGTGCCGATCTTGTGTTCCTTGAGCAGGCGGTAAGCTTGCACGGTGGTGGCGGCGATATTCACGTTCAGGCGGCGGATATTGCCCATCCCCTCCGTGACCTCATAGATGGTATCGATCGCTTCCAAAACATAATCGATCGGACAATTGACCGGGTCCTCGCCGGTTTCCACGGCCAGACGTTTATGCCCCATCAGTTCGAGTGCCGCGGCTTCGCGGCGGATTTCGGGCATGGTCAAGCGGCGGCGGGGAATGCCGTTGTCCGTCCGATAACCGCAATAGCGGCAATTGTTGACGCAGTAGTTGCTGAGGTAAAGCGGCGCGAAGAGCACGATGCGCTTTCCGTAGACCCTTTCCTTGACCGCCTTGGCGGCGTGGAAGATCCGCTCCCATACGCTATCGTCCTCGATCTTCAGGAGCACGGCCAGTGCCGATGGGTCAAGCCCTTGCGCTGATTCCGCCCGGACCAGGATTTCCTCTACGTCATTGCTTGAAGGGCGCTTGCCATCGCTCAACATCGCGCGTATCAGATCGTCATCGATAATCGTGCTCCGATCATGTATTGGCATCATTGTCACGTCTCCTTTCCCAGCGAGGGCTGTGGCCGGGGCCGGCCGCCACCGTACGGCCGAGGCGCCGTATCCGCCCCTCGAGACAGCCGCGGCAGTGAGCGGCCGTTTCATCGAGGCAGATCTTACCCGGGTAGAGCAGGTATCGAGACCGAAACTCCGTCGGCGTGAGGCTGGGCATGACGACATTGGCCCCGGCCGTGAGTGCCCGTTCCCGACCCACCGGATCCAGGCTGCCGATCGCGGTGGTTGCCGGGATCAAGGCTTCCGGCAAGAGCAAGCGGGCCAGGGCCACCATCTTCAGGGTCTGCATCACCGTGCCGCCGCGGGCGGCGGCGAGGGGGGTCTCCGGATGGGGAATGAACGGTCCGATGCCCACCATATCCGCCTCGAACTTCCTCGCCAGCTTCAAGTCGTCGACCAGACTGGATGCCGTCTGCCCGGGCAGCCCCACCATGAAACCGGTGCCGGTTTGATAGTCGAGTTCCTTGAGCGTTGCCAAGATACCCGCGCGGGCGGCAAGTGACCGTCCGGGCCGAAGCGTCTGATGCAGGCCGGGATCCGCCGTCTCGTGCCGGAGCAGATAGCGGTCCGCGCCGGCACGCCGCCAATGGGCCAGTTCCAAAGGATCGCGCTCACCGAGCGAGAGAGTCACCGCGAGACCCAGGTCTTTGGCGTAACGGACCAGCCTGGCGATGCGTTCAGCGTCGAACCAGGAATCTTCGCCGGATTGGAGCACGACCGTGCCGTAGCCGAGTGCCCGCGCGTTGGCGATGACGGCCTCAATCTCATCCAGAGGCAACCGGTAACGCCGCGCCATGGCGTTATCGCGCCTGAGTCCGCAATAGAGGCAGTTGGCCCGGCAATGATTCGAGAATTCAATCAAGCCACGCAGGTGGACGGCGTTTCCTACCCGTTGCCGGCGAACGCGATCGGCCGCGGCCAAGAGATAAGCCGTATCCTCCGGGTTATTCAGCTCGACCAGTATTTGCAGGTCTTCGTCCGCGATTTCCCCGCCGCCAGCCAGCGCTTCGATTAATCGCCTGATTTTCATGGCGGGCCTATTTCTTGGTCACCGCCGCCCGGACGTTAACGCCCGGGAGGGAGCCCAACCTGCCGGTGAGCGTATTGATCTGATCCGTGGTGCCATCGACCAGGAGCGCCAGGACAGCCACATTCCGTTCGCGATATGGGATCCCCATGCGCCCCACGATAATCTCACCGGCTTCACTGATATATTCGTTTAGAATCGCCTGTACCTCCGGCGGTTTCTCAAGGACGATCCCGATGACTCCCAGACGTCTTTCTTCCAACATGTATTCCTCCTCCAGCATAATGGTAAACAAAAAGCAGCCCATCCCGAGGACAGGCTGCCAAGAAGGATCGACGATACCACGAACCTTCGCTTCAGGCTGCCGCCTTGGCCTCAGGTAGTATCCGATGCCGCCCAACCGCCTTCCTTCGCGGCCAGGGAGGTCCTTACCGCTCAGGAGGTGTTTGGCGCCGATGCGCCTAGATTGATTATATCACCGATAAGAATACGCGTCTATACGCTGCCTTGCGTCAACGTTCCGCCGCGGTGATCTTCTTTATAAACTCTACCGAGACCCGGTCTATCTCGGCCAGGCTCGGCTCGATCCGTCCAAGGGAGAGTAGCCCGTGGTCGGCACGTTTGACCATGATTACCTCGGCGCTCGCGCCCGCTCCGGCAAGCGCCTCGGCCATGCGCGCGGAACTGGCGAACGGCACAACGACATCAATCTCCCCGTGGATCAGCAGGAAAGGAGGTGCTTCCTTCGTCACCAGGCGGACCGGACTGATGGACTCCGCCCGCGCGCGGACGGAAGGATCCGACAAAGAGCCTCCGAGCAGGTGTTTCTGGCAATTACGCGGCCAACGACCTATCGCCGGCTGGGTCAGATCAAACGGTCCGAAGTAAGCGACAACCCCCCGGACCGCGTAATCCGCGGGGGACGTCTCCAGCGCCAGCATGGCGGCCAAATGCGCCCCGGCGGAATCCCCCAGGAGAGCGAGGCGTTTCGGATCGAGCCCAATCGTCGCGGCATGCGCGCGCAGCCACTTCAGGGCCGTCCGGCAATCGTCCAGGCAGGCCGGCCACGGCGACATGGGGAGGAGGCGATAGTCCAGCGCGGCGGCCAAGAAACCGTGACTCGCCAAGAGGCGTCCGAAACCCCGGTGAAGGGACTTGCTCCCTGTCTCCCAGCCGCCGCCGTGGATCATGAGGACTCCGGGCGTTTTTTCCCCGGCGCCTTGCGGGAGAAATAGGTCAAGCCGGAGCGGTCCGTTCGGGGTGGAAGCATAGACCAGGTTTTTCTTCGTCAGATATTTGTACGGTCCGGCGCTGGCCCTTCGAAACCCGTAAAACACCCAGGGAAAGTTAATGGGGGGCGCGATCACCCACGGGGATTGGCATACCGCCCGGGTAAGCAGGTTGATCGGATGTACCGGCATGAGCTGTTCGCCACCTTCAGATAGATTTATTCGGGAGGGTGCGTGGAGATCCTTTCTCGAGAATCGGTGTGAAAAGCTTTGCGAGACTAATGAAAACGATATTTCTTACCCCTGTTATTCTTTATTCCTAATATGGCAATAATGTTGTTATGCAGGAAAACCTCGGAGGGGGGTCTATTATGAAACGCGCGCTCGCCGTCTTGATCACGAGTATGTTGCTTGCGGCGGTGGTCTTCGCTGAGGACGAACCATCCCGTACATTCCGACAGACTGTCTGGGGTATGGGCATCGAAGAGGTCAAGAGCGTTGAGGAAAGCGAACTCGCCAGCGAGACCGATGATAGCCTCCTTTACAAGGCCAAGGTGGTGGGTCTTGCCGCGGATCTCGTCTACAGTTTCACCGATGGCAAGTTGAACGCTGCTTCATACAACATCTTTCTCGAACCCGCCGATTGCATCACCACCTACTATTTTCTCAGAGAGCTTTTATCGATGAAATACGGCAAGCCTGGCATCGATGCAGGTTGGGATGATATACTCATTTCGGCATGGGAAACGCAAGCGACAAGAACAGTCTTGTTATACGGCGGCAAGCAAGCCGGTTTATTGCGCTTGGCATATGCGGCCAAACAGGCGGCCGCGGCTTTCTCCTCGGAGCTATAGCATGTTGCGCCGTCAAACGGGGGATATTTCATAGCATGGGAGAAGTATGGACGTGTTAATACGTTTTTTGCCGGAAAATGGTTCTTCTTCTCGTCAAGGAGATCTTTGACGGAAAGCAACGCTGATGCTATGATTATCTCAGAACCCCGGTCGGACGGGACGCGCATCGGCTGGGGGGCAGAGCACCTCGAAGACGCTGGCGCCGGTGGTCACGCGGTGCTCGCCTGTCCACGGCAATGCCGGCAGCCGGGACGGGAGCAAGTGGTTTTCATCCGAATGCATCATGTTTTGGCCTCCATTCTTGTGGTTCGCAACCCTGTTCGACTCAAGGCCGTCCAGTATGGGCGGCCTTGAGTCTTTTCCCCGCCAGGTCTCTTTGCGGATCTGACTGCGTCGAATCCTGGTTGTCCGCGTAGAACATGAAATTCTATACTAGAGAGAGCTAGAAGGCGTATGCGGATGTTATAACGCCAACAATAACGCAGGTTGTTCGATAATGGTTCTTGAAGGTTCCAGGACAAGATGGTAACATATGGTCCAGAAACCTGGCTGGACGGGCTGTGTCCGGCTGGGGGACTAGAGCACCTACGAAACGCTGGCGCCGGCGGATATGTAAGTGCTCGCCTGTCTTTGGCCACGCCGGCAGTCAAGACAGAACGGTCTCCTTCTCGATTCATTCCTAGGGTTTTGTTTACCACCCGAAAGGGTGGCCTTTTTTTATGCGCCGGCGCGGAGTTCGCGGGTAGTTCGTGGCTTTAAAACAATAATCAAATATTACTGAAAAATAAATATATTGTCATCCATGCTCGGTTCGCCGCGACAAAAAAGTCGTCTATCGGACGGTCGACTGCCTCGGGCTGAGTCACGATGCGGTTTCAGCCCTCATCCCCGCTTCCACCCGCCGAAGTTCATGATCTTTCAGACAAACGACCCGTTACGCCGGTTCCACCCTGGGACATAAAATGTAAGCGATCCTCAGCGGCGGCACGCAACCGCATGGCCTGAGCGCTCGCGCGCACAGCGCCACGCCCTTTTTATCCGGGCGAATCTGCCTTTACTGCCGCATGTCTGGGATTCGTTGCTCAAATCTCGGTTGTTGAAAGGTGGTTATCCGTGCGCATCGCTGTAATAGGCCTCGGCCGGATAGGCGGCCAGATCCTGCGCGAGCTTGAGCCACGTTTTCCTGAGACAATGGGCGTCGACCTGGATTCGGAAAGGGTTGACATCTTGCGGGCCGAAGGCCTGGCCGCGACCACAAAGTACGAGGAAGCCACCGGGCGCGACGTCTACCTGGTCGCCATCTCGACCGGCCCGCGCATGGAGAGAGTCATGGCCGTCGCCGGCATGGTTGAGCCGGCCCCAGGAGGCTTGATCTCGATCGAATCCACGTTAATCCCCGGCACCATGGCGCGTTTGGCTTCCACCTTCAGCAATCGCGGTTTCGTTCCGGGAAGAGACATCTACCTCGTGCATAGTCCGCATAGGATTCTCTTCGGCGATGACAAGAGCATCTTTGGGCAGACGCGCGTGCTGGGCGGGATCACGCCCGCATGCATCGAGCATGGCTTGGCCTTTTACCGTCAACTCGTGCCTGAAGTCAAGGTAGGCAGCGACGTGCGCCTTGTCGAACTGACGAAAGTGGTGGAAAATGCGTTGCGGTACATGGAGGTGGCTTGCGCCGAGGCGCTGGCGCTCTATTGCCATGAGGCGGGTCTATGCTTTGAAGAGCTGAGGGAGATGGTTTCCACCAAGGGTAACGTGCGGTTGCTAAAGGCGGAATACGGGATTGGCGGCGAGTGTCTGCCCAAGGATATTCGATTTCTCTACGAGACCACCGGTTGCCGTTTGTTGGCCGATGCCATGGCGGTCGACGAGGAATACCGCAACTGGCTTTTCCGGGCGGCAAAGGCGCCGCGGGTATTGGTGCGCGGAATTACTTTCAAGCCGGGCTGGCGTGATCTGGAGCACAGCCGCGCCGTGGAGTTGGTGGAACGTTTGCGAGCCGCGGGCTGCGAGGTCTGGGTCGAGGATCCGCTTTACACCGCGGACGAACTGGCGTTGGCAGGGTTCAATCCGTGGCGCCCGGGGCAGGAAGTGGATATCGTGGTGAGCTGGGGCAAGGTTGGTAAAGGGGTGGTGGGGATTGGCTAGAATTCTGGTAACCGGCAGCCAAGGGACACTGGGCCGGCCGTTGACATTGGCTTTGGAGCGGCGGGGTCATGAGGTCTGGCGGCTGGATCTGATGCACTCCGATGCGGACAGATATTTTCGCGCGGATGTCAGCGAGTTCCGCCAGCTCGAACGGGTTTTTGCCGGGCAATTTGATTTCGTCTATCACCTGGCCGCCGAGTTCGGCCGCCTGAACGGTGAAGAGTACTATGAGCAATTGTGGCGGAGCAATGTCCTTGGCACCCGCAATATCTTGGAATGGCAGCGCCGGGTCGGGTTCAAACTGGTCTTCGCCAGTTCTTCCGAGGTGTATGGCGAGACAAACGAGGAATCTCTCGACGAGGATCTCCCCCTCCGGCGGCAACTCCTGCAACCTAATGACTACGCCTTGACAAAATGGGTCAACGAATTGCAGATCGTCAATTTCGCCGCCCGTTACGACGTGCCGGTCGTGCGTCTGCGGCTTTTCAACGCCTACGGTCCCGGGGAGTTCTACCATCCATATCGCAGTGTGGTTTGTCTCTTCTGTTACCGGGCGCTGCGCGGTCTGCCTTACCAAGTCTACGAAGGGTATCACCGGGTCTTCATGTACATCGACGATCTGATCGGGACAATGGCCAATGTCTGCGAGTATTTCCGGCCGGGGCGCGTCTACAACCTCGGCGGCGTGGAGTACCGGAGCGTCAAGGAATTGAGCGATCTAATCCTCGCGCTGACCGGCGCGGACCCCACGCTGGTTCAGTACCTGCCGGAGGATCGGCATAACGTTGTCAACAAGCGACCCCAGATCGAACTGGCCAGGAAGGAGTTGGGACACAATCCCCGCGTGCCGCTGGAGGAAGGCGTCCCATGCACCCTGGCCTGGTTGAGACAGGTCTACGGTCTATGACCTTGCGCCTGACAATCCGGTGACGAGATGATGCATCTCATCGTAGAAGCGGTGCCAGGACCAGGTCGCGGCGGTCAAGACGCCGTTGGCGCCGAGCGCCTCACGCAGCGGCTGGTCGTCGATGAGTCGCAGAACCGCATTGGCTAGAGGATCAACCTGTCCCGGCGGAACAAGGAGGCAGTTCAGACCGTGTTGAGCATACTCGCGGATCCCGCCGCTATCCGTGCAGACCACGGCGGTGCCGCAAGACATCGCCTCCAACGGTGGAAGGCCGAATCCTTCAAAGAGCGAAGCGAAAACAAAGATGTCGGCCGCGCTGAGGATCTTCGCGTACTCGTCGTCACCGGGCGCCCGGAGCATGAGGTGCGGCACCGGTACGTCAAGGGCGCCGGCCTCGTCGTTCGCCACAATCAGCAGCTTGATGCCGGGTCTTTGTTGATAAACGAGGGACATGGCCTGGATGAAGACAGAGGTGCCTTTCCAGGTGTACCCAGGTCCACGAAGCAAGAAAGCGATGGTCGGATGCCCGTATTGTCCCTTATTGCCGCGCGGGTAGAAAGCGGCGCGGTCGACCCCCGGGTGGACCTGGTGGCTTCGCCTGCCGACACGGGTCAACAAGATCTCCTGCAGCCAAGCGGAGATGGTGATGATCGGCCGTGCCACACGATAGCTGGCGAGCGCGGTCTGTGGATCGGGGACCCACATCGGCTCGAAACCGAGACAGAGTCTGATAAGCGGTCTTCTGGTGGCTATCGCCACCGGGACGGTGGTGTAGAAGGTAGGCAGGACAACATCGGCCCGCGGGATGAACTCCGCGGCCAATCGGGGCACGCGGTGGACTTCGGCGTGAAGGGGCCAGCAGATTGGCGCGCCTTGGGGAATGGCGACGAGCACGTGATGTCCCCGCGCGGCCAGGCCATTGGCGGCCTCCACCACGACACGGCAACCGCCGCCGCGTTCCAGGGAATGCATGGGAAAGACGATGCGCATGATGGTTCCTCCTCATCGCTGCAGTATATGCCGGAAGCCGCCGGCGGCTTCGCCGAAGCCGCCGGGCATGCCTGGATCGGTAAACGCGTCCTTGTTACGGGAGCCGCGGGTTTTGTGGGCAGTCATCTCGTGGAGGCGCTGGTAAGAGCCGGCGCGCGTGTGAAGGCTTTTATAAGGTATTCTTCCGGGCTGCGCCTGGGGCATCTGGCCGAGGTTGAGCGGGCCGTCGGCGCGGAGATCGAGATTGCCGCGGGCGACTTGCGCGATCAAGCGGCCGTGGAGCGGGCGGTAAGCGGCTGCGAGGCCGTGTTTCATCTTGGCGCCTTGATCTCCATCCCGTATTCATATGAGAATCCCGGCGCATATCTGGAAACCAATCTACGCGGGACTTATCACGTGCTCGAGGCCTGCCGTCGCCAGGAAGTCGGCCGCTGTGTCTTGACCTCCTCGAGCGAGGTATACGGCAGCGCCCTCTACGTGCCGATGGATGAAACCCATCCGTTGCAGGCGCAATCGCCCTACGCCGCCACCAAGATCGGCGCGGATAAACTCGGGGAGAGTTACTGGCGGTCCTTCGGCATGCCGGTAACGATCGTAAGGCCTTTCAACACATACGGTCCCCGGCAATCACCGCGGGCGGTCATCCCGCAGATCCTGGGCCAGCTCCTCGCCGGCGACGAGGTTCGCTTGGGAAACGTGACGCCACGGCGGGATTTCCTGTTCGTGACGGACAGCGTGGCAGGCTACCTGGCGGCGGGTGGTTGTCCGCTCGCGGTCGGCGAGGTGATCAACCTCGGCACGGGGCAGGACATCTCCATTGAAGAACTGGTCGCGCTGGCGGGCGGGATCCTCGCGCGAGAACCGAAACTGAGCGTGGATGGGGAACGGATCCGGCCCGGGAAAAGTGAAGTCACACGTCTGCTGGCCGGCACCGCCAAAGCCAGAAAGCTTCTCGGCTGGGAGCCGCGGGTTGATCTGGGCGCGGGATTGCGGCTTACCGCTGATTGGCTGGCCGAACAAGGTCCGGGCGGTGTGAGTTATCGCATATAGAAGTCTGCTTCGTAACCAGTCGTCATGCCGTTCCTGGGCGCCGTATAGGTGGGTTTTGAAGCGGAGATATGGAAGAGGTGTGAACATCAATGCACGCTCTAGTACTGGCCGGAGGAAGAGGACTGCGCCTGGCGCCATATACGCGCGTATTGCCAAAGCCGCTGCTGCCCATCGGCGACCGTCCGGTACTGGCCGTTCTCCTTGAGCGGTTGCGCCTGGGCGGCGTCGACCACGCCACGATCGCCCTCGGTTACCTCGGCGATCTGATCCAGACATACCTGGGCGACGGACGTCGCTTCGGCATGAGTCTGTCCTATCTGACCGAGAAGGAGCCCTTGGGCACGGCGGGACCGATTACCCTCCTGGCAACCCAGACGGAGCCTTTTTTAGTGGTCAATGGGGATATCCTCACCGATCTGCCCTTTGGGGATCTCTATCAAGCGCACCTGGACGGCGGCGCGGTCGCCACGGTCGCTGCTTGCACATACGAACTCCAGTTGGACTTCGGCTGCCTGCGGACCGAGGGCGACAAACTGGTGGCATGGGAGGAGAAGCCCACCTGGAGCAGTCTGGTCGGCATCGGAGCCTATGTTCTGAGTCCCAGAGTCCAGGAGCTTTGTCCAGGAGGACGGGTGGAGATGCCCGCTTTGATCGGTAGGCTGCTCGGTGATGGCCACCCCGTGGCCGTCTTTGTGACAGGCGCCTACTGGCGCGACATCGGCCTGCCCGAAGTATATAAGGCCGTCAACCAGAATCCACCCGATTTCGTCCGCGCCGGCGGCGGCAAAGAGAACGCATTGGAGGGTTAAGAGTGCCTTTGGTGAGTGTGGTAATCCCCGTTTACAACCAGGAGGAATATGTTGAAGAAGCCGTCGCGAGCGCTCTCCACCAAACGCTGAGGGATCATGAGGTAATCGTGGTCAACGATGGTTCCACGGACGGAACCGCCGCCAGGTTGGCCAAGTTCGGCACCCGTATCAGGCTTGTCACCAAGTCGAACGGCGGTACGGCAAGCGCGTTGAATCTGGGCATCGAGCATGCCTGGAGCAAATACATCGCTTGGCTCAGCGCGGACGACGTATTCCTCCCAAACAAGCTGGAACTGCAGGTGAAAGCCATGCTGCGCCGGCCAAAGGCCGGCCTCTGCTATACCGACTGGTACGTAATCAACGCCGCGGGACAGATAACGGCCCAGCTTGGTTCCCCCAGCTTTCCCACCCGGCAAGCCGCGGTCAATGCCCTTTTTCAGGGTTGCTGCATCAATGGCTCCACCGTCCTCATGCTCCGGTCGGCCCTGAGGCAGGTGGGGCTCTTCAACGAAGCCTATCGGCAAGCGCACGACTACGACCTCTGGCTTCGCTTCGCCCGCTATTTCGAGTTTGCGCACGTGCCTCTGCCCTTGATCAAGTACCGTTGGCATGGCCGTAATCTGAGTCAACAACCGGACGCGCTGGCTTACAACGCGGAGATCCTGGCCAACGCCAGGCGGTTGCACGGGCGCTAATGCATGGCAACCTCCTTGCCGCCCGTTCAGTTTCCAGCAGCGATTTTCCCGCGCCGAAAACTATGGAGGGATCCTGATGCAAGCTCCGGTAGGGAGCAAGAATCGTATCGACCCGAGATTATTGCCCCAGACGCGCATGCCCAGCATTATCTACCCCCCCACCATTGACTGGCATTATCTGTATCAGCGTCCGCAGCAGCTCATGACAGCCCTGGCCAAGCTCGGATACAGGGTCTTTTTCTGCAATGCCGAGGTCGGGCGCAAGCCGCGGCCGGGGATCGCCCGCCTGGCCGCGAACCTCTATCTGGTATCCGGCGGGGATCCGGGCCCCGCGGCTGGAAACGCTCCGATCCTGTGGATTTCCTACCCGCCGCACGTGCATGTGTTATCCCGTTACGGACCGGGGCTGGTCGTTTTTGACGCGGTCGACGAGCCGGCGGAGGAGTTCGCCCATTGGGCCGCCAGCGTGGCGCTGCTCAGGGAGCGGGCCGACGTGATCTTCGCCAGTTCCATCTCGCTCTATGAGTCTCACAGCAGGTTGCATCCGAACGTGCATCTATGCCCGAACGCCGCCGACTACGCCCACTTCGCGCGCGGCGCGGGCGATGGAACCATCCCGGGTGACCTGGCCGCCATACCGCGGCCAGTCATCGGTTATCACGGCGCGCTTGCCAATTGGCTGGATTGGGAGTTGATCGAGGCGACCGCGGCCGCCAATCAGGATCTGTCCTTTGTCTTCATCGGCCCCCTCTTCACAGGCGGCGAACATCTGCCCTCCGGCGCCAACCTGCATTATCTGGGCCATCGTGACTACCGCTTGCTGCCCAACTATCTGCGCGGCTTCGACGCGGCCATTATCCCTTTTCGTGTGAGCCCCATGACGAAAGGGTGCAATCCGATCAAGCTCTGGGAGTACCTGGCGGCCGGCAAGCCGGTGGTGTCCACCCCTTTGCCCGAGGTCCGGCAATTTGCGGAAATAAGGGTGGCGGATACTCCGGCCGAGTTTGGCGCCGCCCTGCGCAAAGCCCTGGCTGCCGCCGGCGACGCTGGGGCCATCGCGGCCCGCCAGGCGTTGGCGCGCGGCAACAGTTGGGAGGCAAGGGCGCTGCAAATCCACCGGGTATTGGTTTCGGCAAAACAGAGGAGTGCAAGACCGTGAAGATCGACCCCAATGCATTCCTGCCCCCACCCGTCATCGCGGCGCACATCCAGGGGGCACTGCAAGTACGAAAACCGCTCGCCTTGATCAGGATCGGGGATGGAGAAGCCTTGACCCTCTCCCAGGGTACGGTCTGTTCCGTAAGCTATGTGGCAAGCCAGGGCTTTCTGCGCGAAGCGGGCGTCATGGTGCCGGACTTCACGGCCAGAGCGCGCGTGGCTGACGCGGTGAGGCTTGCGGACTTCGTCGGGGTGGCCGCGCGGCGCGATCTGCCCAACTTCGCCCCCCTGACCGAGGCGGCTTTCGCCTACTTGGGTTTGCACCCTCGCCGTCTCTGCGACTGCTGCATCAATTACGCGCTTCAGGGCCATGGGTTGCTCATCCCCCTCTTGCGCGGCAAGAGACTCTTCCTGGTCAACCGGCGCTGGATAGCCTGGGCGGAAGCGCTCAAGCGCCTCTATGGTCTCTGCGTCGTCGGCGGCGCCTTCGTGGACCATTTCGGGCAGATTGCCACGGCATTGACGGCTGCCGAGCATCAGCGGTTCGACGTCGCCCTGGTAGCTGCCGGCGTACCGGCCACCTGGCTGTCGGTGGCCCTAGCCCGGCGGAAAAAAATCGTCGCCCTGGACGTGGGCCGCCTTGCGGACTTGATGATCGGGATCACTTGCCAAGAAAAACCGGGGTCAATTAGCACATCCCAATAGCAGCACATATATTGTAGTAGCCAATGGCGGCTTGCCGGAAGTATCCCAGAATACGAAGGCAGGGCGCAGGGCGAGGCCTTGCGGCCGGCGCACAGGCCATGGGCAAGGGCAGAGCCAGGGTTGCAACGTCCGTTGGTAAGAGGGAGGGAGTTATATGGATCCGCTCGTCAGGGCGGAGGTGGTGATCGGTGAAAACACGCGCCAGGTGCTGGTGGAATCGAACATAGTTCTGAATCAGCCGGCGATCAAGGTGCGTAATATTACCGCCGCCATCCAGAACCTGACCACCGAGGTCATTGCGGGAAAGGTCGTTATCCAGGGCGTAGTTCACAAGCAAATCTTTTTTGTGGGTCAGGACAATGTCGTGCATCACCAGTCCGAAGACCTTAATTTCAGCACGTTTGTGGAGGTCTTCGGCGCCGAGCCCGGGTTGAATGTTGAGGTCGAACCCAGCATCGAGCATGTGGCTTTCGTCCTCATCAACCCAACCCTGCTCCACCAGAAGGTTGTCTTGGAACTCTTCGTCAAAGTGACGGAGACCAGGCAGATCAACGTCTTGACAGGCAGCGGTCCTTTGGTTCGGTTGGATCAGGTAATCGGGGAGAATACGAGGCAGGAACTGATCGAGAACCAGATTACCTTGGCTGTCGCGGCGATCAAGGTGACTGAGATCAGGGCTTCCGTCAAAGATATCACGACCGACGTCATCGACAACAAGGTCATTATCCAGGGTGTCTTGCACAAGCAGATCTTCTTTGTCGGCGAGGACAACATCGAACGCCATCAGGGAGAGGATATCGAGTTCAGCACCTTCGTGGATATACCGGGCGCCGTGGCCGGCATGGATGTCGAGGTAATCCCCACGGTCGAATTCGTTGACTTCCTGTTGCTGAACCCGTGCCTCCTCCAGCAAAAAGTGGTAATCGAGTTCTTCGTCAAGGTTACGCAAAGCGTGCAGATCAACGTGGCTCTGGGCCCAGGCGCACTCCTCAAGCTGGAAGAAGTCATCGGTGAAAACACCACTCAGATCCTCTCGGAGAGCACGGTCACCCTGAACCAGCCGGCCATAAAGATCAGGGAGATCGTTGCCAAGGTGGTGGACCTGACCACTGAGGTTATCGAGGATAAGGTAATCATACAGGGGTTTATTCATAAGCAGATCTTCTTCATCAATGAGGAAAACATCGAGTTCCATCAGGCGGAAGACGTGCCGTTCAGTACCTTCGTCGACATCATCGGGGCGCGGCCGGGTATGAACGTACATGTGGAACCGATCATCGAGACCGTGATCTTCGAATTGTTGAGCCCGGTCACTCTCTTGCAGAAAGTGGTCGTGGAGTTCTTCGTGAAGGTCACCGAGACCGTGCAGTTGCAGGTAGCAGTGGTCAGTCCATATGGACCGTATTACTTCTAGGCTGGAAGCAAAGCGCCATTCTTAGCCGCCGACAGAGTTCGGTGGCTTTTTTTTGGGCAGGCAAGAGGCATGAGGCAAGAGGCATGAGGCGTGAGGCAAGAGGCAAAAGGCAAGAGGCGTAAGGCAAGAGGTATGAGGCAAGAGGTAAGAGGCGTGAGGCGTGAGGTACGAGGCAACAGGCAATAGTTTACACCCTTATGCAGGTGGGGAGGCCTGCCACGCCTTTCCTCCGTGCGCGGCGTAAGGCGATCGGCAGAGGCGGAAATGGATGGCGCCTCCGGAGGGGCGCGCGGCCCGTGCGCCCCTCCTCGTCCACTGCCATCAGCTTTGCCTATGGCGGCAATCCCGGGAATAAGATTAGAGTACTCCGGTCCGCCTTTATGGTTGATGGAGTCTCACAGCGTTTCACATACAAAAAGGGGCGACCCGCATGCGCGTCTTGATGCAGGCTCGACCGGGTTCAGGCCGGATCCTGGCGGGGGATGCGGTGCAGGCGAGGGCCACCGCCGCCGCCCTCCGCGAACTCGGTGTACGCGTGGATCTGAGCGAGACCGATGTTCTGCCCGATCTTGCGCCGTATGACCTGATTCATCTCTTCAACCTGATGCCGGTCGAGGCGAACCGCGCCGCGTTCGAAGCCGCTCGGGACGCGCGCAAGCCGATCGTCCTTTCCCCGATCTTCTGGGATCCGAGAAAATTCCTGGAACGGTGGGATAAGGCCGGCTATTTTCTCTCGTGGTGGGAAAAAACCGAGGCTTTGCGGCGCGAGGTTCTGGGCGGCGTGGATCTGATCCTGCCAAACGCCATGGCCGAACTGGAATGCCTGCGCGGAGCATACGGTTCACTGCCACGGCACCATTTGGTTCCGAACGGAGTGGACATTACCCTTTTCCAGCCGCGCCCCAAGCGCGCCGTGGAGCCCCATGTGCTCTGCGTGGCACGGATCAGCGCCCGCAAGAACCAGTTGGGTCTCCTGGAGGCGCTCAGGCCCACGGGTCTGAAGGTCAGGATTGTGGGGCCGGTGAACGACTTCGAGTATTATCGGCTCTGCCGGGCGGCGGCCTGGCCCGGCGTCAGCTTCTTGCCGGAAGTCAGTGGCAGGGCGCTGGCAACCATGTACAATGAAGCGCCGGTGCACGCTCTGGTCAGCTGGTATGAAACACCCGGTCTGGCTTCTTTGGAGGCGGCGGCTTGCGGCTGCCGCGTGGTAAGCACCGATGAGGGCAGCGCCCGCGAGTATCTCGGCGATCAGGCATGGTATTGCCGGCCGGATGATGCGGACGGGATCAGGCGCGCCGTGCTTGCCGCGCTCCAAGCCCAAGTTCCTTCGCGTCTTGCCGGGCGGGTAAGGGAAGAATACAATTGGGGCCAAGCGGCCCGGTCCACTCTGGCCGGCTATGAGTGCGCGCTCGGCAAACGAGGCTGGACGGCGGGCTAATACCGGCTGGTTTGGCCCCACTGCGGCTTGGGCACCCTATCCCAGGGTTGCCAGCAGACTCTGGCGGCATCCTGGGTATAGACCTCGAATATGATCCGATCCTTGTAGAAAATCCGTTCGTTCAAACTGAGCAATTGGTAGCGCCCGGGCGCCAGGTTGGCGAGGACCGTGACGAAATTGCCGCGATATTTAAGTTCAAGAAGCGACAAGTTTAGGGCGAGCACCAGGATTTCACCGCTCCCAAGCGTGAGAGGAGGCATGGTCAGAGCGTACACGCGCCGCACGGTTTCGCGCCACTCGGGATCGTTCTTGCCTATGATGAGAGCGGGCCGGTTCAATCCGGGCGGCGGGGTCCAGTGTCCTTCCATGATCGTCGTGGTCAGAATGGGGATATACTGAACGGCCGGGTAGGGATAGATTGTGGTTGCTTTCTCCGGCAAGAAGATCACCCCCGTTGGTTCATCATGCCCGCCTCATTCTATGCTTTTGACCTAGTGTCGGTGAGCGATCCACCCTTGCCGAGCGCGGCCTCGACGAACGAGGCATGCGCTTGCGCAACCGCTAGCTCGGCCAGGTAGCTTAGGGCCGCTTCGACCATGCGGCGGGCCATCTCGCCGCCCAATCGCCCCAGGATATATGGAGACAAGACCGGCCGGCAAGCTGATCTCCGCGCCAGCCAGGCCCGCAGGCGACCCTGCGCGTCGGAGAGTCTCATCTTAGGATGTACGTAGCGCAAGCTTCATCCCCCTTATGCCAAAGTTATTATGTCCCTCCTCGGCATCGGTACGAGCAAAAGTCCTCTAGCCCAAAGTCGGAAAGTCTATCGGACTCTGGCATTGTGCCTGCGGTTTCTCCGTAGAGTGGTCCGTGCGCCAAAACCACAGCTCTTCAAGGTATTTTCGATGCCGGGCTAAAGAGGAATTTGGGTCTCAGCGTGGAATACAGGTTTGACCAAGAGCGGGAGGCATTGCATGATTCGCAAGGTGCTATTCGTTTGCACGGGCAACACCTGCCGCAGCACCATGGCAGAGGCTTTGCTGCGCAAGATGCTCACCGAGGATCTGGGGGAAAAGGCTGCCCGGATTACGATCCTGTCCGCGGGAACAGGGGCGGTGACGGGCGAGTCCGCCTCCAGTCTGGCAATCAAGGTCATGGACCAGGAAGGAATCGACCTTTCCAAGCACCGGTCCAAGAAGCTCACCGCCGAATTAGTCCGTGACGCGGATCTCATCTTGACGATGACGCTGGACCAAAAGCGCTCCGTGCTCGCGCTCGTGCCGGCGATGAAGGGAAAGGTCTTCACTCTCAGGGAATTCGCCGAGGGGATCAAGGAAATCGAAGACCTGATCGCCGAGGCCGATCGGCTTCGGCATGAATTGGAGGAACGCCGCCGCCGTTTTCTCGAGCAAGAAGGGCCCAAATTCGAGGAATTGCGCCTGAGAAACCAGGAACTCATGCGCCAGATGCGGGAGATCGACGGCGAATTGCGCGGGATCGAACATCGCCTGGAACTGGCCACCGTGGAAGAGCGCAAACAGCTCGAGAAGATCCAACACCGTCTGGCGGGACTCGAAATCAGCGACCCCTACGGCCAGGACATCGAGGCTTATCAGGTCTGCGCGCGGGAGATCAAAGACGAGCTGACCAAGGTCGTGGCAAAGATACATACCTCGCTGGAGGGAATTTGACCCGGGCAAGAGGCGGAAGGCAAGTGGCAGAAAGCAAGTGGCAATAGGCAAAATGCATTAGGCATTAGGCAATGCTTTTTGGGGGAGTAATTGTGCAAATAGCCATCGCTTCCGATCATGCGGGTTTTCGACTCAAGGAAGCCATCCGCGAATATCTGGCGGATAAGGGTGTTTCTTACCATGATTTCGGCGTCTACGCCGCGCAATCCGCGGACTACCCTGACCAGGCGCTCCTGGTCGCCGAAGCGGTGCGCGCGGGCGAGTGCAAGCAAGGCATCCTCGTCTGCGGCACCGGACTCGGTATGGCGATCTCCGCCAACAAGGTGGCCGGGATACGGGCGGTTGTCTGCCATGATACCTTTTCGGCCCGGATGGCTCGGGAACATAATGACGCCAACGTGCTGGCCTTGGGCGAACGGGTGGTGGGCTTAGGGTTGGCGCTCGAGGTGGTGGCGGCCTTTCTCGGTGCGGAGTTCCTCGGCGAACGCCACGCCAAACGGGTGGCCAAGATCATGGCGATCGAGGACAAGTACCGGTCACCTCACCCCTAGCCCCTAGTGCCCACATCACTCGGGGTCGGAATCGGGATGGCGATCGGAATCGATGCGCCTGAACGAGGATCTTTCTATGTTCTTCGATCCCGATCCCGATTCCGATCCATCTTTGGGATATGTTACCATTCATCAGGGAGGGAAACGTATCTTGGCCCAAGTCCACGTGATCGACCACCCGCTCGTGCAGCACAAACTGACCATGGTCCGCGACCAACATACCGGGCCCAAGGAATTCCGGGAACTGGTGGAGGAGATCGCCATGCTCCTCGCCTACGAAGTGACGCGGAGCTTCCCCACGGAGGAAGTGGAGATCGAAACTCCCGTCCGCCGCGCGCGCGCGCGTGTGGTCTCAGGCAAGAAAGTGGCGGTAATCCCCATCCTTCGCGCCGGTCTGGGTATGACCGCGGGTATCCTAAACTTGATCCCCACGGCCAAGGTCGGGCATATCGGCGTCTACCGCGACCCTGAGACGCTCAGGCCGGTTGCTTATTATTGTAAGCTTCCTTCCGACCTTCCGGACCGGGAGATTATCCTCGTGGATCCGATGCTGGCCACCGGGGGATCGGCGGTCGCGGGCATCGACTTTCTAAAGGAACGCGGGGCAAATCTCATCAAGCTGATGTGCTTGATCGGGGCGCCGGAAGGCATCGAAAGAGTGCGCGAGCGTCATCCCGACGTGGATATCTATCTCGCCGCGGTTGATGAGTGTCTGAACGATCACGGCTATATCGTGCCGGGTCTCGGCGACGCCGGCGACCGCCTCTTCGGCACGAAGTGAAGAAGGAATGAGTGTTGCGATAGCCTGGTTCCGGGTTCTATGGCCGTTGGTCCTCGGGGCGGCTCTTACGGCCGCGTTGACCCCGTTTGCCATCTTCGCCGGGCGTAAACTCGGCGCGGTGGACGAACCGGGCGAGCGGCGCGTCAACAAGCGCCCCACCCCTCGTCTGGGAGGCCTCGCCATCTACGGCGGTTTCATGTTGGCGCTCTTATTCTCCCCGGGGTTTTCGGAGCAGCGCCCCGGTTTCATCCTGGCCGGGTCTCTCGCGTACGCCCTTGGTCTCCTCGACGATCTCCGCAACCTCAAACCGGGCGTCAAACTTGCCGGGCAAATACTGATCGCCGCGGTCTTGCCCATTTATGGCGTCAGCATTAGAAACGTATCGAACCCTTTCGGCGATATGATCGGACTCGGCTGGCTGGCGATCCCCGTAACGGTGTTCTGGGTTGTCGCCCTGATGAACATGGTCAACCTCATCGACGGCCTGGACGGCCTGGCGGCGGGGGTGGTGATCGTTGCCGCCTCAAGCCTCCTCTTTCTGCCGCAATGCGCCGAACGGCCGTTCATGGTCTTGCTCTGTCTCATCACCATCGGATGCGCCGCCGGGTTTCTTCCATACAACTTTCATCCCGCCCGGACCTTCATGGGCGATGGCGGCGCGTATTTCCTGGGCTTGGCCCTGGGATACATAACGGTCGCCGGGGCTTTGAAGGGACGTGCGGCGCTTACTTTGTCCGTTCCATTTCTGGCGTTGGCGGTGCCGTTCTTCGATACCGCCATTGCCGTCTTGCGTCGCTGGCAGAGAAGGCAACCGATTTTCCGCGCCGACCGCGAACACCTTCACCACCGCCTCCTCATTCTGGGTTATAACCAGCGTCAGACCGTGATCGTACTCTATCTTTGGAGCGCGCTCTTCGGCGCGGGCAGCAATTTCCTGGCGCGGTTGGCCGGGCCTTGGGGCGGCATGATCCTTCTCGCCCTGCTCGCCTGCGCGGCCGTAGGCTTGATCCGGCTGGAACGGGCCGTCCCGGCGGCCGCCACCTATGACGCCGAGTCATTGGACAAGAAAGCCGCCAAGAGCTCGTAACAGAGCCAATTGTCTTTACAGCTTCCAAAAGGAGGCACGGGTCTTGTTCGCGAAACCAAAGGGTGACGTGGTTCGGGTCATGCCGATCTTCGGCACCCGCCCCGAAGCCATCAAGATGGCACCCTTGATCAAAGCCCTGGAATACGAGGAACGCTTTCAGGTAATCACTGTTGTCACAGCCCAACACCGGGAAATGCTCGATCAGGTGCTGGCCGTCTTCGCCCTCAAGCCAGCCCACGATCTGGATCTTATGCGCGCCGGTCAGACCCTGACGGAGGTGACGGGTAGGGTCTTGAACGGCCTCGAACGCGTAATGGCGGCCGAGGCACCCGACCTGGTCCTCGTGCACGGGGACACCACCACCACCTTTGCCGCCTCCTTGGCTGCTTTTTACCATGCCCTGCCGGTCGGGCATGTCGAAGCCGGCCTGCGCACCGGCGACCGGTATCAGCCGTATCCCGAAGAGGTGAACCGTCGTTTGACGGCCGTCCTCTCCGCTCTGCATTTTGCACCCACGGATACGGCGGCGGCCAACCTGCTCCGCGAGGGCATCGAGCAAGACGCGATCTTCGTGACGGGGAACACCGTCGTCGACGCGCTCCTTCAGTGTCTGGCCAAGCTCAGGGCCCAGGGTATCACGCGTCCGCGGGCCGTCAAGACGGAACGCCCGTATCTCCTGGTCACGGTGCATCGGCGTGAAAATTGGGATCGCTTGTCCGGCATCTGCCGTGCTTTGGTACGGGTCCGGGCGGATCACCCCGAATTGGACTTCGTTTTGCCCGTGCATCTCAACCCCCTCGTCCAGGAGACCGTGCGTGGAATCCTCGGCGGCATACCCGGTGTCCATCTCGTCCCGCCGGTGGAATACGACGAGATGGTCCTGCTGATGTCCTGCGCGCGGCTTATTCTCACCGATTCCGGCGGCGTGCAGGAGGAAGCGCCCGCGCTCGGCGTCCCGGTTCTCGTCCTGCGCAATACGACGGAACGTCCCGAAGCGGTCGAGGCGGGTACCGTTGCCTTGGCCGGCACGGACGAAGAGGGCGTCTACCGCTTGACGAAACGGCTGCTCGAAGACGCGGCGGCCTACGAACACATGGCCAAAGCCGTCAATCCGTACGGAGACGGGTGTGCGGCCGCCAGGATCAAGGACGCCATTCTGTATGCGTTCGGCCAATCATCCGTGCGGCCGCTGCCTTTCTCCGCCGGCAACGCGGCGCGGTGCGCCGGCTGTTTCGGTGCATGAGACTGCACAAGCTTGACATCCGCCCGCGAAAGGAATATTATTAATTCTATGCACCTTGATGGATTCAAGCTGTACCTTTGCTAGCTGCGGATTTAGTATGGAAGCCGGCTATCGCTTGGACGAAACTCCGGTAGAAGGCGGCAGCTGACGGATGACAAACACCCGCAAGGAATCATTCTGGCGCGATGTCGGTGTTTACAGCACTCTCGGCATCAATATGGCCTTTATGGTCGGCGGTGGCTTCTACCTGGGATGGCAGTTGGACCAGCGTTACCATACCACGCCGCGTTGGATTATGGCCGGTTTCATTACCGGTCTGGCGGTGGGACTCTATACCATGTTCGCCGTGGCGGCCAGGTTCGGCGGCAAAGCCGGCGGCGGCCGCACGAAATGACCGTTCCCGGCATGCATCCCATTCTCATCGGTACGGCTATATCGGGCGTCGGGCGGATAGCCGGCGCCCTTCTCTATGGTTGTCTCCTCATCGCATTCGATCTGGCTTTCTCCGCCTGGCGCGTGGCGGTGGCGCGCGCGGCCGCCCCGTCCAGGCTGGGACTCTTCATCCACATCACGTTCCTGGCGCGGTTGATGTGCATCTTGGCCGCCGTCGGCCTGGCGCTGCGGCTCTTCGATCGCATCGGGGTATTATTGGTCTTGCTGGCATTCACTCTGTCCTTACCGTTGCGGACCGCGGCGGCCGCGTACCGGGCCCGGTCACGGGAGGGGTGAAACATGGCGGAGAACTCCATCATGAGCCATATGCAACATTGGGTGATCGGCCTTGGGCCCCTTAGTTTCAACCTGGATACGATCCTTTACAGCCTGGGCGTCTCAGTTTTCCTGCTGGGAATAGCCTTCCTGGCGACGCGGCGGATGCGGCTCGTACCCGGCAGTCTGCAGAGCCTCGTGGAGATGCTGGTGGAATTGGTGGAGAATATGTCCAGGGCGAATATCGGCGAAAAAGGTCCGTACTATATGCCATTCTTTGCCACGCTGCTGTTCTACATCTTCATCGCGAACATGGTTGGTCTCATCCCGGGCCTGCGTTCACCCACGGCCGACATCAACGTCGCGTTCGGCTTGGCTTTTTCGGTGGTTATCGCCATGCAATACGCCAGCATCAAATCGCACGGCGTGGGTGGCTGGCTGAAACACTTCTTTCGCCCGAACTTTCTCTTTTTCTTCCTGCACCTTTTGGAACTGATCACGCGTCCGCTGACCCTGGCCCTGCGTCTATTTGGCAATATCTTCGCCGGCGAGATGCTGATCGTCATTCTCTATTCGCTGATGCCGGTCGTGGTGCCCACGCTCTGGCTGGCTTTTTCCGTGGCGATCGGCGCCATCCAGGCCTATATCTTCGCCGTATTGAGCATGGCTTACACCGGCATGGTCGTGGAAGAATAGCTGTAACAGGGGGTAGGACGAATGGATGCCAAGGTAATCTCCATCATCGCCGTGGGGGCCATCTGCTTGACTTCGGCGGCCGCGGCGGCCGTCTCCGATGCCAAGGTCGTGGCCGCCGCGCTCGAGGGCATGGCCAGGCAGCCCGAGGCGCAGGGAAATCTGTTCCGTTCGATGCTCGTCGGCATCGGTTTGGTGGAAGCGACGCCCATTATTGCGCTGGTCATCGCTTTCATCTTGCTCTTTGCGAATCCCTTTGTCACAGCGAAGTAGGTTGATGGGTACCTATGGCGGGGAGGTGGGAGCATGGGCGAGGAATCCTTAAGCCTCGGTACCTTTCTCTTCATGGTTTTCAACTTTGCCGTGCTGGTGGCCGGTCTGGGGTACCTGCTCTTCAGACCCGTACGCAAGATGATCGCCGATCGGCAGCAACATATCCAGGGCCAACTGGATGAGGCCGCACGCGCGCATCAGGAAGCGGCGGACATCAGACGCCAGGCGGAAGCCGCCCTCGAAGAGGCGAGAGGGCAAGCCTTTGAGATCGTCGAAGGGGCGCGGGCTGAGGCGGAACGCATACGCCAGGCGAAGCTGGGCGAGTTCAAGAAGGAACTGGCCCGCCTGACTGAACGTAACCGGCTTGAACTGCAACATGCCAGGGACAAGGTGGTCGAGGAAGTCAGGCAGGAGGTGGTGACCCTGGTCATGGCCGTCGCCACCAAGGTTTTGGGCGAGTCCATGGACCCGGCCACCCACCGCCGGTTTATCGAGCACTTCCTGCAAGGTTTGGCGGAGCGCGAGGCGAAGGGTGAAAGATGGATGCCATAGCCTGCTCGGCGATTGCCGCAGTCTTTGGACGGGCCATCGCGGAGATCGCCGAAGAAAACGGGGAACTGGAAGCGGTGACCGCGGACCTTGAGACCGCCCGGCAAGCCTTTACCGTACCTGAGTTGCGGGTCTTCTTCGCCAACCCCTTGGAACCGCGGCAGGCTAAACTCGATCTGATCGAGGCCGTCTTTGCCGGACGGTGCACGGTTACTTTCCAGTTCTTCCTCAAGGTGATCGTCAGCCGGCGACGGGGGCGCCTCATGCCGGAAATCCTCCGCGCCGGATTGCACGAGTGTCTGGCCCGCCGGGGTATCGAGGTCGTCTCCGTCACCACCGCGGTACCATTGGACGACGGGCAAAAGGCGAAGATCCGGGAGGCTCTTGCCGCGGGGCTGGGAGTGCCGATCTATACGGAACATCATCTCAGCCCGGCTCTGATGGGAGGCATCGTAATCAAGCGGGGCGACCAATTGCTGGACGCCAGCGTACTCGGTATTCTCCGCCGCATCGAAGATCTGTTGGCCGGCGGCTTGGTTGAGCAGAGGTGAACTATTCGTGGAGATTACCGCCTCGGAGATAATTGGGGCGATCAAAGAACAGATACGCCGTTATAATCTGGAGCTTGAGTTCCGCGAAAGCGGAACCGTGCTCGAGGTGGGGGATGGCATCGCCCGGGTCTTCGGCCTCGATCAAGTCATGGCGGGGGAGTTGTTGATCTTTCCCAACGGGGTCTATGGCATGGCGCTCAATCTCGAGGAGGATAACGTCGGGTGCGTCCTGTTCGGCGACGACAAGGCGGTCAAGGAGAATGACATCGTCGTCCGCACGCATCGGGTGGTGGAAGTGCCGGTAGGAGAGGCCTTGTTGGGCCGGGTCGTCGACGCCTTGGGACGCCCGGTGGACGGCAAGGGCGCCGTGGTTGCCACGCGGACAAGGCCCATCGAACGGCCGGCGCCGGGTATCGCCGAACGGGAACCAGTAAAAGTACCATTGCAGACCGGCATTATGGCCGTGGATGCGATGATCCCCATCGGCCGCGGCCAGCGGGAATTGATCATCGGCGACCGGCAGACCGGCAAGACCGCCCTGGCCGTGGACACCATTATCAACCAGCGCGAGACCGGCGTGATCTGCATCTACGTCGGCATCGGGCAAAAGACTTCCACCGTGGCGCAGATCGTCTCGGTCCTCGAGGAACACGGGGCCATGAGCTATACCGTGGTCGTGGCGGCGAACGCGGACGAACCGGCGCCGTTGCAATACCTGGCACCCTACGCCGGCTGCACGATCGGGGAAGAGTTCATGGCCGCCGGGCGTGATGTGCTCATCGTCTACGATGATCTCTCTAAACATGCCGTGGCCTATCGAACCATGTCCCTGCTCCTGCGGCGGCCGCCGGGACGGGAAGCTTTCCCCGGCGATATCTTCTACCTTCATTCGCGTCTTTTGGAGCGGGCTTGTAAATTGAACGAGGAGAACGGCGGCGGCTCCCTGACCGCCCTGCCCATTGTCGAGACTCAGGCCGGCGATGTTTCCGCCTATATTCCCACCAATGTCATCTCCATTACCGACGGACAGATCATCCTCTCCTCGGATCTCTTCTTTGCCGGTGTCAGGCCGGCGATCAACGTAGGCTTGTCCGTCTCCAGGGTGGGCGGTAACGCGCAAACGCAAGCGATGAAGAAGGTCTCGGCGCATCTGCGTCTGGATTTGGCACAGTACCGGGAGTTGGAGGCATTCGCGCAGTTCGGCGCGGAACTCGACCGGACTACGCGGGCGCGGCTCAACCGCGGGGAGAAGATCGTCGAACTGCTAAAGCAGGAGCAGTACCACCCGATGTCCGTGGAAGACCAGGTAATCCTGATCTACGCGGTCACCAACGGCTATTTTGAGGATGTGCCCACCCGTGACATCAAAAAGACCGAACTCGAGCTCTTGAAGTATATCCAGACCGACGCGCCGAGCCTCCGCGCGCGTTTGCAGGGCACCGGCGTGCTGGATCGGACCGTCACCGAGACGCTCGAACGGGTGTTCAGAAGGTTCCGCGATCATCTAGCCGTTCGCGACGGGACGCGAACCGAGCAGGGGTGACGGGCGTTGGCCACGGTGCGCCATATCAACCATCGGATCCGGAGTATCCGGAGTATCCAGCATATTACCAGGGCGATGAAGCTCGTGGCCGCAGCCCGGCTCAAAAGGGCGCAGGAGCGCGTGGAAGCCGCCCGGCCGTATGCGCGCAAGATGGCGGAAGTAACGTTGGATCTAGCCGCGGTGACGCCCTGGTCGTATAACCCGCTGTTGCGCCCCCACACTCAACGGCGCCGGGCGCTCGTGGTAATCTTTACCGGCGATCGCGGTCTTTGCGGCGGCTACCACGAGCATGTCGTCAGGAGGGCGCTGGCGTTCGCGGAGGAGTTGCGCGCCAGACAGGCGGTGGGCCTTTATGTCGTCGGACGGCAAGGGGCGCGCATCATGCGGCGGGAGAACCGCCCGGTGGATTACGTATTCACCGAATCCGCGCGGGGGGTTTCCTTTACCACGGCCAAGTCCCTGGCCGGACGGTTGCTCGACGAGTATCTGTACGAACGTTGCGATAGTATCCATCTAGTCTATGCCAAGTTTTACTCCGCGCTCCAACAGCGCCCCAGGGTCTTCCAGCTCCTGCCGGTGGATCCCGAACTGGCCACGCAGCGAACTCCGGAAGGGCTCTTCCTCTTCGAGCCCACCCGCAAACAGGTCCTGGACGGCATCCTGCCGCGTTACGTGGAGAGCGAGATCTTCAGGGCCTTTCTCGAATGCGAGGCCGGCGAACTCGGCGCCAGGATGACCGCCATGAGCAACGCGACGGATAACGCGGGCGAGATGATCGACGGGCTCCTCCTGGAATACCATCGGGCGCGCCAGGGTCAGATTACGCGGGAGATCGCCGAGATCGTGGGCGGGGCGGAAGTTTTGGAGTGAAGGGGTGAAGAGGTGAGCGGGTGAGAGGGTGAAGACCGGGATCACGTTTATGGTTTTCACCCCTTCACCTCTTCACCCGTTCACCTCACCCGTCCAACTTGATAAAGGAAAGGATCTAATCATGTACGAGGGCCGCGTGGTGCAAGTCGTCGGACCTGTGATCGATGTCGAGTTCGGCCCGGAAGGGTTGCCGCGGATCGATACCGCCGTTACCGTCGTCGTGCCCGATCCGGCGGGGGAGCGGCGG